>CAZYYP010000015.1:0-28885 GCA_964651695.1 uncultured Gaiellales bacterium | reverse complement strand
ACCGCGTTCATCTCCAGGCCGAGGCGATGAAGCTCGCCTTCGCCGACGCCGAGCGGCACGTCCACGACGGGCCGCTGCCCGAGCGCTATCTCGACGAGGACTACCTCGCCGGCCGGCGCGCGCTGATCGACGCCGCGCACGCGGGGGCGCCCGTCGCCGGCGCGCTGCACGCGAGCGGCACCGTCTACCTGTGCGCGATCGACGAAGACCGCAACGCCTGCTCGCTGATCCAGAGCGTCTACCACCACTTCGGCTCCCTGGTCGTCGCACCCGGCACGGGCGTCGTGCTGCACAACCGCGGGCACTGCTTCACCCTCGAGCCGGGCCACCCGAACCGCCTGGCGCCCGGCAAGCGCCCCTACCACACGATCATCCCGGGGATGCTCCTGCGCGACGGCGCGCTCGAGGGACCCTTCGGCGTCATGGGCGGGCACATGCAGCCGCAGGGCCACCTGCAGGTCGTCTCGCACATGGTCGACCGCGGGCTCGACCCGCAGGCCGCGCTCGACGAGCCGCGCTGGCGGCTCGACACCGGCGGTCGCGGCGAGTGGGCCCTCGCGCTCGAGGAACCGCTGCACGGCCTCGCTCCCGCACTCGCGCGCCGCGGCCACCGAGCCCTCTGCGACCCGCACCCCGAGGGCTTCGGCGGCGGCCAGGCGATCCTGGTGCGCGACGAAGCGCTGATCGGCGGCACGGAATCGCGCAAGGACGGCGTGGCTCTGGGCTACTAGCACCCCAGGGTGCCACCGATCCCGCGACGCGATCGAGCCCGCGCGGCCGCGCACGCAGGCAGCGCCCGTACGGAAAAACACGTCGGGCCGCCATGAGGCGGCCCGACGACGATCGGATACTCGCTGGTATTCACCAGGGGCGATTGCCGCGTCTTCCGCGGCTCCCCAACGCCTGGCCTGTCGGCGAGTTCCCTCTCTGGTTCAGGGGAACGTCACCCCTAGCGGCGAGTACCTCCGCTCGGCCCATCAGTACTGTCACACAAAGTCGGACCACCCCCTTTCCGCGGTTCGCCCAGACTAGCTCACGTCTCGGCGGATGGGAAGGGTGGAATCCGAAAATTCACCCACCCGGCTCGGCGTCCGCCGGTTGATCGAAGTTGCGCCAGTACTGGCTCGGCGTCGGGCCGCTCTGACCCTGGTACTTCGAGCCCAGGCCGCCGTGTCCGTAGGGCCGGTCGGCGGGGGTCGAGAGCATCTCGAAGACGAGCTGCGCAACGCGCATGCCGGGGTAGAGCGAGATCGGCAGGCGGGTCATGTTGGAGAGCTCGAGCGTGATCTGCCCGGTGAAGCCCGGATCGGCGAGGCCGGCGGTCGAGTGCACCTGCAACCCGAGCCGGCCGAGCGAGCTCTTGCCGTCGAGGCGCGCGACCAGATCGTCGGGCAGGCGGATCCGCTCCAGCGTCGCCCCCAGCACGAACTCGCCCGGGTGCAGGATGAACGGGCGGCCGTCGGAGATCTCGACGAGCTCGGTGAGATCGGGCATGGGCTGCTTGACGTCGATGAACGGGTAGCGCCCGGGGTGGAAGACCCGGAAGCGGTGATCGCAGCGCACGTCGACGCTCGACGGCTGCACGAGCTGCTCGTCGAACGGATCGATCTCGATGCGGCCCGCGGCGATCGCCTCGCGGATGGAGCGGTCGGAGAGGACCATCGTGCGATCATCCCATGCGATGGGTACGGCGCGCGGAATCGCAGAGCGGGTCGAGCAGGCGCTCGCACGGGCGGACGAGCTCGCGCACCTCGGCGCCTTCTGGGAGCTCGACGCGGAGCGCGCGCGAGAGCGGGCGCGCTCGCTGACGGATTCCGCTGCCCGCGGCGAGGACGTGGGAATCCTCGCCGGCACCGTGTGCGCCTGGAAGGACTGCTTCGACGTGGCGGGCCTGCACACGACGGGCGGGGCGCCGTGGCGCTCCGGCGAGGCGTCTCCGAAGACGAGCGCCACGATCGTGCATCGGCTCGAGGCCGCCGGTGCGATCACGCTCGGCAAGCTGGCGATGACCCAGCTGGCGTGGGGAATGATGGGCCAGACCCCGGGCCGGCCGACGTGTCGCAACCCCCACGACCTGGATCGCGTCCCCGGTGGTTCGTCCTCGGGCTCGGCCGTCGCGGTGGCGGCGGGAATCGTCGACCACGCACCCGGCACCGACGCCGGCGGCAGCGTGCGGCATCCGGCGGCCGCCTGTGGCGTGGTCGGGTTCAAGCCGACCTACGGCTCGGTGCCGCTCGACGGCTGCATGCCGTACGCCCCGAGCTTCGACACGGGCGGGTCGATCGCCCGGAGCGTCGCCGAGGCGGCACTCCAGTACTCGGTCATCGCGGCCGTCCCGCTCGCCGACCTCGCGGGCGGGCTCGGCGGACTGCGGGTCGGCTTCCTCGGCGGCTACTTCACCGCGGCGCTGGACGACGACGTGGCCGCGATGCTCGAGCGCGCGCGGGCGCTCGTGCGCGCGGGTGAGGTCGACATCGACTGGTCGCAGAGCGACAACCGCTCGATGGCGCCGATCTTCACGGCCGAGCCGGGCGCGTTCGTGCTCGCGCACGACGCCTCCCCGGCCGCGGACGCGGCCCGCTACGACCCCGGGACGCTGGCCGACGTCGAAGCGGCCCGCACGCTACCGGCAATCGACTACCTGCGCGGCCTGCGCGAGCTTGCCGAGGCCCGGCAGCGCTGTGCGGCCGCGGCCGCGGGGTACGACATCCTGCTCGGCGCGTCCGCGCCCTGCATGCCCGTGCCGATCGACGGGCCCGACAAGACGACACGCATGAACGCGCTCACGAAGCCCTTCAACGCCCTCGGCTGGCCCGCGCTCGCGCTCCCCGCCGGGAGCGATCGCGACGGCCTGCCCCTGAGCCTGCAGGTGATCGGGATGCCGGGCAACGACGACGTCGTTCTGCGCGCGGCCGCCGCGCTCGAGACCCTGCTGGTGTGAACGACTAGGACCGGCACTCCGCTGCGACGCGGATCATCGCCTCGAGACTCCGCTCGACATCATCCGCGGTCGTGGCCCAGGACGAGACGCTGATCCGCATCGCCGTCCGGCCCTGCCAGACCGTGATCCCGCACCAGCAGGTGCCCTCGGTCTGGAGCGCCTTGACGATCCGCCGCGTGACCTCCGGCTCGCCGAACGCGACGAGCACCTGGTTGAGCTCGACCTCGTTGAGGATCTCGTAGCCTGCGGCGCCGAGCCCCTCGGCGAAGCGGGTCGCGTAGCGGCAGGTGCGCTCGACGAGGTCGTCGAGTCCGGAGCGCCCGAGCGACCGGAGCGCCGCCCATACCTCCACGCCGCGGGCACGGCGCGAGAGCTCGGGCGTGAAGTCGGACGGATTGCGCACGCCGTCCGCCGCGGGCAGGTACTCGGCGGTCACCGCCATCGCGGCGCGCAGGGAGTCTGCGTCGCGCACGAATGCGATGCCGCTGTCATACGGGACGTTGAGCCACTTGTGGGCGTCGGTCGCCCAGGAGTCGGCGAGCCCGATGCCCTCGGCGAGGTGCGCCCGAGCGGCCGCAGCGGTCGCCCAGAGGCCGAACGCGGCGTCGACGTGCAGCCACGCCCCCGCCGCGTGCGTGCGCTCCGCGATCGCCGTGATCGGATCGAACGCGCCCGTGTTGACGTTGCCCGCCTGCGCACAGACGATCGTCTCCGGCGCGAGCGGCGGAAGCGAGTCGGCCCGCATACGCCCCTGCCCGTCCACGGGGACGCGCACGAGGCGGTTGCGGCCGAAGCCGACGAGCCCGAGCGCCTTGATCAGCGTGGGGTGCGCCTCCTCGCCGATCACGACCGTGATCGGCGGCGCGCCGAAGAGCCCGTCGGCCTCGACGTCCCAGTCCTGCCCGGCCAGCACGGCATGCCGCGCGGCTGCCAGGGAGCTGAAGTTCGCCATCGTGCAGCCGGTCACGAAGGCCGCACCGCAAGCCGTGGGCAGACCGAAGATCTCGCGCATCCAGTCGAGCGCGACCGCCTCCGTGAGAGACGCCGCAGGTGTGACGGAGTCGAACGCCGCGTTCTGATCCCAGGCCGCCGCGAGCCAGTTGGCGGCCAGTGCGACGGGCAGGGAGCCGCCGATCACGAATCCGAAGAAGCGCGGTCCGGCACTGCCCACCGTCGCCGGGGAGCCGAGCTCGTCGAGCAGTGCCAGCACGTCGCCGGGAGCGCACGGGCCGGCGGGGAACGGCTCCCGCAACGCCTGCAGATCCGCGATCGCCGCGGCCGATGGCGCGACCGATCGCGCCTGGATCTCCGCGAGGTACCGGGCCGCGCGGACGGCGGTGCTCTCCAACAACTCGTTCATGTGACCTCCCGGGGGTGACGGCGCGGCGTGCGAAGCGTAGGCTCCGCTCGTCACGATCCGCACGAAGGAGCTGCGATGCCACCGATCGACATGCACGACCCGGGCACCATCTGCTGGATCGACCTCGCCAGCACGGATGCCGACGTGGCCACGGAATTCTATTGCGAGCTCTTCGGGTGGACGGCGGCCGAGCCCGCTGAGGAGGCCGGTGGCTATCGCATGCTCCTGCGCGACGGCCGGCAGGTCGCGGGCCTCGCGCCGTGCTGGGGCGACACCGACAGCTCGTCCTGGTCGACGTACGTCGCGAGCTCCGACGCCGACGCGTCGTGCGCCGCTGCGCTTGCGAGTGGCGGCGAGGTCGTGATGGACGCCATGGACGTGCTCGAGGCCGGCCGCATGGCGATCCTGCGGGATCCGATGGGCGCACAGGTGTCGGTGTGGGAGCCGGGCGAGCACCGGGGCTACGAGGTGCGCGGCGAGCCGGGCACGCCGATCTGGAGCGAGCTCGTGACGCGCGACCTCGGCCAGGCTGCGTTCTTCTACCTCTCGGTCTTCGGCTGGACCGCGCAGGAGCAGGACTTCGGCGGAAGCCCGTACACCGTCTGGAAGCGCCACGAGCAACTCGTCGCCGGCGCGCTCGAGATGGACGAGACCTGGCCGGAGGACACGCCGCCCCACTGGATGGTCTACATCGCCACCGCCGACGCCGACGCCACCGCGCGCCGCTGTGGTGAGCTGGGCGGCGCGATCCGGCAGCCACCGACCGACATCGGGCCCGGCCGCTGTGCGCTCCTCGACGACCCCACGGGCGCCGCGTTCGCCATTATCGCGCTGCACGCGTGACGGGCTCCCGGGAGGAGCTATACGGCCTATGCAAGGTGCGATACGCTCGATCCATGCCGTCCATCGAGATCCGCACCGAAGTGCCAGGGCCCCGCTCGCGCGCCTGGATCGAGCGCAAGGAGCGCGCCGTCGCGAACGCCAAGGCCCTCTGGGTGCCGGTCTTCGTCGAGAGCGCCGAGGGCGCGCTCATCACCGACGTCGACGGCAACACCTTCGTCGACTTCGCAGGCGGCATCGGCTGCCTCGCGGTCGGACACTCGAACGCCGCCGTCACAGCCGCCGTGCAGGGGCAGGTGGCGCGCTTCCTGCACACCGACTTCACGGTGATGCCCTACGACTCCTATGTCGAGCTCGCCGAGCGACTGTGCGCCCGGCTGCCGATCTCGGGCCCGACGAAGGCTGCGTTCTTCAACAGCGGCGCCGAGGCCGTCGAGAACGCCGTCAAGATCGCCAAGGCGGCCACCGGCCGGCCGGCCGTCATCGCCTACGAGGGCGCGTTCCACGGCCGCACGCTGATGGCCATGTCGCTGACCTCGAAGCAGCACCCCTACAAGGCCGGCTTCGGCCCCTTCGCGCCCGAGGTCTACCGTGTCGCGTACCCCTACGAGTACCGCTGGCCCGCCGGCGACGCCTGCGAGGGAGCGCTCGACGATCTGCGCCGGGCATTCACGACGCGCATCGCGCCCGAGGACGTGGCGGCGATCGTGATCGAGCCGGTCCAGGGCGAGGGCGGCTTCGTGCCGGCGCCCGCGGCCTACCTCAAGGGCCTGCGCGAGATCTGCGACGAGCACGGCATCGTGCTGATCGCCGACGAGGTGCAGACCGGCTTCGGCCGCACGGGCACGCTGTTCGCGATCGAGCAGTCCGGCATCGAGCCCGACCTCGTGTGCGTCGCGAAGTCGATCGCCGCGGGTCTCCCGCTCTCGGGCGTGCTCGGCCGCGCCGAGATCATGGACGCACCCGGCGACTCGACGATCGGAGGCACGTACGTCGGCAACCCGGTCGCCTGCGTCGCCGCCCTCGCGGTGCTGGACGAGATCGACCGACTCGAGCTCTGCGCCCGCGCGCGCGAGATCGGCGAGTCGCTGACGCGCCGCATGCGCGACCTCCAGCGACGCGTGCCGCAGCTCGGCGACGTGCGCGGGCTCGGCTCCATGGTCGGCCTCGAGTTCGTCCGCGACGCGCGCACCCGCGAGCCGGCGCCCGAGATCGCCACGCGCGTGGCCGAGCACGCCCTCCAGCACGGTCTCGTCCTGCTCAAGGCCGGCCTCTTCGGCAACGTGATCCGGAACCTGGCGCCACTCGTGATCACGGACGGCGAACTCGCCGAGGCGCTCGACGTCCTCGAGGCCGCGATCGAGCACGCCGTCGCAGCCGTCGCAGCCTGATCGCGGGTACCCCGGGAGCAGGACAATCTCCCGATCCACGGGCGAAACGCGGGAGAATCCACAGATTCCGGTAGAACAGATCGGCAGTGCGGAAAAGCTGCCCGTAGACTCGCCCGGATGCGTCGGAGGAACATCACAGCGTGCGCGCTCGTCGCGCTCGCGACCTTCGGCGCGGGGACCGCGGAGGCAGCGCATCCGTCGAGCCACATGACGCGGAGCGTGCGCTCGCTGCTGACGGCGATCAACGCCGCACGCGCCGCGGCCGGTGTCGGCCCGCTCAGCGCGAGCTCCCCGCTGGGCAGCGCGGCGAACTGGCAGAGTCAGCAGCTCGCTCGTGCAGGCATCATCGACCACGTCTCCCCCGACGGCTCGACGCTGCTCGACCGTCTCACCCGGGTCCGCTGGCACGGCACGGAGGCGGGCGAGGATCTCGCGGTCGCGCCGAATCCCGCGGGCGCCGTCGCCATGTGGATGCAGAGTCCAGGCCATCGGCAGAACCTCCTCAGCGCGTCCTTCCACAGCATCGGGCTCGGCATGGCCTGGGGCTCCTGGAGGGGGCGCAACGCGCTCTACGTCACCGCCGACTTCGGATCCTGACCCGCCCGGGGCGGGAAGTTCCCCCGGCCGAGGGGGTTTGGCCCCTCAAGGAATGACGCGCAGAGCCCGATAACGGGTTGTGCATGAGCGATTTCCAAGTCAAGCGGATCATCCTGCCGAGCGGCAAGGCGGTGGAGATCGTCTACCTGCAGAGCGCGCCGGGCGCGATCGTCTCGAGCGATGAGACGCTGGTGGCGGCGGCCCTGGAGCTCTGCCCCGAGTGCGACGGCGAACTGGTGCACCCACTCGCCTGGCACGAGCTGTCTCCGGGCCGCTGGGAGATCGAGCGGCGCTGCCCGGAGTGCGAGTGGGAGACCACGGGCGTCCACGGCGAGGCCGACGTACAGCGCTACGACGCCCTGCTCAACGAAGGTACCGACGCCCTCATCGAGCACGTCGAGCAGCTCGCGCACGACAACATGGCCGCGGAGATCGAGCGCTTCGTCGCAGCGCTGCGCGACGACCACATCACGCCGTTCGACTTCTGACGCTCCGTTCCGGAGCACGAGCGCCCGGGCCGGAAGGCGCGTGTAGTCGCCCGCGTCAGGACGGATAGGCTCCTCAGGTGATCGGCGAGACGCTCTCGGGACGCTTCCGCATCGAGCGCCTGCTCGGGCGAGGCGGCATGTCGAGCGTCTGGCAGGCCTACGACGAGGAGCTCGGACGGCCGGTGGCGATCAAGCTGCTGCACACCCGTCGCCTCGAGTCGGCCGACTCGGTCGACCGCTTCGAGCGCGAGGCGCGGACTCTGGCACTGCTGACGCATCCCGGCATCGTCACCGTCATCGACCGCGGCGAGACCGACGGCCGCCCGTTCATCGTCTGCGAGCTGGTCGACGGGCGCGATCTCCACGAGCGCATCTCGCTCGAGGGCAGCCTGCCCGTGGCCGAGGCGCTCGCGATCGCCGTCCAGGTCGCCGCGGCGCTCGCCTACGCCCATCAGCGCGGCGTCATCCACCGCGACGTGAAGCCGCACAACGTCCTCCTGACCGCGGACGGTCACGCGAAGCTGACCGACTTCGGTATCGCGCGCGTCGACGACGCCCCCGCGCTCACGAACCCCGGGCGCGTTCTCGGCACGGGCGACTACGTCGCACCCGAGCAGGCGCAGGGGCATCCGCTCGACGGGCGCGCGGACATCTATGCGCTCGGCGCGCTGCTGTACCACTGCCTCACCGGCGGACCGCCCTACCGCGGCTCGTCGTTCGTCGAGATCGCCGAGCAGCACCTGCGAGCGCCGATCCCCGACGTCCAGGCGCGCTGCCCGGAGGCATCCGACGGCGTGGCCGAGATCCTGCGGCGATCGCTCGCCAAGCGCCCCGACGACCGCTACGAGACCGTCGGGCAGATGGGGCTGGCGCTCGAGGAGGAGCTCGTTGCGCTCACGCGCGACGACGGCTCCGACACGGCCGAGGTGCCGCTCGTGGCAACCGCGCTCGAAGCGGCCGAAGCTCCCGCCGGCGGCGCCCCTCCCGCAAACAGCGGCCGCTCAGCCCCGGGGCGCGGGGACGATCCGTTCTTCCGCCACGATGCCCCGGCGCGCCGTCCGCGAGCGCGCCGAGGGCGCCTCTGGCCGGTCGTCCTGCTCGTGCTGGTGCTCGCCGCCGGCGTCAGCTGGGCGGCCTACCTCGGGAGCAGCTTCAGCTTCGGCGGCGGGCACGCCGGCGGCACGACCGCGCTTCCGCCGACAACCGCACACACGCCGACGACGACGGCCGTCACCACCGTCGCGGCCGGCACGAGCGTGAGCGGCCTGACGGCCACGAGCTACGACCCGACCGGTGACGGCGGCGACGGCAACGAGCACCCTGCCGATACCGGCAACGTGCTCGACGGCAACATCGCGACGACCTGGCGCACCGACACCTACAGGGCGTCGGCGGTCTTCGCCGGCATCAAGCCGGGGGTCGGCCTCATCCTTGCCGCGCCGTCGCCCGTCACGGCCCGGATGCTCCGCATCGACGGCGGCCTCGGCGGCTGGACGGGCCGCGTCTACACCACCTCGGGCACCTCGCCCCCGGCCTCGATCGCCGGCTGGACGCCCGTGAGCGCGCCGTTCGTCGCACGCACGGTGCCGATGGACGTCCCGCTGACCGGCGGGGCGAAGAAGCTCTACCTGATCTGGATCACCAAGCTGGCGCCGACCGCCACGGGCTTCGCTGCGAGCATCGCCGAGGCGCAGCTCCAGACCGGGAGTCAGTAGCGGTAGCGGGCGCGGCGCTCGTGACGCTCGAGGCCGAGTTCCACGAGGCGGCTCAGAACCTCCGGGTAGCTCACGCCGCTGGCGGCGAAGAGCCGCGCGTAGTACGAGGTGTCGGTGAAGCCCGGGATCGTGTTGACCTCGTTGACGAGCACCTCGCCCGCCGTCGACCAGAAGAAGTCGACGCGCGCCATGCCGCTCAGCTCGAGCGCGCGGAACGCGTCGACGGCGATCGTTCGCACGCGCTCGGCGACCGGCGCGGGTATGTCGGCCGGGACGTCGAGGTCGGAGCCGCCGGCGTCGTACTTGGCGGAATAGTCGTACCACTCGGCGGCCGTGAGGATCTCGCCCACGGCCGAGGCCACGGGGCGGTCGTTGCCGAGCACGCCGCACTCCAGCTCGCGTCCCGCGACGAACTCCTCGACGAGCGCCTTCTCGTCATGGCGGTAGGCGAGATCCAGCGCGTCGGCGAGCTCTTCCGGCCCGTGCACCTTGCTGATGCCGACACTCGAGCCGAGGTTGGCGGGCTTCACGAACACCGGCCAGCCGAGCGTCGATGCGACGTGCTCGACGACCCGCGGGTCGAGCGGATCGTCGACGCCGTGGCGGTAGACCAGCGAGCGCGCCACGGCGATCCCCGCATCCCGCAGCACCGCCTTGCAGAACGCCTTGTCCATGCTCGCCGCGGACCCCAGGACGCCGGCGCCCACGTACGGCAGGCCGAGCGTCTCGAGCATGCCCTGGATCGTGCCGTCCTCGCCGAACGGCCCGTGCAGGACCGGGAAGACGATGTCGATCGGATCCGCCTGCGCGCCGTTCGAGCCGACGAGCGCCCCACCGCCCCCGCCGGGCACGAGGGAAGCGCCGCCGCCGGTCGCGAGCTGCGCCGCGGGCACGCCCTCGGAGGCCGCCTGGAGCGCCGCCGCGCCATCGACGACCTGCCAGCCGCCGGCCTCGTCGATGAGCAGCGTGACGACGTCGAAGCGCGCGGGATCGAGCGCCTCGATGACCGAGCGGGCGGACGCCAGCGAGATGGCGTGCTCCGACGAGCGGCCGCCGGCGACGACGGCGATGCGCACGCGCGTCACGGAGTGGTTGTCGTCGACGGACCGGTGGTGGCGGTCTGATCGAGCTGGCCGACGGTGAGCGTCACCTGGAACGGCTTCGTGTTCGTGCCCTCGATGTCCTGGTCGAGCACCAGGCCGTCCTGCTTGGGGTCCGTGACGGTCTGGTAGTTGATCGGCCCGAGCTTGATCTTGCGGTCCGTGAGGATCTGCGTGGCCTCGTCGATGCTCAGCCCCCGCACGGACGGCACATCGATCGTGCACGGGCTGTTGGCGATGTCGAAGCTGATCGCCTTGCCCTTGTGCACGAGCGTTCCGGTCGTCGGCGACTGCTTCGCCACCTGACCGACGTCGACCTGGTCGGAGCAGCGCGCTCCCGGCGGCTCCTTGACGATCAGGCCGGAGGTGGCGAGCGCGGCGCGCGCATCGGCCTCGGTCTTGCCCACGAGGTTCGGGACCTGCACGGAGGCCGGGCCGGTCGAGACCCAGATCGTGATCGACGACCCCACCGGCGCCTTCTGGCCCACGGGCGGGACGGTGCGCGTGATCTTGCCCTTGTCGGTCGTGTCGCTGGCCTCGGACTGCTGGGTCGACTTGAAGTCCGCGCCGAGCTGGACGAGCGCGTCGGCCACGGTCGCGCCGACGATGTTCGGAATCTGCTTCTGCCCGCGCGAGACCTTGAGCAGCACGGTGTCGCCCTGATGCAGGAGCGTGCCGGCGGCCGGGGCGCTGTCGACGACGATGTTTGCATCGTGCTGGGCGTCACGGACGCGCTGAGGCTTGATGTGGAGCTTCAGCTGGTAGCCCTTGAGCGTCGAATCGGCTTCCGAGAGCGTCTTGCCCGCGAGGCTGTCGAGCGTGTGCGAGGCCACGGGCGTCGTGGATGTCTGGGTATTCGTGCCGGTCGTCGGGTTGGTCGGCGGCGAGCCGCCGCCCGAACCGACGCCGAGTGCGAATGCCGCCAGCGCCCCGACCGCCAGGAGCAGCAGGAGCACGAGCAGCCACGGCCAGCGCGAGCGGCGGCGCGGCGTGGGCCCGGGGGGTGGCTTCTCGCCGCTGAGGAGCGGCGTCGGGTCGTGCCTGGGCGCGATGCGCGTCGCCTCCGCGGGGGGCACGAACTCGGTCGGACCCGACGGGACCGCCGCCATGAGCGCTGTGGCCGCGACCGGCACGAGTCCCCTGCGCACACGGTCGAGATCGGCGGCGAACTCGTCTGCGCTGCTGTAGCGCTGCGTGGGGTCCTTGAGCATCGCGTGCGCGACCACAAGCGCGAGGGACTCGGGCACGAGGGGCGCGAGCGAGCGCAGCGGCGGCGGCTCGTCGGAGACGTGCTGCATGGCGATCGCGACCGACGAGTCGCCCTCGAAGGGCACGCGCCCGGCGAGCATCTCGTAGAGCACGACGCCGAGCGAGTAGATGTCGGTCTGCGGGCCGACGCTGCGGCCGCGTGCCTGCTCGGGCGAGAGGTACTGGGCGGTACCCACGATCGAGCCGACCTCGGTCATCTGCGGGTCGCCGGCGTGGGCGATGCCGAAGTCGGTGACCTTGATGCGCCCGTCGTCGCCGACGAGCACGTTGTGCGGCTTGACGTCGCGGTGGACGACGCCGTGCTCGTGCGCGTAGCGGAGGCCCGCGAGCACCTGCATCGCGATTGCGATCGCGCGCTCGGCGGGGAGCGGGCCGTCCTTCTGGATGACCTGCTTGAGCGTGCGGCCCTGCAGATACTCCATGGCGATGTACGGGCGGCCGTTGGCCTCGCCGCGGTCGTACACGGCGATGATGTTCGGGTGGTTGAGCCGCGCGGCCGCCTGCGCCTCGCGGCGGAAGCGCTCGACGAACTCGCCATCCTCGGCGTAGCGCTCCGCCATGACCTTGAGGGCGACCTTGCGGCCCAGGCTCGAGTCCTCGGCCAGGTAGACGGTCGCCATGCCGCCCACGCCGAGGCGCCCGAGCACGCGGTAGCGGCCGTCGAACGGCTGGCCGCGCTCGGTGTCGTCTCCGGTCATTGGGTCATTCTTCCACGGCACTGCTGCGCGCCCTGCCCGGTGCCAGGCCGGTTTTGGCTTCTGGGGCCCGTCTCATCAGGGCGTTTGCGTCTGGCGATACGGGCCCCTTACGACGCGGCATTCAGCACCGCCTGCATGACGTCGCGGGCGATCGGCGCGGCGGCCTGGCCGCCGTACTGGTTCGTGCGCTCGACGACCACGGCGACGGCGACCTGCGGCGCCTCGGCGGGGGCGAACGCGATGAACCAGGCGTCCAGCTGCCCGTTGCGGCCGGTCTGCGCCGTGCCGGTCTTGCCGGCGATCTGGATGCCGGGGATCTGTGCGGCCTTGCCGGTGCCCTGGTCGACGACGTGCTTCATCATCTCCGTCACCGCCGCCGCCGTCTGCGGGCTGAAGGCGCGGCTGAGCACCTCGCTGTGACGCTCGTAGCGGAGCGCTCCGCTCGCGGAGCGCACGCGGTCGACGAGCGTCGGCCTCATGACGACGCCGCCGTTGGCGAAGGCCGCCGCGACCATCGCCATCTGCATCGGCGTGACGACGAGGTTCGCCTGGCCGATCGCCGTGCGCGCCGGGTCGATGGGCGCGTTCGGCGAGAGCAGGTGGTGCGTCCCGGGGCGCACCGTGCCCGAGGCCGCGAGCTGCTCGGTCGGGTAGTCGAGCGGAGGGATCGAGTAGAAGCCGAGCTTCTGCAGCTGGCCGGTCAGCAACGGGCACGTCGAGCGCCCGTTGCAGAGCGCGCTCCCGAGGCTCGCGAACACGCTGTTGATGGAGTGCGTGAGCGCGTTCGTCAGATCCGTGTGCCCGAAGACCTCGCCCGAGTCGTTGGAGATCTTCCTGCCGTACTCCACGAAGTAGCCGGGGTCGTTGAACGCGCTCGTCGGCGTGTACTTGCCGCTCTCGAGGGCCAGCGCCGCGATCACGGGCTTGATCGACGAGCCGGGCGGATAGAGGCCCTGCGTGGCACGGTTGACGAGCGCGCTGCCGGTCGCCGGAAGCGACCCCTGGACGGCGCGGTTGGGGTTGAAGCTCGGCCACGACGCGCTCACGAGCACGCGCCCGGTGCGCGGCTCGATCGCGAACACGGCGCCGGCCTTGCCCGTCGCAGCGAGATCGCTCATGGCCTTGCGCTGCGCGGCCGGGAGCAGCGAGAGCTGCACGTCGTCGCCGATGACCTCGCTCCCCGCCAGCGAGTGGAGCTCGCTCTGGAGCGCCCCGCCGAGATCGGTGTGCGCACCCACGAGGTAGTCGTTCGCCGAGCGCTCGACGCCGGCGCGCCCGTCGGTCGCCGACGAGTAGCCGACGACGTGCGCGAACATCTTGTTCGTCGGATAGCGCCGCTGGTAGACGTGCCGGCCGTCGCTCGTCGTCTCGGCGCGGTTGACCGCGAGCTTCGTGCCGTCGGCGGCGATGATGATCCCGCGCTTGATCGAGAGCTGCTGCACGATCTGGTGCGCGTTGTCGCGCCGCGCGGCGAGCGACGACTCCGCCCAGAGCTGCCAGTAGGCCGTGAACCCCAGCACGAGCACGAGGCCCGCGGCGATCACGATGTAGACCTGGCGGATGGCGCGGTTCACGCGCGCGCCTCGCGCCGCGCGCGATCCGAGATCGCGCACAGCAGCGCCAGCGCCACCCAGTTCGCGACCAGCGACGATCCGCCGTAGGAGACGAACGGCAGCGTGATGCCCGTCAGCGGCGCCGCGCGCACGATGCCGCCCACGATCAGGAACACCTGCAGGCCGAGCGCGATCGTGAGGCCCGCGGCGAGCAGCTTCGAGAAGCCGTCACCGGCCAGGCTCGCGGTCTTGAGGCCGCGCTGCACGACCAGGAGGTAGACGAGCAGCAGCGCGGTGATGCCCGCCAGGCCCGTCTCGTTCGCGATCGCCGCGTAGATGTAGTCGGTCTGGATCGCCGGGACGACGGGCGCTCCGGCGTTGGTGAGCAGGTAGCCGCGGCCGAGCCCGGTGCCGAACGCCCCGCCGTCGGCGATCGCGTAGAGCGCCTGCACGCTCTGATAGCCGCTTCCGTACACGTCGTGCCAGGGGTGCAGCCAGATGTCGACGCGCTCGGTGACGTGCGGCACGAGACGGTAGGAGACGTAGGCGCCGAGTACGAAGACGGCGAGCCCGCCCACGACGTAGATGAGCCGGCTCGTGGCCAGGTAGAGCATCGCGAGGAAGACGCCGAAGAAGAGCAGCGAGGTGCCGAAGTCGTTCATGAGCACGAGCAGCGCGAGCGCGCCGCCGCCCATCAGGGCAAGTGGCGAGAGGTGCTTGAAGTGCGGCATCCCGATCCCCAGCACGCGCCGGTCGCGGCTCGCCAGCAGTTCGCGCTTCTCGCGCAGGAACGCCGCCATGAAGAGCACCAGGCCGAGCTTGGCGAACTCGCCCGGCTGGAAGGAGAGGCCGCCGACGCGGATCCACACGCGCGCGCCGTTGACGACCGTGCCCGTGACGTAGGAGCTCGCGATCGTCGCCGCCAGCGCCCCGAGCGACGCGATGCCGATCAGGTAGCGGTAGCGCTCCAGCACCCGGTAGTCGGAGAGCACCGCGAGCAGCGCGACGAAGCAGCCGACGCCCACGGCGAGCCAGATCGCCTGATCGCGTGCGCGCGTCGGGTCGAGGCGGTAGATCTCGACGATGCCCACGGCCACGAGCAGCCCCGCCGCGGGCAACAGCACGGGATCGGCGTCCGGCAGCGCGACGCGCAGCGCCGCATGGGCGATGCCGAGCAGTCCGAGGAACGCGGCCGCGTAGGTCAGCGAGAGCGTCGAGACGACACCCGACCGGGCGACGAGCACGGAGGTGAATCCCACTGCGACGACGGCGGCCACGAGCAGGAGCAAGCCGAGCTCGCGGTTGCGGCTCGAGCGCAGGCCTACGGCGCTCACGGCTCGGTCTGCTCGAGCTTCGCGACGAGCGAGCGCGCCGACTCGCTGGAGCGCAGCGCGTGGTCGAAGAGGTGCCGGCGCCGCGCCGCGGGCAGCGTTGCGGCCGGGATCCGGCTGAGGTGCACGAGCGAGAACAGCTTCACGCCGCCGCCGAGGTCGTACGGGAGGCCCTGGTAGATCGCGACCTTCCCCGTCGCCGGGTCCTCGCCGACGAAGTGCGCCCAGCGCATCCCGATCAGCGCCGCCCACACCACGCAGAGCATCAGCGCCATCACGGAGCCGATCACGCCGAAGCGCCGGGCTCGGCCGCGACGGCGCACGGGGGTCCCGCTGCCGAAGCCGGTCACGAGGGCCGGCACGGTGATGAGCGTCTCGCCGCTCGCCGGCAGCGGCACCGGCACCGCGCGCGTGACGGCCGTGGCCTCGGGTGCCGGGGCGTCACTCGCGTCCGCGTCCGGCGCGGTCTCGACGACCGGGAGCGAGCCGGTTGCCGACCCATCGTCAACCTCGCCCGTGTCCGAGCCGTCGTCGGCCTCGTCGGCGACCGCGGGCTCGGGTTCCGCACCCTCATCGGGTTCGAGGCGGAACGCCACGGCGGTGATGTTGTCCTCGCCGCCCGTCGCGTTCGCGGCCGCGATCAGCGCGTTCACCGCCGCGTCGAGTCCCGCGTGCTCGCGCAGCCTCTCCGCGATCGCCGCGTCGTCGACGAATCCACTCAGGCCGTCGGTACAGAGCAGGATCACGTCGCCCGAGCGCGCGGGCGTCGTCCAGGTGTCGACCTCGACCTGCCAGTCGGCGCCGAGCGCGCGCGTGATCACGGATCGCTGTGGATGATGCGCGGCCTCCTCCGGCTGCAGGGCGCCGGCCTTGACCCACTCGGCGACCAGGGAGTGATCGTCCGAGAGGCGCGTCAGCACGCCCCCGCGCCAGAGGTACGCACGCGAGTCGCCGACATGGCCGAAGGTCACAGCGGTCGGGCCGATCAATGCGGCCGTGACGGTCGAGCCCATGCCCGAGGCGCGCGGGTCGGACGTCGCATGCTCGGCGACCCGGCGGTTGGCGAGGCGGATGGTCGCGGCGAGGCGCTCCTCGTCAGTGCCCTCGGCGACGAGCTCCCCCAGGGTCTGCACCGAGATGCGCGACGCGACCTCGCCGGCGAGCGCGCCGCCCATGCCGTCGGCGACGGCGAAGAGCGGCTCCTCGGCGTAGTAGGCGTCCTCGTTCTTGCGGCGGACCCGTCCGGTGTTCGTGGCTGTGGCCGACTCGACGACGCGCACGTCTACTCCTCGTAGCGCAGCTCGGTCTCACCGATGCGCAGCTCGTCGCCGGTTCGCAGCACGTGCTCACCCGCCAGCGGCGCGCCGCCGACGAACGTGCCGTTGGTCGACCCCAGGTCGCGCACGACGCGCGTGCCGTTGCGCACGAGCACGGCGCTGTGGCGGCTGGAGGCGTAGGGATCGCCCTCCAGCACCACGTCGTTCTCGGCCCCGCGCCCGAAGGCCACGTCCTCGTCCAGGCGCACCAGCGTGCCCGGCGGGTAGATCGGACTCGAGAGCACGACGAGCCGCGGCCCGAGCAGGACGTCCGGCGCCCCGGCCCGGTGCGCGGTGATCTCCGTCCCCGAGCCGATCTCGGGCACCGCGCGGAGGTCGCGCGCCTGGATGCGCAGCACCCGCCACACGAACAGGAAGAGCAGGACGAGGAACCCCGCCTTGAGTGCGAGCAGGAGCTGGTCGCTCACGCGGCGCTCCCGACGCCGGCGCTCATGTCGTGCGGCGCTCGAACGTGAGCCGGCTGTTCCCGAGCGTGATGCGATCGCCGTCGGCGAGCGGGTGCTCGCGCACGCGCCGCCCGTTCACGATCGTGCCGTTGGTCGAGTCCAGGTCGATCAGGACGACGACCGGGCCGCGCCGGCGGATCTCGGCGTGACGGCGGGAGACGTTGCGATCGTCGAGGACGATGTCGCACCCTGGGGCGCGCCCGATCTGGACGACCGCGCCCTCGATCGGCGTGCGCTGGTTGTCGTGCACGATGACGAGCTCCTCGCGCGCCTCGCGCGGCAGGGGCGGCGTGATCATCGTCGCATCCGAGGGCGGATCGAAGGCCATCGGCGCGGGCACCGACACGTCCGGCAGCGACGGCGGCATGACGGGCGCCGGCATCGACGGCGCGGGAATCGGCGGCACGGACGACGGCGGGTCGGCGATCGGCGCGAGCGACGGCAGGTCCGGCAGCGACGGCGTGGGCGGGGCCGGGACGGACGGCGTCGGGACGGTCAGGACATCCGGCAGCGCCGGGACATCCGGCAGCGGCGGTACGAACGGCGGCGGCTCGGGATGCGGATCGGGATCGACCGGGAGCGGCGGGAACCCGCCGGGCGGTCCGCTCTCGGCCGGGTCGGGATCGAGCGGCGAGCGCACGACGGGCTCGGGCGGCAGCGGCCACGCGACCAGATCGGGCAGCGGCTCGGGTGCGCCGTGGACGGGCTCCGCGACGGGTGTGGGCACGTCTAGGGGCACGGGCGGCGGCACGGTCATCGCGTCGAGCGGTGCGTCGTCGTCGCGCACGAGCGCGGTCGAGATGCCGAAGATCCCGGTGTGGAGGGACGACTCGGTCTCGAAGCGCACACGCGGCCGGGTGGGCATGACATAGCCCGCGCGGCGGGCGTGCTCCGCCAGGTAGCTCGCGAGCTCGTTGCGGAGGGACGCCTCGAAATCGGCGAACCGCGTGCGATCGCGCGGGCTCAGGTAGATGGTGTACTCGTTCGGCGCGTAGGTCTGGGTGACCGACACGACCTTGCCTTCCTCGAGCTCTTTGGCGAGCTTGCGTGCAAGCTCGACCGGAGCCACGCTGGCGCGGAAGAGGCGGCCAACCGACCCTTCGACGACCCGCTCGAGTCGGCTCTCGATGCTGCGCAGGATGCCCAACTTACTCCTCCGCCGGTACCGGCTTGCCGGCCGGCGCGTCGCCATCGGGCGCCCGTACGCCCAGCGCCAGCAGTATAGCCACGGCCCAGACGGCCACGACCGAGTGACCCGGCTGCTCGGGAGATGCGCCCGCCAGCGCAGGCACCACAGCCTGCCCTGCCAGGAGCCCTGCCAGCCAGATGCCCATGAACAGCGCCCGGCGCGCAGCGCCGAGTGCATACGGCAGCGCGACGGCCGCGACGGCCCAGGCTGCGCTCTGCGCGAGGAGGGGCGCGCCGGCCCCGTGCAGCAAGCTGCGCCCGACCGCCTGCGCGTCCGCGGTCCCCGCCAGGCCGCCCGCGAGTGGCACCGCCGTCCAGAGCGCGATCGCGAACGGGCCTGCCGCACCCGCGAGCGCCCGGCCGGCCGCGCTGCGCAGCGTGCCGGCGGCGAGGATGTAGAGCGGCCACAGGAGCACGGCGGCGAGCACGGGCGCGAGCACGGGCAGGAGCGCCCTGCGCCCCGCACGCACGCACGCGAGCAGCCAGACCCCGCCCGCGAGGGCGGCACACCATGCCAGCCCCGCCGAGACATCGCCGAGTGCGGGCACGCAGACCGCGAGCGCGAACGCCGCGGCGAGCCACGGCGAGGCGAGCGCGAGCGCGGCGCCCGCGCACGCCAGCGGCAGCACGAGGCCCTGGGGCCAGAAGGGGAAGGCGCCGAGGACGGCCGCGATCGCGATCGCGGTGCAGGCGCTCCCCGCTGCCAGCCGCCCGGCCCGCAGCACCGGCGGCGAGGGCATGACGATGCCGCAGCGCGCGATGCCGCCGGCCCAGCCGGCGAGATCGAGGTCGAGGTGCGAGAGCGAGAACGCGGGCAGCGTGAGGTTCCTGAGCGCCGGCAACGAGGGCGGCGTCGGCCCGCGGGAGCCGCGCCGCGGGCCGCGCGGGCCCCCCGCGCGGGGACCGGAGCGGGTCGGGCGCGGCGCGCGCTCCCCGGCAGGCCGCTCGATCGTGTCGGCTGCCGAGGACAGGACGCGAGCGAACGCGGCCGCGCTCGGCCGGCGACGCGGATGCGAGTCGAGCGCACGGGCGCAGGCGGCGCTGAGGGCGCGCGGCAGCTCGGGCCGCAGGTCGGCGAGCGAGCGCGGCGGGTGCTTGTGGCGCTCGCGCAACTCGTCGGGCGTGCGCGCGCGGTACGGATTGGCGCCGGTGAGCGCCTCGTAGACCATCACGCCGACGGCCCAGACGTCGGTTGCGGGCGTCGGTCGCCTGCCGACGCACGTCTCGGGCGCCATGTACGAGAGCGTCCCCAGCATGCGGTCGTCGACCGTCGCGTCGGGTTCGTCGAGCATCGCGATGCCGAAGTCGAGCACGCGGACGCTGCCGTCGCGGCCGAGCAGGACGTTGGCGGGCTTGACGTCGCGATGCACGACGCCGTGCTCGTGCGCATGCGCGAGGCCGTCGCAGACCGCCGCGGCGACGCGCAGCAGCGCCGGGTCGCCGAGTTGCCCCTGGCGCAGCGCGCCCGCGAGATCCATGCCCTCCACGATGTCGGAGGCGATGTAGACGTACTGCCCATCCTCGTGCACGCTCCGCAGGCGCACGACGTTGGGGTGCCGGAGCTTCCCGGCCACCGAGGCCTCGCGCCGCGCGCGCTGGCGCAGCGTCGCGTCGTGCGGGATCGCCTTGAGCGCCACGATCTCCTCGCGCTCGAGGTCGAGGGCGCGGAACACGGTGCCGGTCCCGCCCACGCCGAGCACGCCGTCGATCCGGAAGCGACTGCAGACCACCCCCGAGGGGAACAGCGCGGGACCTGCCTGCCGGGCGGCTTCGGCCATCAGGAAGCCGCTCCGGGACAGGGAGTGCGGGGGAGATCGAGTGGTAGTATCGGCGCGTCCTGCAAGAGCTCTGACATCCGGAGCGGCTGTGCGGCGACACCATGTCGCCGCGGGCCGTGATCGTCGTTCGCCAGGGGAAACGCGCTGTCCTTCTTCGAAGAGTTCGATCTCGACGACGGCCCCCAGACAGAGGAGCATCCCTCGGCGTCGGCTCGCGGCAGGCGCGGCGGCATGGGCGGCGGGAGCGGCGGGCCGGACATGCGGCGCATCCTGCCCGTCGTGGGCGTCGTCGTCCTCGTGCTGGTGCTCGGCTTCGTGGTGCTCGGTTCGTGCTCCGGCTCGTCGCAGGCCGACGCGTACCGCACCTACGTCAATGACGTCGGCTCGGTGGCGCGTCAGTCGAAGGCCGACGCCGCGACGCTCGACGCCACGCTCTACAACCAGGAGCTGACGCCCGACCAGGTGACGTCGAAGGTCACGAGCCTGATCAAGCGGGCGCAGGCGACCGAGACCACGGCCTCCGCCCTCAAGCCGCCCGGCCAGATCAAGAAGCAGGATCTCCAGCGGTTCCTGCTCCAGGCCCTGCAGTACCGGACACTGGCGCTGCAGGATCTCGCGGCCGCGCTCAAGACGGCGCTGAGCGGCTCCGCCGCGGCGCCGCCCACCGAGCAGCAGCGCGGCGCCGTCGCGACGGCCTACAGCGAGTTGATCGCCTCCGACGTCGTGTACGCGGCCAGCTTCCAGCGCCCCGTCCAGGCGGTCCTGAGCGCCGAGAAGGTCACCGACGTAGCGCTCGTGTCGTCGGTCTGGAGCCTCTCGCCCGAGCTTGCGAACCCGGACATCAACGGCAACGGCCAGTGGATCGAGTCGGTGCGCGACGCGGGTAGCGCCACCCCGTGCGCGAGCGGCGCGATCGGCACCTCGATCGACGAGGTGACCGCGAACGGCAAGACGCTGACCGCCGGGCCCACCGTCACGACCGTGAAGCTGAAGCTCCAGAACACGTTCACCGTCACCGTCAAGAACGGCGGCAGCTGCCCGGTGCGCGGCATCGAGGTGCACCTCACGGAGGGCAACGAGAAGACGCTCATCAAGTCGGTCAAGTCGCTCGTCCCCAACCAGACCGTGACCGAGACGTTCGACGCGGTGGGCAATCCGGGCGAGGTCAAGGTCGACGTCGCGGTGCCCCCGGTCGTCGGCGAGTCGAACAAGGCCAACAACCTCTACACCTACCACGTCGCCTTCCAGGCGTAGCGGCTGAGCGATGAGCGCCGACCGCCTGCTCGCGCTCGCCGCGATCGCGATCGCGGCGGCGGGCACGGGACTGGCGCTCTGGGTCGCGATCTGGATGCGGCGCGTGCGCGGTGCGCAGAGCGCGCTGCTCTCGGGCCGGCCCGTGGCCGACCTCGTGGAGTTCGCCGTCGGCATGCAGGCGCGCCAGGAGCACGTGGAGGAGCGTGCCGACGAGCTCGCGGCGATCGTGGAGCGCGCGCGCAGCGATGTGAAGGACGCGCTCCAGCGCGTGGGGCTTCAGCGCTTCGATGCCTACGACGGCGCCGAGGGCCTCCAGTCGACGGCTCTCGCGCTGCTCGACGCCGGTGGCCACGGCGTCGTCGTGAGCGCGATCCAGGATGCGGGCAGCGCGCGCGTCTACGTCAAGCGCGTGCGCGCCGGCGCCGCGGCCGACATCGCGCTCGGCCCCGAGGAGCAGGCCGCCGTGACGGCCGCTCAGCGAGGCACGTAGGGCCGCGTCGCAGCCGGCCGGAGAAAGCCGCTCTGGTACCGTTCGTCCCGGCAGACCGGAGGCGCGATGACAGGTCAGGTGCTCGTTCTGAACGCGACATACGAGCCACTCAACGTGTGCTCGCTCCGCCGCGCGTGCGTGCTCCTGCTGAAGGCCAAGGCCGAGCTCGTCGATGCGCTCGAGCGGCCGTTGCGCTCGGCCAGCGCGTCACTCCCCTACCCGGTCGTGATCCGGCTGCTCTCCTACGTCCGGCGGCCGCGCGCAGCGGCCCGTCGCATCACCCGGCGTGCGGTCTTCGCCCGCGACGGCCACAGCTGCCAGTACTGCGGCGTCGAGGGCGTGCGCCTGACCGTCGATCACGTGCTGCCGCGCTCGCGCGGCGGCCCGTCGAGCTGGGACAACGCCGTCACGGCGTGCGCTCCCTGCAACCTGCGCAAGGGCGACCGCCTGCCGCACGAGATCGGAATGCGGCTGCGCACCAATCCGCGGCCGCCCGCGCCGAGCCTCTTCCTCACGCTGGGCGCGACCGAGGTCCCGCACGCGTGGCTCGACTACCTGCCCCGGCAGCGCGTCCACTGACGCCGTCGGGCATGGAGGACGAGGCCGAGCTCGTCGCGCTGCGCAGGCGCGTGCGCGAGCTCGAGGCCCTCGAGTCGGTGGCGCGCGCCGCGCGCGAGCCGATGGAGCTGGACGAGGCGATGGCCGCGCTCGTCGAGTCGGCGGCGACCTCGCTGCACGCCGAGGTGTGCGCGCTCGAGGTCGCGAGCACGCGCGGTGCGCGCGGCGAGATCGCCTACCGCTCGAGTCAGGACGGGCCGACGGACGAGGAGCTCGGCGAGCTGGCCGCGCGCGCGCCCCACGTCGAGGACGGCCGGCTGTCCGTGGCGCTGCCCACGCGGCGCGGCGCGCACGGCGCCCTCGTCGCCTGGCGCTCGCGCCCCGGTCCGTGGAGCGCGCGCGAGCGGGAGCTCGCCGAGGCCGCTGCGGCGCACGCCGCGACGGTGCTCGCCGGCGCGCGCGGCGCGATGCGCGGCCTCTTCGCGCGCGAGGTCCACCACCGCGTCAAGAACAACCTGCAGACGGTGGCGTCGCTGCTGCGCCTCGCAGCCAGCGGCGACGTCGATCCCAGGCGCGCACTGCGCGACTCCATCGGCCGCGTGCTCGCGATCGCCGAGGTGCACGACCTGCTCACCGCACGGCGCGACGAGGACGTCGACAGCGCCGATCTCGTGCGGCGCCTGTGCGGCATGCTGCGCGGCACGCTCGACGGCACGCTCGAGACCGGCCCCCTGGCGCCGATCGTCCTCGCGCCCGAGCGCGCGACGGCGCTGGCGCTCGTGCTGTGCGAGCTCGCGGCCAACGCGATCGAGCACGGCGGCGGGCACGGCTACGTCGAGCTGCGCCGCAACGGCGCCTTCGTCGAGCTCACGGTCAGCGATCACGGCCAGGGGCCGCCGCCGCCGACCGGCACTCCGGGCCAGGGACTCTCCATCGCGCGGGCCCTCGTCGAGGTCGACCTCGGTGGCAGCCTGCGCTTCGAGCAGGTCGACGGGGTGCGTGCCACCGTCCGCTTCCCGTTCGTGCGCTGAGAGCCGCGTGGCGCACCTCGTCGTTGCCCGATTCGTCTAGCGTACGCGGATGCGAGTACTGGTCTGCGAAGACGAGACGATCATCCGGCTCGACATCTGCCAGCTGCTCGACGGCGCAGGCATGACGGTCGTGGGCGAGGCGCGCGACGGCAGCGAGGCCGTCCGCATGGCCAAGGAGCTCCAGCCGGACATCATCCTGATGGACGTCCGCATGCCCGAGCTCGACGGCATCGAGGCCGCACGGCGCATCCTCGCCGAGCGCCAGGTGCCGATCGTCATGGTGACCGCGTTCGCGGAGCGCGAGATCGTCCAGCAGGCGAGTGAGGCCGGGGCCTTCGGCTACCTGCTCAAGCCGTTCCGGCAGGATGACGTGCTGGCGGCGATCACGACGGCGCAGGCGCGCAGCGCGGAGCTCGCGGATGCGCGCGCCGAGGCGAAGTCGCTCACCGAGGCGCTCGAGACGCGGCGCTTCGTCGAACGCGCCAAGGGCATGCTCATGACGGCCGAGAACATCAGCGAGGCCGATGCCTACGCGCGCATGCGGTCTGCCTCGCAGCGCACGGGGCAGCCCATGCGCGCGATCGCCGAGGCGCTGCTGGCGACGCTCTCCGGCGACCGATGATCCGCCGCCACGCGATCCTGCTCGCAGGCATCGCCTTGACCGCGGTAGCCGGCATCCTGCACTACTCCGTCAGCGACACGGCCGGGACGATCGCCGCGAGCGCCCCGCTGCTCGTGGTCGCCCCCCTGGTGGCGCAGGGCACCGACGCCCTGCGCGGACGACTCTCGACGAGCGTCGTCGGCATCGTCCAGTCGGCCTTCGGCAATGCCGCCGAGCTCGCGATCACGGTGCTCGCGCTCCGCGCCAACCTCCCCGAGGTCGTGAAGATCGCGATCGTCGGCTCCCTGCTCGGCAACGCGGTGCTGCTCGGTGGCTTCGCCGGCCTGCTGCCACTCGTGCGCAACGGCTTCAGCGCCACGCTCAAGTTCGATCGCCGCCTGTTCTCGGGCATCGCCACCCTGAGCGTGATCGCGTTCGTGCCGATGGCGATCCTGAGCGTCCCGAGCCCCCTACTGACGGGCGATCGCCGCGGCGTCTCGCTGGCCGCCGGCATCGCGCTCACGGTCGTCGGCGTCTTCTTCATCGTGATGGAGTTGCGCGCGCCCACCGTGCCCGCGGGTCACCGCCAGGAGACACCGTCGAAGCTCCCGTTCACCACCGGGCTCGTGTACCTCGGCGTCGGCGGCGTGATGGCAGCCCTCACGGCCGACTGGTTCGTGGCGGGCTTCGAGCCCGCGACGGAGGCGATCGGCATCCCGACCGCGTTCGCGGCGCTCGTGATCATCCCGTTGCTCGGCAACGTGGCCGAGAACTACGTGGCCCTGCGCTACGCCTGGGCGGGGGACGGCGACGGCGCCATGAGCGTGATCATGCACTCCGTCGTCCAGATCGCCCTGCTGATGACCGGCATCCTCGTGATCGCGAGCCAGTTCATCGGGCGCCAGGCGCTCAGCCTCCAGCTCGACCCGGTGCTCACGGTCTCGCTGGGGCTCGCCCTCGTCGTGCTGTGGATGATCATGTACGACGGCGAGATGCAACCGGTCGAGGCCATCGGCCTGCTCGCGGTGTACGCCATCCTCGGCGCCACGATCTGGGCCGAAGGCGCACTCGGCACCTGAGAGCCCCGCTAGTCGGCGGTCTGAACCGCCGGCTCGGCGTCGTGCTCCTTCTCGCCGACGAGGACGCCGTCCTCGAGCCACACGCCCATGCGGCGGAACTTCGCGCGGCGCGCGGCGCGGCGGAGCTCGACGGGCTCGTCCTCGATCGACTCGAGCGCCTGGCTGACGGCATCGCCGAGCAGACGCGCCGCGCGATCGACATCCTTGTGCGCCCCGCCCGACGGCTCGGGAACGACCACGTCGACGACGCCGAGCTCGTAGCTGAAGCGCGCGGTCGGCTTGAACGCGGCGGCCGCCTTGCGGCGCTGATTGACGTCGCGCCAGAGGATCGAGGCGCAGCCCTCGGGTGAGATCACCGAGTAGATCGAGTGCTCGAGCATCAGCACGCGGTCGGCCACGCCGATCGCGAGCGCGCCACCCGATCCGCCCTCGCCGATCACGCACGCCACGACCGGCACGCGCAGGCGCGTCATCGCCAGCATCGACTGGGCGATCGCCGCGGCCTGACCGGCCTGCTCGGCCTCGACGCCCGGATAGGCGCCAGGCGTGTCGATCATCGTCACGACCGGGAACCCGAGGCGATCGGCGAGCGCGAAGACGCGACGCGCCTTGGCGTAGCCCTGTGGCTGCGCCATGCCGAAGTTCCGGAACGCGCGCTCCTTGAGGTCGCGGCCCTTCTGATGCCCGACGATCGCGATCGTGCGGCCGCGGAACGAGCCGACGCCGGCGACGATCGCGTGGTCGTCGGTCCCTGCGCGGTCGCCGTGCAGCTCGATCCAGTCGTCGACGAGCCGATCGGCGTAGTCGAGCGTGTACGGCCGCCCGTCGTCGCGTGCAAGCTGGACGGCATCCCAGATGTCCGATTCGGCGGCGCGCTCGGCGAGCCGGCGGCGGAGTCCGCGGAACGGCGTCGGCAGGCGGCTGTTCATGCGTGCCCGCCGTTCGTGTGCGCATCGCCGTGTGGCCGCTGGCGCAGGAAGCGCAGCACGCGGGCCACCACCCCGGGCGGAGGAACGACGGCATCGCCGTTCGGCTCCATCGGCACGAGCGTGCCGCCGGCGCACAGGCGGAGGATCTGGCCGAGCTCGGCCTTGAGGTCGTCGCGCTTGACGACGGCGTCGATGAGACCGTGCTCGAGGCTCGACTCGGCACGCCCGAAATCGGGCGGGAGCGTCTCGCGCGTCGTCTCCTGCACGACGCGCGGGCCGGCGAAGGAGAGCAGCGCACCCGGTTCGGCGACGACGAAGTCGCCGAGCGCGGCGAACGAGGCGATGACGCCGCCGGTCGTCGGGTGGGCGAGCACGGACACGTACGGGACGCCTGACTCCTGGAGGAGATCCACGGCGCACACCGTCTTCGCCATCTGCATCAGCGCGAGGATGTTCTCCTGCATGCGCGCGCCGCCCGAGGACGTCACGGAGATCAGCGGAATGCCGCGCTCGGCCGCGATGTCGGCCGCGCGGGTGAAGATCTCGCCAACGACGCTGCCCATCGACCCGCCCATGAACGTGAAGTCCATCGTGCAGAGCACGCATGGCATGCCCGCGATCGTCGCAGCGCCCGCGACCATCGCATCGCCGAGGCCCGTCGCGACCTCGGCTTCGCTGAGGCGCTCCGTGTAGGGACGAAGGTCGGTGAACGCGAGCGGATCGGCCGAGCGCAGGCCCTCGGCGAGCGGGCGGAAGCTGCCGGGATCGGCGAGCTGCTCGACGCGCTCCTCGGCGCCCACGGGGAAGTGGTGACCGCAGACGGTGCACACGCGCAGCACCGCACGCAGCTCGTCCTCGCGGTAGTGCGACTTGCAGACGGGGCACGTGTTGGGGTGCAGTTTCGCCCGGGCAGGCGGCTGCTCACGCGGCGTCTCCTCCTCGCGCTCCACCTCGACCTGGATGTCTTCGGGCTCCTCGTGGCTCGCCACCAGCATGCCTCCTGGGCCCCCGATTACCGGAGCGGGGCCGTTGGGACTCTAGATGATCGCTGTTGGCGGGCATCCGTCCGCGGAACTACGATCAGGTGCCGCATGCCTGCACGCGTGACCTTCACCGGGGCGGGCGTGGCCTTCGACGCCGACGGCGCGCTCGCCCCCGCAGCCCAGCTCGTGGCCAAGCTCCGGCTCGCAATCGACGCCGGGGCGATCGCCGAGGGAGCGACCCTGCCCTCGATCCGCTCGGGCGCAGCGGAGCTCGGAGTGCATCCGAACACGCTGCGCAAGGTCTACGCCGCACTCGAGGCGCAGGGCTACGCGACGACGCGCCACGGCTCGGGCACGGTGGCCCACGTGCGCGATGCCGCCGGTGCCGCCGCCGTGCGCCGGATCGCCGACGGCGCGCTCGCCAGCGCGCGCGGCGCGGGTGCGGACGCCGGGCTCGTCGCGCTCGCCATCCTGGCGGGCTCGAGTGCCGCGCCGCCCTCCGCGGCGCGCACCTCCCGCGCGCGTGCCGGGGCGAAGACCCCCGGGGCGGCGCGGGCGAAGCCCCGCGCGCCACGGCGCGTGCACCCGCCGGTGCTGCCGCCGGATATCCCGCGCGGAGCGCACGTCGGACTCGTGACGGCCGACGAGGCGCTCATCGTGCGGGCGCTGGGGGAGGCGCAGCGCCGCGGCGTGCGTCTGCGCGTCGCCGAGCCGGACGACAGTCAGACGCTCGGGGACATCGTGTGGGGATGCGAGCTCGTGATCGTCGGCCGCGATGCGCGCGACGACGAAACGGTGCTGCGCGTGCTGCGCAGTGCGCGCGACGTGCTCGAGATGGCCTGAGAAGAGGCCGCGCCTCAGGTGACGCGGCGGCCGTCGCTCTCGTCCCAGCGCTCGAGCACGAGCGATGCGTTGTGGCCGCCGAACCCGAAGCCGTTCGAGAGCCCGACGCGCACGTCGACGCCGTGACGCGCCTCGTTGGGCACGTAATCGAGATCGCACGTCGGATCGGACTCGAACTGGTTGATCGTCGGCGGCAGCACGTTGCGGCACATCGCGAGCGCAGTGAACGCGAGCTCGGTGGACCCTGCCGCGCCGAGCATGTGGCCCGTCATCGACTTGGTCGACGAGATCGGCACCTCGTGCGCGCGCTCCTCGCCGAGCACCATCTTGATCACGCGCGTCTCGGCGCTGTCGCCGACCGGCGTCGAGGTGCCGTGGGCGTTGATGTAGCCGATCGCGCTCGCATCCATGCCGGCCTCGTCGAGCGCCATGCGCATCGCGCGCGCCGGATTG
Organism: uncultured Gaiellales bacterium; assembly: GCA_964651695.1. Taxonomy (GTDB): domain Bacteria; phylum Actinomycetota; class Thermoleophilia; order Gaiellales; family JALYLC01; genus JALYLC01. Next base: position 632 of record CAZYYP010000015.1, on the reverse strand, counting down.
ACCCCGGTCGGATCGGGCTCGGTGAAGTGGTGTGCGTCGGCGGTGCAGCCGTAGCCCATGATCTCGCCGTAGATGCGCGCGCCGCGGGCACGTGCGTGCTCGAGTTCCTCGAGCACGACGATCGTCGAGCCCTCGCCGATCACGAAGCCGTCGCGCCCGGCGTCGAATGGCCGGCTCGCGGTCTGCGGATCATCGTTGCGCTGCGAGATCGCGCGCATCGCGTAGAAGCCGCCGACGCCGATCGGCGTGATCGGCGCCTCGCTGCCGCCGGCGACCATCACGTCGGCGCGGCCGTCGCGGATCGTCCCGACGGCGTCGCCGATGGCCATCGAGGATGCGGCGCACGCCGTCGTCACGGTGCTCGACGGACCCCGGAAGCCGTACTCCATCGACACCATCGCGGCGCCCATGTTGGGGATCAGCATCGTGATCCAGAGCGGGCTCATGCGATCGATGCCCTTGGCGAAGAGGTGCTCGTGCGCGAGGTCGAGCGTCTGCAGCCCGCCGATGCCCGTCGCCACCGCGGTGCCGACGCGCTCGCCGAGTCCCTCCGTCGTGACGTCGAGCCCCGAGTCCTCGATCGCCTCGCGCGCGGCCACGAGCACGAACTGGCAGTAGCGGTCGGTGCGCCG
>CAZYYP010000014.1:0-29802 GCA_964651695.1 uncultured Gaiellales bacterium | reverse complement strand
GAGGAGCCCGAGCGCTGGTACCCGGCGCCGGCCGCGCCCGAGGACGATCGACCGCGCGCCGAGGAGGTGCTCGTCTTCGACGGCTTCGCGCTCGGCACCGTGGCGTACGCGCCGACACGGCCGCTGACGCTCGACGAGGAGCTGCTCGCCGACCGTGTCGTGGACGCCGGCGCGCTCGCGCTCGGCGTCGCCGGGCTGCGCAGCATGGGGCGGCAGCTCGCCGCCGCGCAGGCCGCGCTCGTGCGCGCGGCCGAATCGCTCGCCGCCGAGCTGCATCCCGATCGCGTGCTCCAGCGCCTGGCCGAGGTCGTGCCGAGCGCGCTGCACGCCGACGCCGCCGCGATCTGGCTCGACGAGCCCGAGCAGGAGCGGCTGCGGGTCACGCACGTGCACGGCCATCCGATCACGCTGCTCGGCGCCACGGTCAACTCGCGCGTCGGCGCGGCCGGCGCGGCGATCACGGGTGGCCGGCCGGTCGTGCAGCTGCACGAGGCCGACGATCCCGCCGTGCACCGGGCGCTCGACGCCGTGCGCCGCGAGCTCGCGGTGCCGCTGCGCCTCGGCGGCCGCGTGCGCGGCGCGCTCGTGATCTCCTCCTACGTCGCGCACCCGGGGTTCTCGGCGGCCGACGTCGAGCTCGGCCAGGCGCTGGCCCGGCTCGCCTCGCTCGCGGTCGAGACGGCCACGGCCTATGACGAGCGCGGCGCCCAGGCGCGCATCGACCGTGCGTCCTCCGAGCTCACGGCCGAGCTCGCGATGGCCCGCAACAGCGATGGCCTGCGCGAGTCGCTGGCGCGCGTCGCGCGCCAGACGCTGGGTGCGGACGCCGCACGCGTACGGCTCGCGGCCGAGCTCGAGGATGGCCTTGCGAGCACGGGAGCCGCGCCGATCGGGCTCGAGCTCCTGGCGCTGCGAGAGCGCCGCGTGGTCGCGTCGGGTGGTCTCGGCAGCGACTCGCGCGTCTCGCCCGAGGAGCGCCGCCGGGTGCCGGGCGCCGCCCTCCTGGCCGTGCCGATCAGCCATGACGGCGCGCGCTCGGCCGCGGGCGTCGTGACGCTGCTGTGGCGGCGCACCCGCGAGTTCGACGATGCCGACGTGGCGCTCGCCGAGCGGCTCCGCGTCGCCGCTGCAGCCGCCGTCGAGCGGGTACAGCTGGAGGAGGCCGAGCGCCGCGCGAGCACGACGGCGCGCGAGCTGCAGCGCGTCGGAGCGCTGCTCGCGGCCGACCTCGACCCGCGCGCCGTGCTGCGGCAGATCGTGGCGCAGGCCGTCAGCCTGCTGGGCGCGGACGCCTGCGCCCTGCGCCTGCTCGAGGAGGACGAGCTGGTGCTGCGTGCCGCCGAGGGCGCGCCCGTCGAGAGCCTCGGCGGCGAGCGGCTTCCGGTGAGCGATGTGCTCGCGGCCGAGGTACTGGCCACCTCGCGGCCCGTCGCGCTCGACGACCTCGCGGCCGACGGCCGCCTCGCGCCCGACGATCCGGTGCTCAAGGCCGGCTTCGCGAGCTGGGCGGGCGCGCCGATCGCGAGTGCCGACGGCGGCGTCCAGGGCATGCTGGCGATCTTCGGCCGGCATCCGCGGCGCCTGCGCGACGACGAGGTCGAGGCGCTCGCGGCCTTCGCGAACTCCGCGTCGGTCGCGCTCCGCAACGCGCTCCTCTACGAGGCGGTCGCGAGCGAGAAGGATCGCGTCGCCGCGATCCTCGGGCGCGTGGCCGACGCCATCGTCGTGACGGACGCCGACGACCGCATCGTGCTCTGGAACGCGGCCGCCGAGGAGATCGCGCAGATCCCCGAGCGCCGCGCGCTCGGCCGCGCGCTCGCCGAGCTGCTCACGAGCGAGCTCGGCGATGCCGATCACTCCGCGCACGGGATCCTCGCGGGCGCCGGTGCGATCGCCACCGAGGTGCGGCTGTCGCGCGCCGGTCAGCCGCTGTGGCTCTCGGTCACCGCCGCCGACATGAGCGGCGGCGACGGGCGGCCGGGCCGTGTGCTCGCGATGCGCGACATCTCCGAGGTGCGTGCGCTCGAGCAGCTGAAGAGCGACTTCGTGGCCACGGTGTCGCACGAGCTGCGCACGCCGCTGACCTCGATCTACGGCTTCGCCGAGACGCTGCTGCGCGAGGACGCGAGCTTCGGGGAGGAGGATCGCGCCTCCTTCGTGCGCTACATCGCGAGCGAGGCCGAGCGACTCAACCGCCTCGTCGACGGTCTGCTCAGCGCCGCGCGCCTCGAGACGGGCGCCGTTGGTCTCACGCTCGCCCCGGTGGATGTCGCAGCGGTCGCCCGCGACGTCGCCCCCTGGGCCGGCGGCCGCTCCGAGCACCATAAGCTGGCGCTCGTGCTCCCGCCGGGCGGGGCGCTCGCCGAAGCCGACGCCGATCGCGTACGCCAGGTGCTGATCAACCTGATCGACAATGCCATCAAGTACTCGCCCGACGGCGGCACGGTGACGGTGCGCGTGCGCAAGCGGCGCCGCGTCGTCGAGTTGCGCGTCTCCGACGAGGGCATCGGCATCTCGGAGCGCGACCAGCGCAACCTCTTCCAGAAGTTCTTCCGGGTGGATGCCGCGATGTCGCGCGGCATCCGCGGCATCGGGCTCGGCCTCTACCTGGTGCGCGGGTTCGTGACCGCGATGGGCGGGCGCATCTGGGTCGAGTCCGAGCAGGGCAAGGGCTCGACCTTCGTCGTCGAGTTGCCGGCGAGCGAAGCCCCGGCGACCTCCTCGCAGCGGCGGGAGGTCGCGTGACGCCCGGCTCGCGCATCCTCGTGGTCGACGACGAGCCGGCGATCCGCCTGCTCTGCCGCGTCAACCTGCAGGCCGACGGGTTCGTGGTCAAGGAGGCGCCCGACGGGGCCGCGGCCATCGACGTCGCGCGCGAGTGGCATCCCGACCTGATCCTGCTCGACGTGATGATGCCCGGCGAGGACGGGTTCGCCGTCGCCGAGCGCATCCGTGACGATCCGGAGCTGACCGGTACGCGCGTGCTCTTCCTGACCGCCCGCGCCGACATCGGCGACAACGAGCGCGCCCGCGGCACGGGTGCAGTCGGGCACGTCACGAAGCCGTTCAACCCCTCGTCGCTCGGCGACGAGGTGCGCGGCGCGCTCGAGCGCTGACAGACGCAGACTGCCGACGGTGAGCGGCGCAGGCGGGGGTTGCGCAGAGCCAGGATCTTCGAGTCCGCAGCCGGACTGCGCGATCACCGCCAACCAGCCACACGCACCACCCCACTGACCCGCTCGCCGACCCGCCGATCGCCGCCCTCGGGCCTGAAGCCGGTTCTTACAGGCAGGTCGCGGCGAGCTCGACGGCCTGCGAGCCCTCGAGCTCGAGCCGCTCGACCACGAGGCGCAGCAGCTCGGCGCGCGTGAGGCGCCGCAGCTCGGACCGGCTCACGGCGTGGGACAGGAGGCGGGCGCGGTAGATCGTGATGCGGTACGGGGTCGGGTCGAGGGGCCACGCCCGCGGCATCGCCTCGACGCGTATGACCGTGTCGCCGAGGCGCTCCAGCACCCACGCGGGCAACTCCTCGACGCATTCTGCGAGCAGGTCGTCGACGTCGCGCGCCGTCAGGATCTCCATCCCCAATTCCACACCGCGACGCTACACCGGGAGCAAGCGAACCAGCCAGGGGTGAGCGTAGGTAGGTCGACGCGGGTGTCCCATCCAACCAGTTGCGCGATCGGGGCGGGCCGATTCGAACGGCCGGCCACCGCGTCCCAAACGCGGTGCTCTACCAGGCTGAGCTACGCCCCGCTCACACGCAGTCTACGGACGAGGCCGCGTCCCCCGTGTGCGGGGTCAGAGCTTCTTCGCGTACAGCTCGTCGAGCGTGACCGGCTCGAGGCCGTGCGCGCGCAGGCCCTTGACGATCAGGGGGAGCGCCTGCAGCGTCTCCTCGCGCGCGCCGCCGGCGTCGTGCAGGGAGATGATCTGGCCGTCGCGCGCCTTCAGCGCGCTGCGCACGATCGCGGTCACGCCGGGGAGGCTCCAGTCGCGCGTGTCGACCGAGAAGAGCACGCCGACCATCCCCTGCTCGGCGACGGCGCGCGCGGTGGTGCGGTTCCAGCTCCACATCGGCGGGCGGAAGAAGCGCGGGCGCTGCCCGATCGTCGCGGCGAGGATGTCCTGCGTGCGACGCACCTGCGCGAGCTGCACCGCGAGGCGGTACTTCGTCATCTTCGGGTGCGACCAGGAGTGGTTGCCGACGACCATCCCGGCGGCGCGCAGAGCGCGCACGACGCCCGGCGACTGCTTGACGTTGCGGCCGATCACGAAGAACGTCGCGCGGACGTGCAGCGACTGCAGCTCGCGCAGGATCGAGAGCGTGAACGGCCCCGGCCCGTCGTCGAAGGTGAGCGCGACCCGGCCCTTGCGGAGCGGCGGGGCGAAGCGCTCGACCGTGCGTCCGCGCAGCTCGAAGAGCGGCCCGTCGCCCGTGATCGCCGTGGGCTGCGGGAGGCTGCGCGGTCGCCGCGCCGCGAGCTCGGGACGCACCTTGCCGCTGCTGGCGGCGCGCACCCTCCCGGCGCCGATCGGGCCGGCGCCCGCCGCGTCCGGACCGCTCGTGCCCTTCAGGAGCACGGCCGCGACGATGATCGCCGCGACGAGCAGCAGCCCCGCTCCGGCCGCCAGCAGCCGCCGGCGCGCGTAGACCGTCATCCGGCGCCGAGCGGCGTCGTGCGCCGTGTGGCGCGGGCCGACGGAGCGCGCTGCGTGGCGAGCTCGAAGCCCGCGTAGATCATCACGAGTCCGGCGAGCTGTGCTCCGAGCACGAGGCCGTAGGCGTCGCCGAGGCGCGTGAGCGTACCGCTGCTCGCGACCACGAGCACGCCGGCGCCGATCAGGAGGTTCGCGAGCGGGCGCTCGCGGCGGCGCAGCGAGCGCACGATCCCGCCCAGCAGTGCCAGCGTCCCGATGCTGTTGAGCGCGATCGCGTAGAGGAAGGCGAGGCCGGTCAGTGCGGCGTTCGGCGGCGGACGCAGGCCGCCGTGCGCGAGCTGCACGCCGTCGACGCCGGCGCCGAGCACGCCGATCGCCGCTGCGACGGCGGTCGCGACCACGGCGCCGGTGACCACGAGCGCGAGTTCGCGGCGCGCGTGCAACCAGGTGGCTCCGAGACCGAGGAACCCGACTGCCAGCACGCCGCCGGCCAGGTAGTAGATGCGGAAGGTCACGGGCGACCAGCCGTACGAGGCGCCATAGGCCTCGGCGCTCGCACCCGCTGCGAAGCACGCGAAGCCGAGCGCCCAGAACGCCCGGTGTGCAGCCGGGCGCGCGAGCGCGCCGCCCCCGAGCCGCGCCGCGAAGGCGGCCGCGATGAGCGCGGTCGCGACCGGGATCGAGGTCGCGCCGAACGCGATTGCCACGGGCACGGGCGACACCCCGGGAGCATACGTCCCAGGAGGGTTGCCACCTGTCCGCCGGTGGACGTAGCGTGGTGCCCCGTGCCTGCCCTCGATTATCGCTTCTTCGGCCCCAACGACGCGCTCTACGGCGTCGCCGGCGGTCCGCCGGACGCGCGCCGTGCAGTGCTCGTCGTCTCGCCGCCGGGCGTCGACGCCGTGCGTGCCCGGCGCGTCCTCTTCCGTCTCGTGCGGGCGCTCGCGGCTGCCGGGCACGGGGCGCTGCTCGTCGACCCGCGCGGCAGTGGCGAAAGCGCCCTCGCCTTCGAGGAGACCTCGCTCGCCACGCACGTCGCCGACATCCGCGACGGGCTGCATGAGCTCGCGCGGCGCTTCCCGGAGGCCCACCAGCGGGTGATCGCCGTCCGCTACGGCGCGGTTCCCGCGCTGGCCGCCGTGCAGCCGCCGGCCGCCGACGCGTTGCTCCTGATCGACCCGTGCCTCGACGTGCGCGCCGCCCTGCGACAGGATCTGCGTGCCGAGCTCGCCAAGCGCATGCGCCGCGGGGCCGATGGGGGGGACGATCGCGACGCGCTGATCGCGCAACTGGACGCCGGCCGGGTCATCGTGCTCGATGGCGAGCGCTTCCCGCCGGCGTTCTGGCGCGGGCTGACCGGCAGCCAGCCCGCCGCGCTGCTCGCGATCTGGGGGGATCGCGCAACGATCCTGCGCAGCGGCCGCGAGACGTTCGTGCCGTTCCACCGCCAGCTTCCGCAGGCGCGCGTGACCGTCGAGGAGCCCGCGTTCGAGGCCGCGGCGCTGGCCTGGGCGCGCTCGTGAACCTGCGCGCATTCGTCGTGGCGGCCGCCGACGGCTCCGAGATCGTGTGCACCGCGCACGAGCCGGCCGGCGTGCCGTACAGCACCATCGTGATCGCCCCGAACGGGCCGCTGCCGCGCGCGGGGCCGTTCCGGTCGATGACGCGCCTCGCCGACCTGCTCTGCCGTACCGGGCACCGTGTGGTGCGCGCCGACCTGCGCGGCTTCGGCGAGGCCGGCGCCGACGTGCCGGACGCGACGATCCACGAGCACTACCGCTCGATCGAGCGCGGCCTGCACGTGGACGATCTGCTCGCCGTGATCGCCGCGGTCGACGACGACGCGCCGCTCGTGCTCTTCGGCAGCTGCGGCGGCGCGGTCACGGTCGTGCGCGCCGCCGAGCGCGAGCCGCTCGTGCGCGCGGTCGTCGCCTATGCGTTGCCGGTCGTGCTGACGGGCGGGCGGGGAGCGGAGATGGCGGGTCGGCGCGGACCCTCGCGCGCGCTCGCCATGGGGCGCCTCGGTCTCGGCGAGTCGCTGCTGCGCGGCTCGCGCGGCCGCCTCATGCCCGGTGGTCTGGCGCCCTGGCTGAACGTGGCCGTGGTGCGCGCACTCCGCGACCGCAGGAGGCCCGTGCTGCTCCTCTTCGGCGGCGAGGACGACGTCCAGGAGCAGCTCGGCCGCTACCGTCTCGACCGCCTGGAGGGCGTCGAGATCGACGAGCTGCCGGGCATCGGCCACCACTTCGACGATCCCGAGGACGTCGAGCGGGTGGCCGCTGCGATGGACGCCTGGCTCCGGCGCCAGCACCTCGAGGAGTAGGACACCTCAGCCGTAGACGTCGACGCCGTGCGCTTCCTGGATGATGTTGCCGCCGTCGACGACGAGCGTCTGGCCGGTGATGTAGCCGGCCTCCTCGCAGGCCAGGAACGCGACGGCGGCTGCGACCTCGCGCGGGTGGCCCGCCCGCCCGACCGGCGTCGAGCGGCCGGCCGTCAGCTCGCGGTCGGTCGATGACGCGGTGGCGATCCAGCCCGGCTGCACCGAGTTGGCGGTCACGCCGGCGCGCGCGGTGTCGTGTGCGAGCGCGCGCATCATCCCGTCGACGGCGGCCTTGGCCGTCGAGTAGCCCGTCGAGCCGGGCGTCGTCACGAGCGGCCCGGTGACCGACGAGACCATCACGATGCGGCCGTAGCCGCGCGCGAGCATCCCGGGCAGCGCGGCCTGGGTGACGTGGAAGGCGGTCAGGAGGTTGAGCTCGAGGTCGTGACGGAACGTCGCGGCCGGCAACTCGGCGAAGTGCGCGTCCGCGATCTCGACGCCGGTCTGCGCGAGCCCGGCGTTGTTGACGACGATGTCGAGCGGGCCGTGCGCGGCCTCGGCGGCGGCCACGAGCGCTCGCGCCTGGGCGCTGTCGGTGAGATCGGCGACGTGGGGGTGCACGGTCAGCCCTTGCGCGCGCAGCTCGGCGGCGCGCTCCTCGATGCGCGCCGTCGTCGACGTGATGGTGACGCGGGCGCCGAGCTCGCCCAGCAGCCGCGCGCAGGCGAAGCCGATGCCGGCCTCGCTGCCGCAGCCCGTCACGAGCGCGGTGCGGCCATCCAGGCGCAGCGGGGCGGCGGTCTTCACGGCCTCGGATGATGCCGTATTGGATAGCGTCTCGCGCACAGCAGCGAGCGGAGAGGCGAGCAGTGAACTGGGAGGTCTTCATCACCTGCGCGGTGACCGGCGCGGGTGACACCACGGGCAAGTCGGAGCGCGTGCCGATCGAGCCGGCGGCGATCGCGGACTCGGCGATCGAGGCAGCCAGGGCCGGCGCGGCGATCGCGCACATCCACGTGCGCGATCCCGAGACCGGCCGCGGGTCGCGCGACCTGCGCCTCTACCGCGAGGTCGTGGAGCGCGTGCGCGCGGCAGACGTCGACGTGATCGTGAATCTCACGGCAGGCATGGGCGGCGATCTCGTGCTGGGCGGGGACGAGACGCCGCTGCCGCTCGACGCCGCCGGCACCGACATGGCGGGTGCCACGGAGCGGCTCGCCCACGTGGCCGAGTTGCTGCCCGAGATCTGCACCCTCGACTGCGGCTCCATGAATTTCGCAGCCGGCGGCGACTACGTCATGACGAACACGCCGGCGGTGCTGCGGGCCATGGCGCGCGGCGTGCAGGCGCTCGGGGTGCGGCCCGAGCTCGAGGTCTTCGACACCGGGCACCTCGTCATGGTCGAGGAGCTGATCAGCGAGGGCCTGATCGACCATCCGGCGCTGATCCAGCTCTGCACGGGCATCCCCTACGGGGCGCCGAGCGACATCCCGACCCTGATGGCGATGGTTGGCCGGCTGCCTCCGGGGTCGGTCTTCTCGGCCTTCTCGATCGGGCGCCTGCAACTCCCCTATGTCGCGCTGGCCGTGCTCGCCGGCGGCAACGTGCGCGTGGGCCTGGAGGACAACATCTACCTCTCGCGCGGCCGGCTCGCGGGCAATGGCGAGCTCGTCGAGCGCGCGGTGCAGATCCTCGAGGCCATGAACGTGCGTGTGCTCGGCCCGGAGGAGACGCGCGAGCGGCTCCGCCTCACCCGCCGCTGATCACGGGCGCTGCGGGAGTGTGCGGAAGGCGCGGCGCCCGGCGAGCGAGTCGATCGTGATGCCGTAGGCATCGGCCAGCCGCGCCGCGGCGTCGACGCGGATCACGCCGGAGCGCTCCCAACCGCGCAGCCGCGTCACCGTGATGGCGAAGCCGTCCTCGGCGAGCTTGGCGACGACCTGATCCTCCGTCATCCCGGTGCGGGCGCGTGCCCCTCGCAACGCGTGGGCGACAGCCTCCACGCCCGCGTGGGCGGCGGCATCCTCGATCCGCGCTCCGAGCGGGATGCCGGGCGCGCGCGTCCGGCCCGCGGGCAGGACGGAAGGCTCCCACGCCTCGATGTCAGCTCCGGGGACCGGTGAGCTCGGAGACCGTGAGATCCTCGATCACCGCCGAGCCCGCGTAGGTCTTCAGCTGGAACGCGGCCCGCTGCGCGTTCTGCTTCGCCGAGTAGATGTCGCTCCAGAACAGGAGCTGGTCGGTCGCGAGCAACCAGACGTGCACGCGAAAGCCCCCGGACGCCCTGTCGATCGTGATGCGCATGGTGGAGGTGTCCATGTGCGGTTGTACCCCATCGGGGAACCTTCAAATGCCTCGAAAGGGTGAACCGCGCAAGCGGGCGAAGGGAATCGAACCCTCATCAGTGGCTTGGAAGGCCGCCGCTCTACCATTGAGCTACGCCCGCGCGGCGCGCTGCTGACGATAGCGGAGCACTGCGGGGCAATCGGCGGCCGGGTGCGAGGCGCCCGGCCCGGCGCCCCCAGAACGCCGGACCGGGCCTCGTACGGCGACCGCTAGGTCGCCGTGTCCCCTATCGGCGCGAGTGCGCCGGGCAATCGTGGCTGGGGATGGAGTCGTGGAAGTGTGGCACCATCGGCGCGCATTGGCACCTGTCGTGTGGTTCCGTCGCGGAATCTGACGATCAGCGTCAGTGCCAGGCTGTCCTTGCTACCGAGCGAATCGGACTCGAAGAGAAAAGCATTGTGGCTCATTGCCGCTCGATGCGTCACTCCGTGCAGGCGCACGCCGATGCTCGTGACGGTGTCTGTCGCGAGCCCGTAGATGGCGAGGACGCCCACGCCATTGTTGGCGCTCGCGTCGAGGGGTGTTGCGGTGCCGAGGACGTGTGCCTGAAGGCACCCGCCGCCGAGGCCGGTGAAGATGAAGCAGAACGCCCCGGCCGGGGTCGTGTACCCCACGACACGCCGGCCTCCGACGCGCCACGACCGCTCGCTCCGGCGATCGCGCGGACGCGCTCCCAGGGCCGAGGTGATCTTCGCCACCTGCGCCGTGGGTGCGAGCAGACGCTCGTCGCGCAACGCCGAGAGGTTCTGGTCGACGCCCCGGGAGAAGAGCCCCGTCGCCGCCAACGACCCGGCGGCGACCAGGACGAGGGGCGCGGCGACCGCCATCAGAACGATGGCGCGGCGGCGCCTCCGCCGATGACGCCGGGCCTGCGCTTCGGCTGCAGCGACGAGCGTCACCTCGAGGGCGGCGAGCCGGTCGATGCCCGGTGCGCTCATTCGACGGCTCCCTGGAATCGCTCGGTCAGGCGGCGCATCCCCCGCGAGGCGTGCTGCCGCGCCGCGGCGGGCGTGCATCCGAGGCGGGTCGCGATCTCGTCGTAGGTCGCCTCGTCCTCGATGCGGAGCCGCAGGACGCTCTGCTGGGCCTCCGGCAACTCGTGCAGCACACCGGCGAGCCGATCGCGCGAGGCCGCGGCATCGGCGCGCGCGACGACCGAGTCGTCGTCGGCGTGCAGGCGCGTGGCCTCGAGGATGCCGAGCCGCCGGCGGGCACGATCCTCGATGCGGCGATCGCGCTCGTACTGGAGGTAGAGCGAGTTCGCGATCGCGAAGATCCAGGCCCGCCCCGACTCCACGCGCACTCCCCGGAAGCCCCCGAGTGCCTGGAGCGCGCGCGCGAACGTCTCGGCCGTCAGGTCGAGCGCCACGTCGGGGTCGCCGCAGTCACTCCAGAGCGACCGGTAGACGGCGCGTGCGTGCCGGCGGTAGAAGACGGCGAACGCGGCCGCGTTCGTGCGCGCACGCCGCAGCAGTTCGCTGTCGTCGAGACCTGGGGAGTCCATCTACGACAAGGATGCACAACGCGCCAAGTCTGTGACATCCCATTCAGTTCGCGGTGAGCGGCGACACGCCGAAACGCTGCGTGCGGGCCGAGCCGTCGCTCACCGTCGCAACGAGCTCGCCGGAGATCCCGGCCGTCCCGCCGCGCGCGGCGTCCGAGAAGAAGAACGCGTTGTGCGCGAATGCCGCGGGGTACTCCGTGGCGCCGATCCGGATGCTGACGGCGGTGACGCCGTCGAGCGCGAGGCCGTAGACGCGGAACGTCCCCGGGCCGTAGTCGGTCGTGATGTCGAGCGGCTGTTCATCGGTCAGGGAGCCCGCCGCGAGGCAGCCCCCGGTCAGACCGCGGAATACGAAGCAGAACCGGCCGTCGGCAGCGCTGTAACCGAGCACGCCGCGCCCGCCGACCTCCCACGCCTGCGGCGGGCCGCCGGCGGTGGGCACGCCCGCGGCCTGCGCGAACACGCCGGCGGCGGCGCCGTCGGCGGGCGAGGGCGAGGTGAGCGACGCAGCGGTGGCCGCGGCGATCCGCAGATCGCCCGCGCTGAGCGTCCGGGCACGGGCCACCGGGCCGTCGGCAACCGCCGCCCGATCCGTGGCGGTGGACGATGCGGCGGTGGAAATCCCGACGAGTGCCACTGCGGCGATCGGCGCCAGGAGTGCCACTGCAACTCCCGGCCGGCGTCGCGACCGCGCGTTGAACATCTGCGCCTTGACCTCCTCTGCTGTGAAAATACGATGCGCGTCACGGGCGCCGGCGTGTCAACAGCAAGATGCACATCCGCGGATGTGTGTGACACGGATCTTCCGCGTGGCACCCTGTGATGCGTGCCCGCCTCGTGGCACGTTTGCGCAGATTCCGGCGGGTAGTTCTCACGCTCGTGGGAATTGGCTCTTGTCGCAGCCGGAACGGCCACTAGCATGAGACCGTGTCCACGACTGCGCCTGTGCTCGCCGAGTTGCCCGAACTGCTGGTGGCCGGGAGCATGCTCGAGGCCGTGACCGCCTTCGGGCGGCGCGTGCAGGTGCGCGTCGAGAGCGTCGACGGGACCGGGGTCGATGTCGCCTGCCCCGATGGAGCGCTCGTGCCCGGCATGCCGGTCACCGTTCGCGTGGCCGTCGACGGCGGAGTCGCCTTCGTTCAGCTCGGTGTCGAGCGCTTCGAGTCGACGGGCGCCTGGGCGCACGCGCGGCTCCGTGCGAGCGCCGTGCTCTCGGTTGATGGCGAGCGCCGCTTCAGCCGCTGTCGCTACGCAGGCACCGTGTGGCTCGGTGGACGCCGGGCCGGTGCTGCCGAGGGCGAGGTCGTCGACCTCAGCGCCGTCGGCATCCGCTTCCGCACGAATTCGCGTCTCGATCCCGACGAGGAGCTCGAGCTCGCGCTCGAGGTCCCGGGCCAGCAGCCCATCACCATGCGCGCGCAGATCCTGCGCATGCGCCCGATGGACGATGGCCGCAGCGAGATCGCAGCCGAGGTCACGGCACTCGAGAGCGACGACTGGGCGCGCCTCGAGCGCCTGCTCGCCTCCTGACGAGTCCACGGCCCCGCGCCGAGCGGAGATCCGGGCATAGACTGGCGCCCGTGGCATCCAACCGAACCGTGCTCGTCACCGGCGCGAGCGGCTATGTCGGCCGCCGTCTCGTCGCCCGGCTCGTCGAGCGCGGCACGCCGGTGCGCGCGCTCGTCCACCGCTCGCGGCAGGGTCTGCCGGAGGCCGTCGAAGCGGTCGAGGGGGACATCACCGACGCCTCCTCGCTCGCTCGCGCGTGCGCGGGCGCCGATGTGGTCGTCAGCCTCGCCTCGATCACCGCCGACCGCAAGCCGCCCCCGGGCGGCTACGACCGCGTCAACGCCGAAGGGGCCGCCGCGCTCGCAACGGCGGCCAGGGCCGCCGGCGTGCGCCGGTTCGTGCACCTCGCGGGCATCGACACGACGATCGGGCCGCCGGGCCCGTACCTCGCCGGGCGCCGGCGCGGCGATGCCGCGGTGCTGTCCTCGGGCATCGAGTCGATCGCGATCCTGCGCCCGTCGATCATGTTCGGAGGCGAGGACGCGGCCTTCATCAAGGCGCTCGCCCGTCTCGTCAAGCTGGCTCCCGCCGTGCCGGTCCCCGGTGACGGCAGCGTGAAGCTCCAGATGGTGTGGGTCGAGGACGTCGTGCGCTGCATCGTGCAGCTCGCCGACGACATGCGACCCGGCCAGTTCCCGATCGGCGGGCCCGATCAGCCGACCTACGACGAGGTGCTCGACCTGATCGGCGAGGGCCTCGGCAAGCGCCACGTCCGCAAGCTGCACCTGCCGGTGCCGTTCTTCGCGGTGCAGGCGCGCCTGCTCTCGCTGCTGCCGAGCCCGCCGCTCACGCCGGCCGCGCTGGAGCTGTTTGCGAGCGACAACGTCACGACCCCGGATGCGATCGAGCAGCAGTTCGGCTTCCGCGCGCGCGGCTTCGCCGAGCACGTGCGCCACGAGGGCCTCTACGCCTGAGAGCGGGTTCCGGTCGACCGGGCGACGAGGATCTCCTCGTAGTACTCGCCGGCGCGCCGGCTCGTGCGCCGGTTGACGTGGCGGAGCGCGCGCGACTCGAGCTGCAGCCCGGCGCGCTCGAGGATGTCCTCGTAGAGGCCGAGCTTGTCGTTGACGACGATCGCGAGCGGCGCGCCCGGGCGCAGGCACGTCGCGGCGACGACCAGCGCCGCGGTCATCTCGTCGGCGTAGGCCCGTACCGCCCGCGCAGCGGCTCCGCGCGTGCGGCTTCCGATCTCCTCGTGCGTGCGTGACGGGAGCCCGAGCAGCGCGTAGGCGTAGGCGTGCTGGTCGTGATAATCGATCACGCCGACGTAGGGCGGCGAGGTGACGAGTGCATCCGCGGGGCGGGGCAGGCGCAGGTCGCGTACGTCGATGTGGTGGACGTCCGCCCGGGCGCCCGGGGCGCGGATCGCGGTGAACGCCGCGATGCGTGCGGCGACATCGCCCGAGTAGCGGCGCAGGAAGCGCAGCGCGCCGGCCGTCGGGACGCAGGTGCGCCGGTGCTTGTGACACCAGTACGGCTCGCGCACCGGCTCGCGCGCGGTATCGAGCGCGTCGTGGCGCACGAGGCGCGCCGAGCGCGCTGCGCGGGTCAGCACGAGCGAGGCGAGCCCGCTCCAGGCGGTGCCGGGCTCGATCGCACCGCGGTAGGCCAGGAGCTCCTGCCGCGCCTCGTCCCCGTACCACTCCGCGAGGTAGTCGGGCACCGTGCCGGCCGGCTCGCCGGCTGCCAGCGACCGCTCGGCGCGAGCCAGCGTGGCCTCCAGGCCCGCCGTCACGACGGCCGGGTCGTGGACGCGCGTCTTCTCGCTCGCGAGCAGCGCGTTGAACGCCGAGACGTCGCAGCCGACGGCGTGGCGCCCGAGCCCGACCGCCTCGACCAGCGTCGTCCCGGAGCCGCAGAACGGATCCAGCACGAGACCGCCGGCCGGGCAGTGCCTGCCGATCAGCGCCTCGGCGAGCTGGGGCGGGAACTTGCCGAGGTACGGGTGGAGCCCGTGCACGTGCTTCGTCCGCTCGCTCTGCGGCAGCGCGCTCTCGGACCACGAGAGCTCGAGATCGAGCTCGGCATACAGCGCTTCCTGCGTCCCGGTCACGAACCCACGCTAGTGGCGGGCCCGGACGCGGCGGCGGTCGAGCCGCCCACGTGGCACTCGCCGCGAGTGCCACGTGGCCCATCCCGTCGAACCCCCCGGGGAGGCCGTCCCCACGGCTCTTCATACACTCCGGCCATGACTCCGACTCCCTTCGCGGCTGACGAGCCGATGGCCGAATTGCATGCGCATCTCGGCGGCTCGGTGCCGACCTATGTGATGTGGGAGTCCGCGCACGCGCAGGGCATCCACCTGCCGACGCGCGACTACTGGGAGTTCGACCGCATGGTCTCGATCTCCGATCCGCGCGGTGTCGACGGGCTCGATGCGCTCGATCAGGTCTACCACGTGACCGAGTTGATCCAGTCGAGCCCGCTCGCAGTCGAGCGCTGCGTGCACGGGATGATCGGCGGCGGCTACCGCTCCCAGCGGATCACCACGTGCGAGGTGCGCTTCAACCCGATGAAGCGCAATCGCGGCGGCGAGCGCGACCTCGACCACATCATCCTGGCCGCGCTGCGCGGCGTCGATCGCGCGTCCCTCGAATACCCGCAGGTCCGCGCGGGCGTGATCCTGATGATGGATCGCACCTTCGACGCGCGGCAGAACGAGATCATCGTCGAGAAGGCGATCCGGTACGCCGCGCGCGGCGTCATCGGCATCGACATCGCGGGCCCGCGGCCGGGCCGCGGCGCGCGTTTCGACTACGCCGGCCTCGCGCCGCTCGTGCATCTGGCCCGCGACGCCGGCCTCGGCGTGACCGTCCACTGCGGCGAGGAGGGGTTCGCCGAGGAGGTCGCCGAGGTCATCGAGAAGCTCCGGCCGGATCGCATCGGCCACGGCATCCTGGCGGCCGGCGACCCGGCTCTGACGGCCAGGCTCGCGGAGACGGGCATCGTGCTCGAGATCTGCCCGACCTCCAATCTGCTGACCGGCGCGCTCGCCGACGCCGACGCGGTGCGAGCCGTCTTCCGGACGTTCCTCGATGCGGGCGTGCGCGTGACCGTCTCGACCGACGGCCCCGAGATGATGCGCACGCATCTGCGCGACGAGTTCGCGTTCCTGTGCGAGATCGGCGCGCTGAGCGCCGAGGAGGCGCGAGCCGCCAACGCGCTCGCGCACGAGGTGAGCTTCGTGGAGCCGCTCGGGTCGCGGGTATAGTCCGCGGCGGTGCCGGACGAGCTACAGCGCACTCCGCTGCACGGCCGCCACGCCGACTCGGGCGGGCGCCTCGTCCCCTTCGCCGGTTGGGAGATGCCCGTCCAGTACGCGGGCGTGATCGACGAGGTGCGCGCCGTGCGCACCGCCGCCGGCGTCTTCGACGTCTCGCACATGGGGCAGCTGCAGGTCGGCGGGAGCGCCGCCCACGCGTTCCTGCAGGGCGTGCTCTCGAACGACCTCGATCGGCTCGCGCCGGGCGAGGCGCAGTACACCCTGCTCACGAATGAGCGCGGCGGCATCGTCGACGACCTCATCGCGTACCGGCGCGAGGGCGGCTACCTGCTCGTCGTCAACGCGGGCAACCGCGCGGCCGACGTCACGCACCTGGCGGAGCGCTGCCCGGCGGATGCGACGCTCGTCGACGAGTCCGACGCGCACGGCATGCTCGCGCTCCAGGGACCGGAGTCCCTCGCGCTGCTCGCGCCGCTCTGCGAGGGTATCGACCCGCTCGAGGCCGCGGCCTTCACGTTCGCCGAAGCGCGTGTGGCCGGGGTGCCCTGCACGGTGGCGCGCACGGGCTACACGGGTGAGCCGGGCGTCGAGCTGATCTGCCCCGCAACCGAGGTCGTCGAGCTGTGGGATGCGCTGATCGGGGCCGGAGCCGTGCCGTGCGGACTCGGCGCGCGCGACACCTTGCGGCTCGAGGTCTGCTACCCGCTGCACGGCAACGACATCACGGAGGACACGAACGCGATCGAGGCCGGTCTCGGCTGGGTCTGCGCGCGCGACAAGCGCTTCACCGGCTCCGACGTGCTCGCGCAGACGATCAGCGACGGCCCCAGGCGGCGCCTCGTCGCGCTGCGCATGGACGAGGAGCGGGCGGTGCCGCGCCCCGGCTGCCCGATCCTCGCGGGGGAGACCGTCGGAGTCGTCACGAGCGGCACGTTCTCGCCCACGCTCCAGCGCGGCATCGGCCTGGGCTATGTCCCGTCCGCGCTCGCCGAGCCCGGTACCGCCGTCGTCATCGACGTGCGCGGGCGCACACGCACGGCGCACACCGCGCGCAAGCCGTTGTACGTGAAGGAGACCTGATGTGTCAACCGACCCCCGGGACGGAGCACTAATGCCGGCGACCGAGAGCTACCCCGACGACCTCCGCTACCACCGCGAGCACGACTGGGCGCGCGTGGACGGCGACATCGCCACCTTCGGCGTGACCTGGTACGCGCAGGACTCGCTCGGTGACCTCGTCGTCTACCTGCCGCCGGAGGAGGGGGCCGAGGTCACGGCGGGCGCCGAGTACGGCGAGCTCGAGTCGGTCAAGGCCGTGTCCGGCATCGTGGCGCCCGCCTCGGGCACCGTCACGGAAGTGAACCAGGCGGTGATCGACGCGCCCGAGCTCGTCAACGACGATCCCTACGGGCAGGGCTGGCTGATCAAGGTGCGCCTCTCCGACCCCGCCGAGCTCGGCGCGCTCCTCGACGCGACGGCGTACGCGACCCACGTGGCGGGCGCGTAGCCATGCAGCGCCTGTCCGAGCTCGAGCGCGCCGTTCCGTTCTCCCGCCGCCACATCGGGCCCTCGCCCGAGGATCAGGAACGCATGCTCGCCCTGCTCGGACACGCCTCGCTCGACGACCTCGCACGCGCCGCGGTGCCGTCGTCGATCCTGCTCGGCGGCGCGCTCGACCTGCCCGAGGCACTGCCCGAGATCGATGTGCTCGCCGAGTTGCGCGCGCTGGGACACCGCAACCGCGTGATGACGACGATGATCGGGCTCGGCTACTACGGCACGCACACGCCCCAGGTCGTCCTGCGCAAGGTGCTCGAGAACCCTGCCTGGTACACCGCCTACACGCCGTACCAGCCGGAGATCTCGCAGGGGCGTCTCGAGGCGCTGCTCAACTACCAGACGATGGTCTGCGACCTCACGGGCCTGCCGGTCGCGAACGCGTCGCTGCTCGACGAGGCCACGGCCGCGGCCGAGGCGATGACCGTCGCGCGGCGCGTCTCGAAAGCGCCGTCGAGGCGCTTCGCCGTCGATCTCGACGTGTTCCCGCAGACGCTCGCGACGCTGCGCACGCGCGCCGAGCCGCTCGGCATCGAGGTCGTGGCCGCGGATCTCGCGGCCGGACTGCCCGAGGGCGGCTGCTTCGGGGTGCTCGCCCAGTACCCGGGGGCGAGCGGCCGCGTGCGCGACCTCGCGCCGCTCGCGGAGGCCGCGCACGCCGAGGGCGCCCTCGTCTGCATCGCGGCCGACCTGCTGGCTCTCGTCCTGCTCAAGCCGCCGGGCGAGATGGGCGCCGACGTCGTTGTCGGAACCTCGCAGCGCTTCGGCGTCCCGATCGGCTTCGGTGGCCCCCACGCGGCCTACATGAGCGTCCGCAGCGGACTCGAGCGCGCGCTTCCGGGACGCCTCGTCGGGCTCTCGATCGACGCCGACGGCAACCCCGCCCTGCGGCTGGCCCTGCAGACGCGCGAGCAGCACATCCGCCGTGAGAAGGCCACGTCGAACATCTGCACCGCGCAGGTGCTGCTCGCGGTGATGGCGTCGATGTACGCCGTCTACCACGGCAAGGAGGGCCTCGAGCTGATCGCCCGCCGCGTCCACCGGCTGACCGCGATCCTCGCGCGCGGCCTGCGCGACGGCGGCCTCGAGCTGGTGCACGACGACTTCTTCGACACGATCCGCGTGCGCGTCCCGCACCACGCGGATGCGGTCATCGCGGCGGCCCGCCAGCTCGGCATCAACCTCCTGCGCGTCGACGCCGACACGGTCGGCATCTCGTGCGACGAGGTCACCGAGCGGCCGCAGGTCGAGCAGCTGTGGCACGCGTTCCGGGTGGCGGCCGAGATCGAGGAGCTCGACGGCGAGACCGCCGACGCGATTCCCGCCGCGCTCGTGCGCACCTCCGACTTCCTCACGCATCCGGTCTTCAGCGCGCACCGCTCGGAGACGCAGATGCTGCGCTACCTGCGCACGCTCTCGGGCCGTGACGTCGCGCTCGACCGCTCGATGATCCCGCTCGGCTCCTGCACGATGAAGCTCAACGCCACGACCGAGATGCAGGCCGTCTCATGGCCCGAGTTCTCGACGATCCACCCCTTTGCGCCGCTCGATCAGGCCGACGGCTACGTCATGCTGATCGACGACCTCGAGCGCTGGCTGTGCGCGATCACCGGCTACGACGCCGTCTCCCTGCAGCCCAACGCGGGCTCGCAGGGCGAGTTCGCGGGGCTGCTCGCGATCCGCGCCTACCACCGCGGCCGCGGAGACGACCAGCGCGAGGTCTGCCTGATCCCGTCGAGCGCGCACGGCACCAACGCCGCGAGCGCGGTCATGGCCGGCATGCGCGTCGTCGTCGTCGCCTGCGACGAGCTCGGCAACGTCGATCTCGGCGACCTGCGCGTCAAGCTCGCCGAGCACGGCGACCACGTCGCCGCCCTGATGATCACCTACCCCTCGACCCACGGCGTGTTCGAGCAGTCGGTGGGGGAGATCTGCGGGCTCGTGCACGACGCGGGCGGGCAGGTCTACGTCGACGGCGCCAACCTCAACGCGCTCGTCGGCCTTGCGCAGCCCGGCCGCTTCGGCGCCGACGTGTCGCACCTGAACCTGCACAAGACGTTCTGCATCCCGCACGGCGGGGGCGGGCCCGGCGTCGGCCCGGTCGCGGTGCGCGCGCACCTGCGCGGCTTCCTGCCCAACCACCCGCTGCAGGCAGCGGCCGGGCCGGCGAGTGGCCCGGGACCCGTGTCGGCGGCGCCGTGGGGCTCGGCCAGCATCCTGCCGATCTCGTGGGCCTACATCCGCCTGATGGGGCCGGACGGGCTGCGGCAGGCGACGCAGGTCGCGATCCTCAACGCCAACTACATCGCGCGTCGCCTCGGCGAGCACTACCCGGTGCTCTACACGGGCCAGGGTGGCCTCGTCGCGCACGAGTGCATCCTCGATCTGCGGCCGATCACCAAGGAGACCGGCGTCACGGTCGAGGATGTCGCCAAGCGCCTGATCGACTACGGCCTGCACGCACCGACGATGAGCTTCCCGGTGGCCGGCACGCTGATGGTCGAGCCGACCGAGTCGGAGGATCTGCGCGAGATCGACCGCTTCATCGACGCCATGATCCGCATCCGCTCCGAGATCGATCGCGTCGCCGCGGGCGAGTGGCCGGCCGACGACAACCCGCTCGTCAATGCGCCCCACACCGCCGAGATGCTGACGCGCGAGTGGACGCACCCGTACACGCGCGAGGATGCGTGCTACCCGGATCCGGGCCTGCGCCGCATGAAGTACTGGTCGCCCGTGCGCCGCATCGAGGGCGCCTACGGCGATCGCCACCTCGTCGTCACGTGCCCGCCGGTGACGGCACTGGCGCGTTAGGGCAGGATCAGGATCGTTCGCTCCGACACGGTGGCGCCGCGCGACTGGTCACGCAGGGTGACCAGGAAGCGCGCCGTCGTGCGCCCCTTGACGCGCCCCGCGCGGATGAAGATGCTGGCCGTCTTGCTGCGCCCGACGCGGGCGAAGGCGTAGCTCGAGCGCCCGTTCACGATCAGGCGGCTCGCGAATCGGCACGGGCCGATCGCGGTCGGCGGGCAGTCCACCAGCACGCGGATGCGCGTCTTCGCGATGCGGTGCGTGCGCGCGGTCCGGATGCGCGCCGCGGGCGCCTTGAGTGGTAGGGCGACGCTGATCGTCGCCGTTCCGGCGGCGCTCACGTCGAGCCCGTCGCTGGCCGTGTAGCTGAACGAGTCGGTGCCGGTGTACCCCGGTGCCGGCCGGTAGAGCACGCTCCCGGTCCTCTGCACGAGGCCGATGGTGCCGTGCGCGGGCTTGCGCACGATCGTCAGCGCGATCTTGTCGCCATTGGGATCCGAGCACGCGAGCACCACCGAGTTCGAGCGGTTGGCGATCGTCGCCGCGCGCACGCTGAGGCAGTTGGGCGCGACCTGCGGCCCGAGCACGGCGATCCCGTCGTTCGCCGCCGAGACCGCGTAGAGCCGCAGGCCGGTGGGGCTGTAGGCGAGCCCGCGCGCGTCGTCGAGGACGCGCGCGGCACGGCAGTCGGCCGACGCGGTGGTGCGCAGGCAGCCGGCCGGGCCGGAGATCGGGGTCAGGGTGCTCGTCGCGGGATCGACCTGGAGCGTCACGACCGAGGCGCCGCGCGCTGCGGCGACCCAGGCGACGAGCCCGTCCGGGCGGAAGATCGCGCTGCGCGGCCCGAGCATCAGCGTCGAGACCGTGCAGGCGGGCGTCGCCAGCGAGCCCGCGATGCACGAGGCGCGCACGAGGCCACCGGTCGCCGGATTGCGCCGGAACGACGAGACGGCGTCATCGTCAGTGGCCGTCACGAGCACGGTGAGGCCATCGGGCGAGACGGCGACCGAGGAGGCGCGGGCGAGCCCGCCGATCGCAGTGCAGCCCGTGAGCGCGTTGTCGCTCAGGCACCCGGCGCCGGCCGGCTGCTGCGTCAGTGCTCCCGATGCCGGGTCGCGCTGGAAGGCCGTCAGCGTCCCCCCGGCCGAGGTCACGTAGAGCGAGGTCCCGTCCGGCGCCAGCGCGATCGCCGAGGGCGCGTTGAGACCGGTGACGGGCGTGCAGCCGGACTGCCCGGCGCGCAGGCAGCCGGCCACTCCCGGAAGCGGCTGCAGACGTCCCGTAGCGGCATCGCGCGTGAAGATGACGATGGCGTTGTCGGCCGACCCGGCGACATAGACGAAGCGGCCGTCGGGCGAGATGGCGATGGCGTCCGCTCCGCCGATACCGGTCGCGCTGTCGCAGCCGGCGGTCACGACCGCGGTCGTGCACCCCGCGATGCCGGCGAGTTGCACGAGCGATCCGTTCGGCTGGCGCGCGAACGTGTCGACCGCACCGGCGGTGGCCGCGGCGACATAGACGTGCAGGCCGTCGGGCGAGACCGCGATGCCCGAGGCGCCGGTCAGGGCGCGGGCACTTCCGCAGCCGGTCTGGTCGACCGACGCGAGGCACCCCGCCGAGAGATTGAGCTGCTGCACGAGCCCGGTGCGGGCATCGACGCTGAACGAGGTGACGCTCGCAGGCGCAGAGGCGACGGCGTAGAGCGACGCGCCGTCGGGGCTCAGCGCGACGGCCCGGACGTCGTCGAGGCCCCGTCCTGCGGTGCACCCGAGCGTCGTCTGCTGCGAGACGCAGCCGCCGTCGCGTGGCAGCTCCGTGAGGGTGCCGGGGGGCGAGGCCGCCCATGCGGCGGCGCTCGGCGCGAGGGCGCAGAGCAGGAGTGCAAGGAGACCCGTACGCCGCCGCATGCACCTCAGGGTGCCACGGGATGTGCGCGGCCGCGTCGCCCTAGTGAGATGGGCCCCCGCGCTGCGCGAGCGCGCGCGCGTAGAGGTCGAGCGTCAGCCGCGCGGTCTTCTCCCACGTCAGCTCCGCCCGTGCGCGCTCCATTCCGGCCCGCGCCCGCGCCCGCGCGGCCGGGTCGACGAGCGTCAGCACGAGGGCATGGGCGAGCGCTGCGGGGTCACCGGGCGCGACGGGATCGCAGAGGTCGTACTCCGCACACAGCTCGGGGAAGGTGCCGACGGCCGTCACGACGGGCGGCACGTCCTGCGCGAGGGCGGTCGCGAAGACCCCCGAGCCCTCGATCCAGCGGTAGGGAAGCGCGATCACCCGGGCGCCCGCGACGACTGCGGCCACCTCGTCCTCCGGAACGAAGCGCAGATCCCACGTGATCCGGGCATCCACGCCGAGTGCTCGTGCCCGCTCGCGCAGCGGCTCGATCGGCATGCGCGGGCTGCCGACGACGTCCAGGGTCACCTCGGGCACGCGCCGGGCCACGGCGGGCAGTGCCTCGATCAGGACGTCGAGTCCCTTGTCGGGCCGGATCAGGCCGAAGAAGAGGATGCGCGGCGCGGCGATCTCGGGCAGCGCCCGTGTCGTGACTCCGGTGTGCAGCAGGCCGTGGGGGATGATGGCGACGTGGTCGGGCGTCACGCCGCCGACCTCGACGAGCAGCCGGTCGCGGCTCGCCACGCCGTGGACGATCACGCGGTCGCAGGCCGCGTACAGCTCGGCCCACAGCGGAGCCGCGTCGCGTGAGCGGCGCGGTAGCACGTCGTGGGCCGTGAAGACGGTCGCGCCGCTCGCGCGCCCCGCGGCGCGCAGCGCGCGCAGGTCGAGCGCCGGCTGGGGCGCCCACTGCCAGTGCACGACGTCGTAGTGGCGGGCGCTGCGGACGAGCCGCGCCAGACCGAGCGCGTGGCCGGCGGCCTTGAGCGGGATGCGCACGGGCGATGACGGCCGGCGGGAGATCAGGCCGGCGAGTGGCGGGCCGAAGATCTCGCGGCGCGCGTAGCCCTCGGCGACGGGCGGGGTGCCGTGCGTGAAGTGCGCGGTCAGCAACTCCACCTCGGCGCCCGCGGCCGCCAGTGCACGGCAGAGCTCGTCGTCGTAGGGGAGCGTGAAGGCCTGCGGGTCGACGACTGCGACGCGCACCGTCAGCCGCCGAGGCCGAGGCGCCAGAGGCGCTCGAGCGCCTGCATGCACTGGGCATCGGCGCCCTTGCCGTCGTGCCCGGGCGTCTCGAGCACGGCCGGCAGCTCCTGCAGCCGCGGGCGGCCGAGGAACGCCGACATGCGCTCGCCGATCAGCCCCTCGCCGATGTTCGCGTGGCGGTCGCGGTTGGATCCGAGCTCCATCTGCGAATCGTTGATGTGCAGCGCCTTGAGACGCCCGAGGCCGATCGTCGCGTCCAGCTCGTCGAGCATCGCGTCGACCGCCGCGGCGTCGCCGACGTCGATGCCGGAGGCGTACAGGTGCGCGGTGTCGAGGCAGACGCCGAGCCAGGGGTGGGCCCCGCAGCGGTCGATCACGGTCGCGAGCTCCGCGATCGTGCGGCCCATCGTGCCGCCGGCGCCGGCGGTGTTCTCGAGCAGCAGCCAGGTGCCGTCGCCGGCGAGCTCGAGCACGCGCCGGAGGACGGGATCGGCCCGCTCGAGACCGGCCTCGAAGCCGCTGCCGAGGTGCGACCCGAGGTGCACGATCACGGCCAGGGCGCCCAGCCCGCGGCCGGTGCGCAGCGCCTGCGCGAGCACGGCCTCGGAGCGCTCCACGGTCAGCTCGTCGGTGCCCGCGAGGTTGATCAGATAGGGCGCGTGACACACGGCGACCATGCCGCCGGCCTCGCTCGCGAGCTCGCGGAAGCGCGCGAGGCTCTCCTCCGGATGCACGGCGGGCTTCCACACGCGCGGGCTCTGCGGGAAGACCTGCAGCGACCGGCAGCCGAGCTCCGTCGCGCGCCCGACCGCCTCGTAGATCCCGCCCGCGCTCGAGACATGGGCTCCGAACAGCACGCCGGAAGCCTAGCGGTGGATCCCGGCTACAGTCCGAGGCCGTGGCCCGCCCCGTCCGCACACGGTTTGCGCCTTCGCCGACCGGCCTGCTGCACGTCGGGGGCGTGCGCACCGCGCTCTTCTCCTGGCTCTACGCGCGTCACAACGGCGGGCGCTTCGTCCTGCGCATCGAGGACACCGACGAGACGCGCGAGCACCCCGAGGCGATCGAGCAGATCCAGCGCTCGCTGCGCTGGGTCGGGCTCGAGTGGGACGAGGGGCCCGGCATCGGAGGACCCAATGCGCCCTATATCCAGAGCGAGCGTCGGCCTCGTCACCTCGAGGTCGCCGAGCAGTTCGTCGCCGAGGGGCGCGCGTACCGCTGCTACTGCACGACCGAAGAGCTCGCGGCCGAGCGCGAGGCCGCCCAGAAGGAGAGCCGGCCCTACGTCTACTCGCGCCGCTGCCTCGCGCTCAGCGACGCCGGGCGAGCCGAGCGCGAGGCCGCGGGTACTCCGTCGGTGATCCGGCTGCGGACACCCGACGAGGGGGTATGCGTCGTGAACGACCTCGTCCGCGGCGCCGTGCGCTTCGAGTACGCGCAGCTCGGCGACCACGTCATCGTGCGCACCGGCGGGGTGCCGACCTACAACTTCGTGAATCCGATCGACGACGCCGACATGGGCATCACGCACGTCATCCGCGGCGAGGACCTGCTCAGCTCGACGCCGCGCCAGGTGCTCGTGTACCAGGGCCTCAAGGCGCCCGTGCCGTCGTTCGCGCACCTGCCGCTGCTCTTCGGGCCCGACCGCAAGCGGCTCTCGAAGCGCCACGGCGCCACGAGCATCGAGGAGCTGCGCGAGGCCGGTTTCCTGCCCGAGGCGGTCGTCAACTTCCTCGCCCTGATGGGCTGGCACTTCGACTCGGAGCGCGAGCTCTTCACCCGCGAGGAGCTGGTCGGCCTGTTCTCGCTCGAGCGCGTCAACCCCGCGCCCGCCGTCTTCGACACCAAGAAGCTCGAGTGGATGAACGGCGTCTACCTCCGGGCACTGCCGCGCCATGACCTCGCCGAGCGGCTCACGGCCTTCCTGCAGGAGCGCGCCTCGCCGCTCGCCTCCCAGCCCGCGCGGATCGCCGAGGTCACCCCGCTCGCGCAGGAGAAGATCGCCACGCTCGCAGAGTTCGAGCCGCTGTGCGCGTTCCTCTTCGGCCCGGTCGAGCTCGATCAGGAGGCCTGGGACCGCGTCGCCGGCCACGAGCGAGCGGCCGAGATCATGGCCGCGGCGCAGCGCGCCCTGACCGACTGCCCGTGGACGGCCGACGCGATCGATGCGGCACTGCGCGGGGTCTGCGAGCAGCTCGGGTTGAAGCCGAAGGTCGTGTTCGGGCTCGTGCGCGTGGCGGTGACGGGCACGAGCATCTCGCCCGGGCTGTTCGAGAGCGTGCACCTGCTGGGCCGCGACGAAGCGCTCGCCCGGCTGCGCGCAGCCGCCTCCCGCCTCACCTGAGGGCCCTACTGAGACGGGCCTTTACGGCCGCCGCGCCACGCGCTGGGCGACGACCGCGGCGAGCGCGTGCGCCGCTGCCGAGAACACGCGTCCCTCGCGCGAGGCGAGCGCGCCGAGCCCCGAGCCGACGACGGCAGCACGCGCCGGCGTCGAGGCGCGCGCGCCGGGCAGCGACGCGAGCGTGCCGAGGGCGATCTGCGCGGCGCGCCCGGCTGCGGGACGCCCGGGGGCGATCGTGCGCGCGATGTCGGCCCGCGTCAGGCCGCAGCGGCGCCCGGCCGCGTAGGCCGCGCCGATCGCAATGGCGCCGGCCAGGGCGCCCGTCAGCTCGGCGTGCGTCGGTCGGACACGCGGCATCGCTCAACTGTTGCAGGAGCGCAACCCTTCTGCGGGGGATGCGGTTTCTGCTATGTCCCGCCGACACTGGCGGTACATGGAACGCACCGCACTCATCGCCGAGGAGCAGACGCCGCTCGACGTCGGCTCCCTCGTCTCGCTCTCGGTCAACATCGGCGAGCCGCTCCCGGCGATGGTGGCGGGTGGCGACGAACGCTGGATCGCCCTGCAGACGGCGAGCCGGCCGATCTGCAAGGTCGGCGACCGCGCCGTGATCGGGTGGAGCCTCGGCGGCGAGCTGTACGAGCTCCGCACGCGCGTGACCCGCGGTCACGACATCACCTCGCAGCTCATGATCGCGCGCCAGGGGATCATCACCCGCACCGGCGATCGGCGGGGCGCGGCCCGCTTCGTGCTCGTCGCCGGCGGCAGTCTGCTCGTCGACGACCGCGAGGTCCTCGGATTCACGCACGACCTCTCGATCCACGGCGTCGGTCTGCTGCTGGACGGCGACACGCCGCCGCTCGGGACGCACGGCGCACTCGAGGTGCGGGACGGCCTGGGCGTGCTGCTCCCGCGCGCCAACGTGCGCGTGATGCACGCGAGCGAGACCAAGCAGGAAGGCGTCGCGCGGGTCGGGCTCGCATTCGACGATCCGAAGCGCGTCGCCGCTGCGACCGGTCGCCTGCTCTCGCTCCTGGGTTAGCCCGCCGCGTGCCGCCGCGCCAGCTCGGCGAAGACGTCGAGCGGGTCGCGCCCGTCGCGAGCGAGCAGGACGAGCGCGTGGAAGACGAGGTCGGCGACCTCGCCGACCTGCTCGTCGGAGCCCGGCACCGCCAGCAGTACCTCGGTGGCCTCCTCGCCGATCTTGCGGGCGGCGTGCTCGCGCGGGCCGTTGAGCAGGCGCGCGACGTACGACCCTGCGGGATCCGCCGTCCGCCGGTCCTCGATGGTGCGCGCGAGCGCCGCCGGGAAGCTCGTGCGCTCGCCCCAGCAGGTCTCGCTGCCGGTGTGGCACGCGGGGCCGCGGGGGATGACGCGGTAGAGCAGCGCGTCGCCGTCGCAGTCGGAGCGCAGCTCGACGAGATCGAGCGTGTGGCCGCTCGTCGCTCCCTTCTCCCACAGCTCGCCGCGCGAGCGGCTCCAGAACCAGGCGCGGCGCGTCTCGAGCGTACGTTCCACCGCCTCGCGGTTGGCCCATGCGAGCATCAGGACGTCGCCGGTGGCGGCGTCCTGGCAGATGCAGGCGACGAGGCCATCGCGGTCGTAGCCCAGGGTTGCGGGATCGACGCTCATCGCATCGGCAGCCCGCGTGCGCGGCAGGCGTCCTTGGTCTCCTCGACCGTGTGCGTGCCGTCGTGGAAGATCGACGCCGCGAGCGCCGCCTCGGCGCCGGCCTCGAGTGCGTCGGCGAGGTGCTCCGGCCGCCCGGCGCCACCCGAGGCGACCACGGGCACCTCGACCGTCGCACACAGCGTCCGCACGAGCTCGAGGTCGTAGCCGTCCTGTACGCCGTCTGAGTCCATCGACGTCATCAGCACCTCGCCCGCGCCCATCTCGACGGCGTGCGCGGCCCACGCGATCGCGTCCCAGTCGGTCGCGCGGCGCCCGCCGTCGACGTACGCGCGCCAGCCGCCGCCGGTCTCCCGCCGCGCGTCGATGGCGCACACGATGCACTGTGAGCCGAAGCGGTCTGCGGCCTCGCCGATCAGACCCGGTCGCGCGAGCGCGGCGGTGTTGAGCGAGACCTTGTCGGCGCCCGCCAGCAGCAGCTCGCGCACGCGGCCGACGCGGCTGATGCCGCCGCCGACCGTGAGCGGGATGTCGATCTGCTCGGCCGCGCGCTCGACGAGGTGGCAGAGCACGCCCGGATCCTCGCCCGAAGCCGTGATGTTGAGCCAGACGATCTCGTCGGCGCCCTGCTCGGCGTAGCGCAGCGCGGCCTCCACCGGATCGCCGCAATCGCGCAGATTGACGAAGTTGACGCCCTTCACGACACGCCCGCCCGAGACGTCGAGGCACGGGATGATGCGCTTACGCAGCATCGCCCGCCCACTCCAGCACGGAGCCCAGGAACGCCGCGCCGGCCGCTCCCGAGCGCTCCGGGTGGAACTGCGCTCCTGCCACGCGGCCATCACCGACGAGGCTCGCGAAGCCCCCGCGCTCGACCGGCGTGGAGGCGAGCAGGCAGCGCTCGCCCGCGTCCTGAACGGCGTAGGAGTGCGCGAAGTAGCAGGTCGCGGGAAACACGGCCGCGAGCGGATGCGCGGTGGTCGGCTCGACGTCGTTCCAGCCCATGTGCGGCAGCCGCCGTGCGCCTGCGAGGCGGGTCGCGGATCCGGGCAGGAGCCCGAGGCCGGCGGTCTCTCCCTCCTCGCTGCGCGCGAACAGCACCTGCATGCCGACGCAGACGCCGAAGAGATGCGCGCCGCCGCGCACGGCGCCCATGATCGCGTCCGCGAGGCCGCGCTCGCGCAGCGCCTCCATGGCGGCGGCCGCCTGCCCGACGCCGGGGATGACGACGAAGGCGGCGGTCGCGATCTCCTCGGGTCGGTCGGTGACCCGCACCTCGGCGCCGGCGCGCTCGAAGGCGGCGCGCAGCGAGCGCAGGTTGCCCGCGCCGTAGTCGGCGAACGTGGCGATCACAGGACGCCCTTGGTGCTCGCGATGCCGACGCGCGCCTCGTCGGGCTCGACCGCCTGGCGCAGTGCGAGCGCGACGGCCTTGAACGCGGCCTCGGTGACGTGGTGGGCGTCGTCGCCGGTCGCGGTCACGTGCAGGCCGAGCCTCGCGCGACGGGCGAAGCTGTCGAAGAAGTGCGGCACGAGCGACGTCGGCAGGCGACCGATCGCCGGCGCGCTCAGGGCGAGGTCGATCGCCGCGATGCCGCGGCCCGAGAGATCGACCGTGGCCTCTGCAAGCGCCTCGTCGAGCGGCGCGCGCGCCGAGCCGAAGCGGCGCACGCCGGCGCGGTCGCCGAGCGCGATGTCGAAGGCCTCGCCGAGCGCGATCGCGCAGTCCTCCACGGTGTGATGCTCGTCGACCCAGAGATCGCCGTGGCAGCGCAGCTCGATGTCGGTGAGCGACCAGAACGCGAGGCTCGTGAGCATGTGGTCGAGGAACCCGAGGCCCGTCGTGATGTGCGCGCGGCCGCCGCCGAGCAGGCCGATGCGCGCGGCGATGCGGGTCTCGCGCGTCGACCGGCGTACCTCGCCCGTACGGTCGCCACGCACGCCGTCGTCCGGAACCGGGGCCTCGCCGCCCGTCAGGTCGGCGAGCGCGCGCAGGAGGTGCGCGTTGGCCTTCCGGTGCGACACCGTGGCGCGGAAGCAGTCGGCGAGCAGCGGCTCGTGCGTGAACGTGCGCACGGCGCAGCCGCGCTCGACCAGCCGGGCGAAGATGTCGGGCACCGGGGAGCGGGCGAGCACGAAGTTGCCGGCCTGCGCGAGCACCTCGACGCCCGCGGTCCGCATGCCCGCGGCCAGCCGCCCGCGTTCCTCGACGATGCCCGCGCAGCGCGCCTGGAGCTCGTCGATCTCGCTGCAGGCGAGCTCGGCGACGGCCGCCGACCAGGACGAGATGGATCCGGGCGGGCGGAGCGCATCGAGCGCCTCGGCGAGCGCCGGCTGCGCCAGCCCGTAGCCGACGCGCGCCGCGCCGAGCGCGAAGCCCTTCGAGAACGTGCGCGTGACGACGAGGTTCTCGTTGCGCGCGATCAACGGCGAGAAATCCTCGCCGCCGAGCTCGAGGTACGCCTGGTCGAGCACGACGATCCCGGGGCAGGCGGCGCAGACGCGCTCGATCAAGGCCGCGTCGAGCTGCTCGCCGGTCGGGTTGTTGGGGCTGCAGAGCCAGACGACGCGCACGTTCGCGGCCTCGCGCACGAGATCGCCGCGCGCGAGCGCGAGACCGGGCCTCGGGTCGAGCGCGAGCACCTCGGCGCCCGCGTTGCGGCTGGCCACGGTGTAGAGCTGGTAGGTCGGCTTGGCGACGAGCGCGAGATCGCCGCGGCCGAGCGCGAGCTGCGCGCA
>CAZYYP010000013.1:24639-29843 GCA_964651695.1 uncultured Gaiellales bacterium | reverse complement strand
AATCGCGACGTCGACGGCTCCCTGAACATCCCGCTGAACGCACCGAATGCCGTAGGATGCGCGCCAGAATAGGGAGGCACGTGGTCCCCGGCGAGTCGTTCGTCATCGAGCTCCAAGGCCTCTCGCGGCTGGTCGCCACGCTGGGAGAGCGCGGGTATCTGGTGATCGGCCCGACGGTGCGCAGCGGCGCCATCGTCTATGACCGGCTGGACTCCGCCGACGATCTGCCCGCCGGCTACACCGATGTGCAGGAGCCCGGCCGCTACCGGCTCGAACGGCGCGACGACGAGGCGCGTTTCGGCTACGCCGTCGGCGCTCAATCGTGGAAGCGGGAGCTGCTGCCGCCCGAGCTGCAGCTCTGGCACGCGCGCCGCGAGGCAGACGGCGACTTCGCGCTCGTCGACGACGCACCGGCGCCACCTGCGCTCGCGTTCATCGGCGTGCGCAGCTGCGAGCTGCACGCGATCCAGATCCAGGACCGCGTGCTGGTCGGCGGCGCGCACGCCGACGACGACTACGCGGCGCGCCGTCGCGAGGCGTTCATCGTCGCCGTCAACTGCGGCGAGGCGGGAGGGACCTGCTTCTGCGTCTCGATGCAGACCGGGCCGAAGGTGGGAGCCGGCCACGACCTGGCGCTGACCGAGCTGCTCGACGGCGAGGGCCATCGCTTCCTCGTCGACGTCGGCTCCGCCCGCGGCGCAGACGTGCTTGCCGAACTGGCGCCGCAGCCGGCCGGGCAGCGCGACCGCGAGGCGGCCGAGCGCGCCGTCGCCCACGCGGCCTCGCAGATGGGCCGCACGCTCGACACCGAGGGGCTGGCCGAGCTCCTGCAGGGCAACCGCGAGCATCCGCGCTGGCAGGAGGTCGCCGACCGTTGCCTGACGTGCGGCAACTGCACGCTCGTCTGCCCGACGTGCTTCTGCACGACCGTCGAGGACGTGACCGACCTCGCCGGCGGCGAGGCCGAGCGCAAGCGGCTGTGGGACTCGTGCTTCAACGTCGACTTCAGTCGCATGCACGGTGGCGCCGCGCGCGCCACTCCGCCCTCGCGCTACCGGCAGTGGATGACGCACAAGCTCTCGACCTGGTGGGATCAGTTCGACACGAGCGGCTGCGTCGGCTGTGGGCGCTGCATCACCTGGTGCCCGGTGGGCATCGACCTCACGGAGGAGGCCGCGGCGATTCGCGCGACCGACGGTGCGATCGCGAAGGAGGCTGCCGGTGACCATCCGGTCGGTTGAGGATCTCGCCGCCGACGTGCCGCTGCTGGCCGGCCTCGAGCCGTCCGCGCTCGCGCTCGTCGCCGGCTGCGCTTCGACCGCCGTCTTCGCGGGGAGCGAGTTCCTGGCGCGCGAGGGCGCGCCGGCGGACACGTTCTTCGCGCTGCGCGAGGGCCGTGTCGCGCTCGAGCTCCGGGCGCCCGCGGGCGCCATCGTGATCGAGACGCTCGTCCCGGGCGACGTCTGCGGGTGGTCGTGGCTGTTCCCGCCGTACCACTGGCAGTTCGACGTCCGCGCGCTCGAGCCCGTGCGCGCCCTGGCCTTCGACGCCGCCTGCCTGCGCGGCAAGATCGAGCGCGACGACGCGCTCGGCTATGCCCTCATGCGCCGCTTCGCGCCCGTCATGCTCGATCGCCTGCAAGCCACCCGTCTGCGACTGGTCGATGTCTACGGCAACCCCGCAGGCTGACGCCCGCGCGAGCGGCACGATGGTGCCGCGCGCCTACCGGGTGCTGCGGCGGCGGCGCGACACGTCCGACACGTGGACGCTGACGCTGGAGCCGGAGACGGGCGATGCGCTCGCCTACGGCCCCGGGCAGTTCACCATGCTCTCGTCGATCGGCGTCGGCGAGGTGCCGATCTCGATCAGCGGCGACCCGACGCGGCCCGGCCCGCTCGTGCACACCGTGCGCGCCGTCGGCCAGGTGACGCGCGCGATCTGCAGCGTTCGGCCCGGCAGCGTGCTCGGCGTGCGCGGGCCGTTCGGCACGGTCTGGCCCGTCGACGCGGCCGAGGGCGCGGATCTGGTGATCGTCGCCGGCGGCATCGGCCTCGCGCCGCTGCGGCCGGTCATCTACCACGCGCTGAGGCACCGCCGCCGCTATGGGCGCGTCGTCCTGCTCTATGGCGCCCGCACGCCCGCCGATCAGCTCTACCCGGCCGAGCTCGAGCGCTGGCGGAGCCGCGGCATCGACGTCGCCTGCACGGTCGACGCGGCGAGTGATGCCTATGGCGGCCATGTCGGCGTCGTCACGACGCTCCTCGGCCGTGCCGAGTTCGACGCGGGCTCGGCCATCGCGATGGTGTGCGGGCCCGAGATCATGATGCGCTTCGTCGTGCGGGCGCTGGCCGGGCGCGGCCTCGACGGCGCCCGCACCCACGTCTCGCTCGAACGCAACATGCAGTGCGGCGTCGCGCTCTGCGGGCACTGTCAGCTCGGACCGCTGTTGCTGTGCCGCGACGGGCCGGTGCTTGCGCACGACCGGGTCGCCGCGCTCCTCGACGTGCGGGAGCTCTGAGCGGATGGCCCGCAAGCCCAAGCTCGCCGTCTGGAAGTTCGCCTCCTGCGACGGCTGCCAGCTGACGCTGCTCGATTGCGAGGACGAACTGCTGCAGATCGCCGGCGAGGTCGAGATCGCCTACTTCCTCGAGGCCACGCGCGGCAAGATCCGCGGGCCGTACGACCTCTCGCTCGTCGAGGGCTCGGTGACGACGGCCGAGGACGCCGAGCGCATCCGCGAGGTGCGGCGTGTCTCGCGCGCACTCGTCACCATCGGCGCGTGCGCGACCTCGGGCGGCATCCAGGCACTGCGCAACTTCGCCGATGTCGGCGACTTCCTCCGGATCGTCTACGCGACGCCCGAATACGTCTCGGCGCTCGCCACCTCGACGCCGATCTCGGCGCACGTGCCGGTCGACTTCGAGCTGCAGGGCTGCCCGATCGACAAGCGCCAGCT
Source organism: uncultured Gaiellales bacterium (assembly GCA_964651695.1). Taxonomy (GTDB): domain Bacteria; phylum Actinomycetota; class Thermoleophilia; order Gaiellales; family JALYLC01; genus JALYLC01. The sequence goes on along the minus strand of CAZYYP010000013.1, from coordinate 26,887 downwards.
GATCGAGGTGCTGAGCGCCTTCCTGAACAAGCGCGAGCCGCGGATCTCGGCGCAGAGCGTGTGCGTCGAGTGCAAGCGGCGCGGCAACATCTGCGTCATGGTCGCGCACGGGACGCCCTGCCTCGGGCCGGTCACGCACGCAGGTTGCGGGGCGATCTGCCCGTCCTACGACCGCGGCTGCTACGGCTGCTTCGGCCCCAAGGAGACGCCGAATACGCCGTCGCTCGCGCACTGGATGGAGGGTCTCGGATCCACGCACCGCGAGCTGCACCAGGTGTTCGCCACGTTCAACGCGGCGCGGCCCGAGTTCCGGCAGGAGAGCGAGGCGCATGAGCAAGCCGAGTGAGCCGCGGCGCACGCGCACGATCCGCACGGACTACCTCGCGCGGGTCGAGGGCGAGGGCGCGATGTACGTCAAGATCCGCGACGGAGCGGTGCAGGCGGTCGAGCTGCGCATCTACGAGCCGCCGCGGTTCTTCGAGGCTCTGCTGCGCGGCCGCGACTTCCGCGAGGCGCCGGACATCACGTCGCGCATCTGCGGCATCTGCCCGATCGCCTACCAGACGAGCGCTGTCAACGCCATCGAGGATGCCTGCGGCGTCGTCGTCGACGGGCCGCTGCGCGAGCTGCGCCGGCTCTTGTACTGCGGCGAGTGGATCGAGAGCCACGCGCTGCACGTCCTGATGCTCCACGCACCCGACTTCCTCGGCTACGAGAGCGGCATTGCGCTCGCGCGCGACCACCCCGACCTCGTCCAGGCCGGCTTGCAGCTCAAGAAGGCCGGCAACCAGCTCGTGACGGTCATCGGCGGGCGCGAGATCCACCCCGTCAACCTGCGCGCCGGCGGCTTCTACCGCGCCCCGGCGCAGCGCGAGTTCGCCGCGGTGCGCGAGGCGCTCGAGCGCGGGCGCGAGACCTCGCTCGCGCTGACGCGCTGGGCAGCCGGGTTCACGTTCCCCGACTTCGAGCAGGACTACGAATTCGTGGCGATGTCGCACCCGGAGGACTACGCGATCGAGCGGGGGCGCATCGTCTCGAGCGCCGGTCTCGACATCGACGTGCGCTCCTACGACGAGCACTTCGTCGAGGAACATGTCGAGCGCTCGAACGCGTTGCATTCCCGGCTGCGCGAGCGCGGCTCCTACTGCGTCGGGCCGATGGCGCGCTTCGCGCTCAACGCCGACCGGCTGTCGCCGCTCGCGCGCGAGGCCGCCGCCGAGGCGGGGCTGGACGCCGCAGCCTGCCGCAACCCTTTCCGCAGCATTCTGGCGCGCTGCGTGGAGCTCGTCTACGCCTGCGACGAGGCGCTGCGGCTGATCGACCGCTGGCAGCCGCCCGAGCAGCCCGCCGTCGACCTCGTGCCCGTGCAGGCGACCGGCTACGGCTGTAGCGAGGCGCCGCGCGGCCTGCTCTACCATCGCTATTCGATCGACGGCGACGGCGTGATCCGCGATGCGCAGATCGTGCCGCCCACGTCCCAGAACCAGCTCACGATCGAGCGCGACCTGGCCGCGTTCGTCGGGCGCCACGTGCACCTGCCCGACACGGCGCTCACGCTCGCCTGCGAGCAGGCGATCCGCAACTACGACCCGTGCATCTCCTGCGCGACGCATTTCCTGAAGCTCGAGGTCGACCGCGCGTGACGCCGAGCGGCCTGCGCGTCGTCGGCCTGGGAAACGCCATGCGCGGCGACGACGCGGTCGGCCTCATCGTGGCGCGCCACCTGCGCGAGCTCCTGCCGGCAGCCGACGTGATCGAGCGGAGCGGGGAGCCCGCAGGCTTGCTCGAGGCACTCGGCGAGGGCGCCGAGGCGGTCGTGCTCGTCGATGCAGTGCTGTCGGGTGGACTGCCCGGTGAGGTCCACCGGCTCGACGCGAGCGACGTTGCGCTGCCAATCGCCGCCGGTGCTTCCACGCACGGTCTCGGGCTGGCCGAGACCATCGAGCTGGGCCGCGCGCTCGGCCGCCTGCCGGCGCGGCTCCTCGTCTACGGCATCGAGGGAAGGTCGCTCGAGCTCGGCGCCCCGCTGTCGCCTGAAGTCGCGAGCGCAGCCGTCGTCGTCGCCGCCGAGATCCGCCAGCTCCTGGAAGAGGCCGAGCGCACGAGCATCGCTGACGCTGGACCTGACTCCGGAGGTCGCGGCCACCGTCCTGACGCCGGCTCCCGAGGATCGATCGCGCTGCAGAGCACGTTCGTCGCGCGCGCACCCGGCGCCTACTCCGGTCCGGGAAGCTCCACCGCACCCGCA
>CAZYYP010000013.1:11688-24539 GCA_964651695.1 uncultured Gaiellales bacterium | reverse complement strand
CGTCGCGCGCGCACCCGGCGCCTACTCCGGTCCGGGAAGCTCCACCGCACCCGCAGCCGCCGGCGTCTGATCCGTCCGCCGGTGCGCGATGAATTCGCGGTACCACTCGAAGCTCGCCTTCGGGATGCGCTCGAGGGTGGGATAGTCGACGTAGATCAACCCGAAGCGCCTCGAGTATCCCCACGCCCATTCGAAGTTGTCGAGCAGCGACCAGGCGAAGTAGCCCCGAACCGGCACGCCGAGCGTCGCGGCGACCCGGATGGCCTCGAGGTGGGAGGCCAGGTACGCCTGCCGCTCGGGATCCTGCACGCTCCCGTCGTGCCCGCGCACGTCGCCGTAGGCGGCCCCGTTCTCGGTGATGTAGATGACGGCCGGGCCGTACTCGTCGCGGATGCGGAGGAGCACCTCCGTGAGCCCGCCGGGTGCCACCTCCCAGCCCATGTCGGTGTAGTCGCGATCGTCTTGGTGCACGAGGCGATGGCCGCCGTCGGGCGTGCGCGCGACGACCTCGCGCCGGTAGTAGTTGAGGCCGAGGAAGTCGATCGGCGTCGCGATCGTCTCCATGTCCCCCGCCGCGATCCTGGGCAACTCGGAAGCGGCGCGTTCGGCGACATCGGCGGGATAGGCGCCGCGGAACACGGCATCGAGGAACCAGCGGTTGCGCAGCCCGTCGGCCTCGCGCGTCGCGGCGACGTCCGCGGGTGCGTCCGTGGCCGGATCCATGTCGCTCACGTCGATGGCGATGCCGACCTTTGCGCGGGGCGAGGCGGCCCGGATCGTCTCGACGGCGCGGCCGTGCGCGAGCAGGACGTGGTGACCCGCCGCGAAGGCGTCGCGCGTGGAGTGCCTGCCCGGCGCGTGCTCCCCCAAGCCGTAGCCGAGCCACGAGACGACCCACGGCTCGTTGATGGTGATCCAGCGCCCCACCCGATCGCCGAGCCGGTGCACGACCGCGTCGACGAGCTCGCAGAACGCATCGACCGTGCCGCGCTCGGGCCAGCCGCCTGCGTCCTCGAGGACGGCGGGCAGGTCCCAGTGGTACAGCGTCACGAGCGGCTCGATGCCGTGTGCGAGCAGATCATCGACGAGCCGGTCGTAGAAATCGAGGCCCGCCTGATTGATGCGACCGCGCCCCTCGGGCAGCACTCGCGGCCAGCCGATCGAGAAGCGGAAGGCATTCAGCCCGAGTCGGCTCATCAGGCGGACGTCATCGCGGTGGCGGTGGTAGAAGTCGCACGCGATCGAACCGTCGTCCCCGTTGTGGATCGCCCCGGGCCGGTGGCAGAACCGGTCCCAGATGCTCTCGCCGCGCCCGTCCTCGCCGATGCCGCCCTCGACCTGGTACGCGGAGGTCGCCGCCCCCCAGAGGAAGTCACGGTGAAAGCCTTCGTGCCCGTTGCGGGGTGCGCTCGTCACGTCACTCATACTTAACCGGTAAACTGTCGCGCACCAAGGCTACCGAGTCGCCGCGCCGCACGCAACACGCCGCCAACCAGCGGCGCGTGGGCGTGGAGCGGCGGCCGACTACAATTGCGCCGAGAATCGGAGCCACGCGGGGCGTCGCTCCCGGTCCTACGGCGGCGGGAGGTGGGAGTGTCGGGCAACGGCCGCGGACGGGTGACCATCAGCGACATCGCCGATCGAGCGGGCGTGTCGAAGGGCGCAGTCTCCTACGCGCTGAACGGCCGGCCCGGCGTCTCGGACGCGACCCGCGAGCGCGTGCTCGCGATCGCGCGGGAGCTCGGCTGGTACCCGAATCGCGCCGCGCGCGCTCTCTCCGGCGCCGGCGCGCAGGCGTGCGGATTCGCGCTGGCGCGGCCGGCGCGCATCATCGCCCTCGAGCCGTTCTTCATGGAGTTCATCGCCGGCGTCGAGTCGGAGCTCGCCCTGCGCTCGGTCGCCCTGACGTTCCAGCTCGTCGAGGACGTCGGCCAGGAGATCGAGGTCTACCGGCGCTGGTTCGGCGAGCGGCGGGTCGACGGCGTCCTCGTCATGGACCTGCGTCGAGAAGATCCGCGGATCGAGGCCCTGGAGGCGCTCGGGCTGCCGGCGGTCGTCGTCGGGGGCCCGCTCCCGGGCACGCCGCTGCCGAGCGTCTGGCACGACGAGCGGACGACGATGGTCGAGACCGTGCGCTACCTCGCCGCCCTCGGGCACGACCGCGTCGGCCACGTCACAGGCCCCCGGGAGTTCGCCCACACGGCGATGCGCAGCGCGGCGTTCGACGACGCGGTGCGCGAGCTCGGCCTGTGGGCCGTCGTGGCCGAGACCGACTACACGCCCGAGGCGGGCGCGCGCGCGACGCGGCGGCTGCTCTCGTCGCCGGAGCCGCCGACCGCGCTCGTGTTCGACAGCGACCTGCTCGCGGTCGCCGGCCTCGGGGCCGTCCAGCAGATGGGTCTCTCGGTCCCCGACGACGTCTCGCTCGTCGCGTGGGACGACTCGTTGTTCTGCCAGGTCGTGCATCCGCCGCTCACGGCGGTGACGCGCGACATCGTCGAGTACGGGGGCGCGGCGGGGCGCCAGCTGCTCGCCGTGATCGACGGCCAGGCGCCGGGCGATTGCGAGACGCCGCGCGGGGAGTTGACCGTGCGCGGAAGCACGCAGCGCCGCGCCACGGCGCTTCCACGCGCAGCAGTTGACACTTAACCGCGTAAGTGATCGAATACCAGGCGCATGCGACGACGCATCCAGCCTGGCGCCGATGCCGACGCCGCCTACGACCCGCTCGCTCCGTGGATCGGCGCGAACTTCTGGTCACGCGGCGGCGGGCCGCGCATGTGGACGCAGTACGACGGCGACCTCGTGCGGCAGGAGCTCGCGACCCTGGCCGAGCACGGCTGCAACGTCACGCGCTCGTTCTGCTACTGGCCGGACTTCATGCCGGCACCGGAACGGCTCGACGACGAGGTCCTGGGCCGCTTCGGCGATTTCCTCGCCGCGCACGTGGAGACCGGTCTCGGGACGATCCCGACGTTCCTGGTCGGGCACATGTCCGGCGAGAACTGGGATCCCGCGTGGCGCGCCGGCAGAGACCTCTACCGCGACGTGTGGATGGTCTCCCAGCAGGCCTGGTTCGCGGCGGAGATCGCACGCCGCTACGGACGGCATCCAGCCGTAGCCGGCTGGCTCGTCTCCAACGAGATGCCGCTCTATGGCGGCCCGGGGACGAGCGAGGAAGTCACCGCCTGGGCGCGCATCGTGGTGCAGGCCGTGCGCTCGGCGGGCGCCACGCAGCCGATCTCGCTCGGCGACGGCGCGTGGGGCGTCGAGGTGTCCGGTAGCGACAACGGCTACTCGCTGCGGGCGCTCGCGCCACTGATCGACTTTGTCGGGCCGCACGTCTATCCGATGCAGGACGACCAGCTCCGGCAGTTCCTCACGCCGGCGTTCGTGTGCGAGCTGTGCGCCACCTTCGGCAAGCCGGTCGTCCTCGAGGAGTTCGGCGTGAGCTCGGATTTCGCCTCCGACGAGCACGCCGCCGACTACTACCGGCAGGTCCTCTACACGACGCTGCTCGCGGGTTGCCGCGGGTGGCTCGCCTGGAACAACTGCGACTACGACGATCTCCACGACCAGGACCCCTACCGTCACCACGCGTTCGAGATGCACTTCGGGCTGACCGACCGTCACGGGCACCCGAAGCCGCAGCTCCGCGTGCTGGGCGAGTTCGCAGAACTCGTCGAGGAGCTGTCGGCGGGCGGCTGGGAGCGCGTCGCCGGTGACGCGGCGATCGTCGTGCCCGAGCACTTCGAGCGGATCCTCCCGTTCACCGAGGACGCCTATCGGCGCGACATCCGCGACAACCTCCTCCAGGCCTACGTCGCGGCGCGCGAAGCCGACCTCCCGGTTGCGCTCGTGCGCGAGCGGGACGGCATCGCGGGCGGCGCGCGTCTCTATCTCGCAGCGAGCGCCAAGCTGCTCACGGCCCCCGGCCTCGCCCGCCTGCGCGAGCTCGCCGTGGACGGCGCCACCGTGTACGTCTCATACTTCGCCGGCAGCACCGCGAACCAGCGCGGGCCCTGGCTGACGTGGCTCGACGACATCTTCGGAGTCCGGCACGCCCTGCGCTACGGCCTCGTCGACGCGGTCGAGGGCGACGAGGTCGTATTCGAGTTCGTCGCGGGCCTGGGTGACATCGCCGCGGGCACGAGACTCTCGTTCGCCGTCGGCGGCACGGCCGGCGCCCGTTCCTACCTGCCGGTCGAGCCTGCCGGGGCCGAGGTGGTCGCCGTCGACGGCGCAGGTCGCCCGGCGCTCCTGCGCCACGCGCTGGGGTCGGGCACGACCGTGCTCTGCACCTATCCGATCGAGCACTTCGCAGCCCACACGCCTGCGGCCAATCCCGAGAGCACCTGGCGCATCTACTCGGCGCTGGCCGACCTCGCGCGCGTCTCGCGCCCCGTTCGCGTCGACGACCCGCGCGTCCTCGTCGGCCGCGTGCGCGGCGCCGACGGCGAGCAGGCGATCTTCGTCAATTGCTCGAGCGAGACGCTTCGCCCGCAGCCGCTCACCGCCGACGATGTCCACCTGGGGCTCGGATACGGAGAGCTCGTCCTGGATCCGTTCGGCGTGGCCGTCGTCCGCTGCGACCTCGAGAGCCAACGCGATGAGCAGGTCGTCCGTGCACAACGCCGTTGATGCAAGAGCCATACGGGTTTGTCCGCACGCCGTTACGCGGAATCGCCGATGCGCGCCCGTCGCGCGAGGCGGACGCTGGCGGTATGAGGGGCACGCCAAATCGACGCAAGGCCATACACCGTCGCGCCTTGTGACACCGCGAGGAAGGGTCGGAGGAGGTCGCTAGATGTTCACCAACCGTAAGCGAAGGGTGGCCGTGAGCTTGAGTGTGCTCGCGGTTGCCGCCGTCGCCGTCGTGGCGTCGGTCGGTGTCGGCGGAGCGGCGGCGAGAACCGCCAAGCCGGCGGCCCCTGCCGCCAGCCTTCCGCGCGACGTGACGCTCTACACCACGGGAACCCAGTGGGGGACGTACAGCGATCTGAACCCCTTCAAGACCTGGGACTACGTGACGGGCCTCGTCGGCCTCGTCTACGAGCCGATGTTCAACTACAACCCCCTCAAGGACAAGTACACGCCCTGGCTCGCCACGAAGGGCGGCTGGATCAAGAAGAACGTGTACCGCGCGACGATCCGCACCGGGGTTACGTGGAGTGACGGCAAGCCGCTGACGCCCGCCGACGTCAAGTTCACGTTCGAAACGGGCAAGATCGCCACGGCCACCTTCCACCAGTTGTGGACGAGCGGCCTCAAGTCGATCACCACCAAGGGCAACGACGTGACGTTCACGTTCAGCACGACGCCGAACTACCAGGAGTTCAACGGCTACCTGTACAACATCGCGATCGTGCCGCAGCACATCTGGAAGCGCTACACCCCGGATCAGATCACGAGCGGCAACCTCCCGTCGACCAAGCAGATGGTCGGCACCGGTCCCTACACCTACAGCTCCGGCCTGAACTCGAAGCAGAGCTTCACGTGGAAGAAGCGCGGCGCGTGGTGGGCGACGAGCGTCTACGGCCTCGATCCGAAGCCGCAGTACATCGTCGACATCTTCAACGGCAGCAACAACGCCTCGCTCGCGAACCTGCTCACGGGCAACATCGACCTCAGCAACAACTTCGTACCGGGGATCAACACGAAGGTCGGCTCGACGATCAAGACGTACTACCCGTCGGCGCCCTACATGCTCTCGGGCAACACGGCGTGGCTCGTGCCGAACCTGACGCGCGCGCCGCTCAACGACGTGCAGTTCCGGCACGCGCTGGCCGACTCGATCGACGTCAACAAGATCGTCGAGGCCGACTACGGGCACATCGTCTCGCCCGCGAACCCGACCGGCCTGCTGCCGGTGTGGAAGAAGTACGTCGACAACTCGATGGTGCAGAAGTACGGGTTCTCGTATGACCTCAGCAAGGCGAAGTCGATCCTCGCGGCCGCCGGCTACAAGGACACGAACGGCGACGGCTACGTCGAGAACAAGGACGGCTCCACACTCAACCTGAGCCTGATCGTCCCCAACGGATGGTCGGACTGGATGACCGCGATCCAGATCATCGCCGACAGCGCCAAGGCGGCCGGCATCAGGATCACGCCGTCCTACCCGGACTACAACACGCTGGTCGACGACCGCGGCCATGGCAACTACGACCTCGTGATCAACAACGACCAGCAGATCGGCAACACGCCGTGGACGTACTACAACTACATGTTCCGGCTGCCGCTCTCGGACAATCAGACGACCGTCAACTACGAGCGCTATAACAACCCGGCCGCATGGGCGCTCACGCAGCAGCTCGACAAGGTGAACACCGTGCCGCAGATGCAGAAGATCACCTCGCAGCTGCAGTCGATCTTCCTGCAGGACCTGCCGCTGATCCCGCTCTGGTACAACGGAGTCTGGGCGCAGGAGAACACGAGCCGCTGGACGTCTTGGCCCACGGTGAGCAGCGCCAAGCTGCAGACCCTGCCGGCAATGTGGCGCGGGTACCTGCAGATGGGGGGGATCAACATGATCTCCAACCTCCAGCCGGCCAAGTAAGCGACCGACGAGGAGACGGCCGAGAGCCGCCGTCCCTCCCGGGTACCGACGGGAGGGGCGGCGGTCTTCGCTGAGCCGGTGAACCGATGAGGACATACATCGCCCGCAAGCTGCTCACCTACGCGCTGACCTTCTTCGTGGCGGTCACCGTGGATTGGGCGATCCCGCGCTTCATGCCTGGCGATCCCGTCCAGGGGCTCATCTCGCGCATGCAGGCGCAACCCGGCTCGGCGCACGCGCTGACCGGCTACTACACCAAGGCGTTCGGACTCGACGTCCCCGCGTGGAAGCAGTACCTCAACTTCTGGGCCGCGCTGGTGCACGGCGACCTCGGCGTCAGCGTCTGGCAATACCCACGCCCGGTCACCGATCTCATCCTCGAGGCCGCGCCCTACACCCTCGCGCTGCTGATTCCGGCGATTCTCCTGAGCTTCTTCGCGGGCAACAAGGTCGGCGCGCTGGCTGCGCGCCGCAAGGTGCTCGACAACACGGTCCTGCCGCTGGGGTACGTGCTGACCGCAACGCCGTACATGTGGCTGGCGCTCGTGCTCGCCTACGTGTTCGGCTCGGTCACACGCGTGCTGCCGATCTCCGGCGCCTACAGCTACTCTCTGCAGCCCGGCTGGACACTCGATTTCGCGCTGAGCTTCATGCGCTACTGGATTCTTCCGTTCTCCTCGCTCTTCCTCGTCGGCTTCGGCGGCTGGGCGATCGGCATGCGGAACATGATCATCTACGAGCTCGAGGCCGACTACGCGCACTACCTCGAGGCACTCGGAGCGCCGCGCAGGCTGGTGCGCCGCTATGCCTACCGCAATGCGCTGCTGCCGCAGATCACGGGTCTCGCGCTCGCGCTCGGCGCGGTGCTCGCGGGGGCGCTCGTCACCGAGGTCGTGTTCAACTACCCGGGCGTCGGCAGCCTCGTGCTCACCGCGATCCAGAACCGCGACTACTTCCTGCTGCAGGGCATCTTCCTGTGCATCATCGTGGGCGTGCTGATCGCGAACTTCATCGTCGACATCGCGTACGTGCTGATCGATCCGCGCACCCGCGTCGGCATGCAGGGGCACCAGTGAGTGACCGCCTCCAGCCGGCGCACCCGGCTGCCGATGCCTCCGCGCCGCCCGCTGCGACTTCCCCCGCGGCGGGTCCCGCACCGTCTCCGATGATGGCGGCGCCGGTCGGACGCGTGCGCCACGAGCTGATCTACGTCGCTCGCCACAACACGAAGCTGATGATCGGCGCGGGCTTCGTCCTCGCGATGCTCATCCTCGCGCTCGTCGGGCCCTACCTCACCAGCCAGGCGCCGCTCGCCTTCGGCGCGGACCTGCAGCAGGCGCCGTCGTCGGCGCACTGGTTCGGGACGACGACGAATGGCCAGGACGTCTTCTCGCAGTTCGTCTACGGCCTGCGCGCGAGCTTCATCGTCGGCACGCTCGGGGGCGGGCTCGCCGCGCTGATCGGGATGCTGGTCGGTTTCGTCGCCGGGTACCGCGGGGGCATCATCGACGAGATCCTGACGATGCTGACGAACGTCGTGCTCGTGATTCCGACGCTTGCGGTGTTGATCACCATCGCGGCCTACGTCACGACGCGCGGTTTCGTGACGGAGGCGATCTTCATCGGCGCGACCTCGTGGCCGTGGGCCGCGCGGGCCGTCCGGGCACAGACCTTCTCGCTCGTCTCGCGCGAGTTCGTCGACGTCGCGCGGCTGAGCGGACGGCGGAGCTGGAAGATCATCGCGACCGAGATCGCCCCGAACATGAGCTCCTACCTGCTGATGATGTTCATCCTGCTGTTCGGCGGCGCGATCCTCATCGGCGCGACGCTCGACTTCATCGGGCTCGGCCCGTCGAATGCGATCTCGCTCGGCCTCATGATGAACAACGCGGTGCTCTGGAGCGCCCTGCTGCTCGGCACCTGGTGGTGGTTCATCCCGCCCGGCCTGGGCATCGTGGCGATCGTCGGCGGCCTGTACGTGATGAACGTCGGCCTCGACGAGGTCTTCAACCCGCGTCTGCGGGAGATGTAGCGGTGAGCCTGAGCGTGGAAGATCTCCGTGTCTACTACCGCAGCCTCGCCGGCGACGTCAAGGCGCTCGACGGCGCGACATTCGAGATCGCCGACGGCGAGATCATGGGGCTCGCGGGCGAGTCCGGGTGCGGCAAGTCGACGCTCGGCAAGGCCCTCGTCCGGCTCGACCGCCGCATGCGCCACGTGAGCGGCTCCGTCGCGCTGGACGGCGAGCAGTTGCCGATCCAGGACGACCACGCCATGAACCGCTTCCGCTTCGAGCAGGTGTCGATCGTGCCGCAGTACGCGATGAGCGCGATGAACCCGACGCGCAAGGTCGGCGGCCTGATCCGCGATCTGCTCCATACGCGCGGCGTGCGCTACGACTCGGTGCTCGTGGAGCTGAAGCGGCGCCTCGAGCTCGTGGGGCTGTCGGAGGACGTCCTGCACATGTACCCGATCGAGCTGTCGGGCGGGATGAAGCAACGCGCCGTGATCGTGGTCTCGACCCTGCTCGATCCGTCGCTGCTGATCGCCGACGAGGTGACCTCGGCGCTCGACGTGTCGACGCAGAAGGCGGTTGCGCAGACGCTCGTGGAGTTCCGGGCGCGCGGCTTCGTGAAGAGCATGATGGTGATCACCCACGACATCTCGGTGCTCGCGCAGGTCGCGGACACGATCCTCATCATGTATGCGGGCAAGCTCGCCGAGAAGGCGCCAACGGCGGAGCTGATCGAGTCGCCGCTGCACCCGTACACGAAGATGCTGCTCTCGTCGCTCCCCGAGGTCGGCGTGCGCTACGCCGAGCACAAGCTCAGCGGCATCCCGGGCAACCCGCCGTCGCTGCTCGACCCGCCGAGCGGCTGCCGCTTCCGTCATCGCTGTCCGCTCGCATTCGAGCGCTGCGCCGAGGAGCCGCCGTTCGCCGAGATCTCGCCGGGGCACGCCGTCGCCTGCTGGGCGGTCGGGTGATCCCGTGCTGACATTCGACGGCGTCTCGAAGACCTACCGCGTCGGCGCATTCGGCGGCCGGCGGCTGCAGGCGGTCGACAGCGTGAGCTTCGAGATCGAGCCCGGGCAGGTGGTCTCGCTGATCGGCGAGAGCGGAAGCGGCAAGAGCACGATCGGACGCATGATCCTGCGCCTGATGCCCGCGACCAGCGGGGCGATCCGCTTCGACGACCTCGAGGTCTCATCGCTCGGACGGCGGGCGCTGAAGGAGTACTACCGGGACGTCCAGGGGGTCTTCCAGGACCCGTTCAGCTCGTGCAACCCGATGTTCCGCGTCGATCGCCTGTTCTCGATGCTCCACACGGAATACTTCTCCGGTGTCTCGCGTGCGGAATGGGGCGACCGCGTCGGGGCCTCGCTCGAGGCCGTGCGGCTCGAGCCTGCGCAGGTGCTCGGCAAGTACCCCCACCAGCTGAGCGGCGGCCAGCTGCAGCGGCTGCTGATCGCGCGCGCGCTCACGCTCGACATCCGGCTGCTCGTTGCCGACGAGATCATCAGCATGCTCGACGCCTCGACGCGCATCGACGTGCTCAACCTGCTCGGATCGCTCAAGGAGCGGGGGCTCGGCGTGCTCTTCATCACGCACGACCTGTCGCTCGGCAACTACATCAGCGATCGCACCATCATCCTCTACCGCGGCACCGTCGTCGAGATGGGGGAGACGGTGAAGATCTTCGCGAATCCGCAGCACCCGTACACGCGCATGCTGATCTCTTCCATCCCGCACCTCCACGAGCGCTGGAAGGCCGACGCCGCGAGCGACGCCTGGCACGCCGCGACCGCGCACCGCGCGGTCGAGCATCGCGCGATCCCCCTCACCGAGGTCGAGCCGGGGCACCTGGTGGCGCGCGTCGAGGGGTGAGCCACGCCAGATCGCTCCCCGGCGTCTCCTCGAATCTGCCCGCAATGGACGCCGGGGAATCCGCTCCAAACGCCTGGGTGACCGATGACGAGGGTGTGCGTGCTTCGCCGACTCGCCGCGTGCGACGTGCACGCCGGTACGCGCCCGCGCCCGCAGGGCGCCTCTCCTTCGAGCGGATCTGAGGCTCGCCGCTCAGGGGCGAGAGTGCGCTACCGATCTGGCACGCCGTGGCTTGGGGGCCCGTGCGGCCACCGTTGGCCCGTTCCCACGGGCGGGGAGCTCGAACCAGAAGGTCGATCCATCGCCTTCCGCGCTCTCGAAACCGATCTGGCCGTCGTGCGCATGGACGATCTCACGGCAGAGCGCGAGACCGAGGCCTGTGCCTCCGATCCTCCGTGTGTCGGAGGAGTCGACTCGGAAGAACTTCTGGAATACCCCCGCCTGCTGCGCCGAGGGAATTCCAAGCCCATGGTCGCGGACCGAGACGTGGGCGAAGCCGTCGCGCATGTCGGCGGACACCGATATCTCGCCGCCGTTGGGCGAGTATTTGATCGCGTTGGAGAGCAGGTTTCCGACGACCTGCGTGATTCGGTCTTGTTCGGCGAAGACCGTCAGTGGCTCGTCGGGAATGTGAAGCGTGATCGTGTGCCGGCTGTTCTCGAGGCTGAAGAGCTTGACCTGCTGCTCGAGGATCCGTCGTGCGTCGAAGGGCTCGGGCGTGAGCGAGAAGGCGCCCGACTCGATCCGCTGGAGATCGAGGAAGTCGTTGATGAGCGCAGTCAGACGCTGCGCCTCGCTGTGGATCGTGGCGGCGTAGTGCGCCCCGGCCTCGGGATCGGTACCCGGGCGCAGCAGGAGCTCGCTGAAGCCGAGAATCCCGGTGAGCGGCGTCCTCAGCTCATGGGACACCGTGGCGAGCAGTTCCGACTTGAGGCGCTCCACCTCCCGTCTCTTGGTGACGTCGCGAAAGACGAAGATACGGCCGATCATGTCACCGTCGGAACCGCGCACACCCGCGCTGTAGCGTTCGAGCGCCGCGCCGGACGCAAGCTCGAATTCGTCCAGTGCTTGCTGCTCTGGATTCGCCATCAGCGCCTCGAGGCCGGCCCGGTATCCGGCCGGGTCGATCGTCAGCTCGGCAATGGACGGCGCTGGTCGATCGTCGGTCGTCTCGCCGTCGCCTTCGGACCACGCCGGCAGCATTCGCTGCATGGATGCGTTGACGAGAACGGGCCGGTCGCTCGAATCGACGAGCAGGATGGCCTCCGCCGTCGCATCCAGCACGCCACGATTGATGTCGGCGATGCGCTGTGCCCGGTCAAGAGCTTCGCCGGTCGCCGTCTCCGCTGCTTCGCGCTGGCGCAGGAGCCGCAGAAACAGCCAGGCGCCCGCCGACAGGGCGAGGCCGAGAAGCGCCGATATCGACCAGACGAGCACGCGCAGGCGGTCAATCGCCGAGAAGGCCTTGCTCGAGGGCAGCGCCGCCGTGAGTGTCCAGCCAAGTGGGGAGACCGGCACGTATGCGGTCAGCATCTTGATTCCGCCGATCGTGCGCTCGTGGCGGCCTGACCTGCCGGCCAGGGCCGCTGCGACTTCGGGATCCGCGCGTTGCGAAACGAGCCCGGCCTTCGAGGCGCTCGCGGGAGCAACGACAACGCCGTTCTGGTCGGTCACCCTCAGATCGATGCCTTGTTTGCGCGCGAAGCTCGCGACGAATCGCTGCAGCACCCCGAGTTGGTAGGCGGCGACGAGGATTGCGACACGCCGGTGCGTACCGGCTGCGTAGACCGGTGCTGCCGCCGCGACGACCAGTGGATGGCCGGTTGCCTGCGAGCGGTAGGCCTGCGAGACGTACGGCTTTCCGCTCGCGGTGACGCCGCGGTACCAATCCCTGAAGCTGAAGTCGTTGCCGATGATCGATGGAGTCGCCGGCACGACAGCGATCAGCCGCCCGTCTGGCCGGACGACGAAGGATGTGGCAACCCCATCGACAGCGGCGAGCTGGCGAAGCGTCTCCTCGATCGTGACGCGATCAGCCGGGGTGAGGTGCCGGCCTGCCAGCGCCTGGCCGAGCAGCGGACGCTGGGCGAAGGCGTCGTCGACCGTCGCGAGCACGTTCAGCTCCGAGTTGATGTAGAGCGCGCTGGACGTCGCCGAAGCGGCGAGCCTCGCCGTGGCCTGAGAGCGAATCGCGTTACCGGCGATGTGAACCGACAGGCCCGAGAGGAGGGCGAGCGAACCCAGGCCAAGCCCGAGCGACAACGTGACAAACCGCCAGTGGAGAAGACGCCGCGCCCGGGGCGAGACTCCGGCGTCGGCATGCGTGTTCACACCACCGACATCGGCATCCCGTCAGAGACCTGAAGCGCAGGCGACAGATGGTCGGCCCTGTGCGAGTTCGCGCCG
>CAZYYP010000013.1:0-11588 GCA_964651695.1 uncultured Gaiellales bacterium | reverse complement strand
GGCTCTCACGTAGAAAGCCGCAACGGGACTAGGCGGCTCCTCCGATGTCGCGCGCGCAGGCTTGAGCGATCGTTACGGCATGCCGCAGTTCCGTGATCCGCCGTCGGCTCTCCGCCCCGCGTGCCGGACGTTCGCGCAGCCGTGAGCGCGCTCGACTGCCGGCCCGAGACCGAGCGTCACTCGCACTGCTTGCACACGCGCCTGGCGGACCATTCGACCTGCTGCTGCACGTCGACGAGGCACAGGCCCTCGTGCCGCTGGGGCGCGCCACCCTGTGGGAGGCGGGCGAGCTTCCGGAGACGTATCCGTGGGGCGTAGAGACAGCTCCGGCGGCCTGCGCCGGGGCGTCGAGGATCCGATGCGATCAGAATCAGGAGGTCGGTACATGTCCGGTCCGTTGCAGGTACTCGCCGTGAGCTTCGGCTCGAGCGTGGATGCTCGGGGCCGGCTTCTGGCCGAGGTCGATCGGCTGCAGGGCCGAGGCGTGGTGCGCCTCCTCGACCTGCTCTTCGTATCCAAGAGCGAGGACGGCACGATCCAGAGGCTCGTGGTCGGCGATGACGAGGACTTCGGCGCGCTGCTCGCAAGCATCGTCCCGTTCGGCGGCGCCGGTCTCGTGGAGCCGGGCGGCTCCGGAGGGCCGGGCTTCGATCCGGCTGACGCTCGAGCACTGGCAGAGGCCATGCTGCCCGGGACGGCGCTCGCCTTCCTGCTCATCGAGCACGGCTGGGCGCGGCCGCTCTTCGACTCGATCGCCGAGACCGGTGGCGCGCTGATCGGCGAGGGCTTCCTCACCTCCGAGGTCGGACTGCTCGTGGGGGCCGAGGTCGCGGCGATGGAGGAAGCAGCTCGCGTGATCGCGGCGGCACAGGCCGCCGAAGCCGACGCGACGCTCCTGGCCATGGCGGCAGAAGCCCAGGCGGCCGAGACGACTGCAGCGTCGGAAGCGATCCGCGCCGCGGCCGCCGCCGGCGCCGTTCGAGCGCTGATCAACGCCGGCCTCCTGGAGCAGGCGGCCGCCCACGAAGCCGTCGAGGCCCTGAGCGCCGCGAGGCTCACGGTCGCAGCGGCCGATGAAGCCGCTGCCGAGGCGATCGCCGAGGACGCGGCGGCGGTGCTCACAGCCCGTGCCGCGAGCGTGGAGGCGGTCGCAGAAGGGGCCGCCACCGTCAGAGCAGCGTCGATCACCGTGGCCGAGGCGCGGGTGCTGCACTATCTGCCGACGCCGGCGACCTTCGCGGTCATCGGCGACAAGCTGGGGATCTCCCGGGAAGCGGCGAGGCAACGAGCCGAGCGCGCCTACAAGAAGCTCGGGGTGCACAGCCGCGCCGAAGCGGTCAGCCGGGCGCGTGCGCTCGGGCTCATCCGCTGAGACGGTCGTTCATCCCACGTTGCGCTGACTCACGCAGCGCGGAAGACCCGCAGGTCGCCGCTCACAGTCGTGCTGCGGACGACGACCGTCGGGCCGGGGTCATCGCTTGGGGTGCCGGAGAGCGGGACCTCAGAGCTGAGGTTGCCGGAGGCCGAGCCCGCGTCGACATCGATGCTCGTGCCTGGCGCGATGCCGAGCTCGACGTTGCCGGAGACGCTCTGCACGGTCACCTTGCCCTCGCGGAGCGAGCCGACGCGCACGTCGCCGGAGACCGACCTGATTGTCACGGAGCCGTCGATGGACTCGGCGGCGAGGCTACCCGAGACCGACTGCACGACCAGGTCGCCGACGACGCGGGGCAGGCGCAGATCGCCACTCACGGTCTTCACACTCACGTCGCCGTCGAGCTCGCCCGTGACGCGGACGTCGCCGGAAGCCGTCTTGGCCTCGAGCCCGGCGAGCCTGCCGTCGAGCGTCGCGTCGCCTGATGCGGTCACGATCTCGACGCGGCTGCCGTGCGGAACGCGGGCGCGCACGAGGAGCGATCCGTCGAAGTGCCGCCCGAGCAGCCCGAGCGCCTTTCGTCGCAGCTCGATGACGAGCCGGTCGCCGGCGAGTTCGACCGTCGTCGCGTCGATGAGCTTCTGCGAACCCCCGAGCGTGACCGTCGAATCGCCGCTGTCGACCGTCGTGATCTCGATGTCGCCGAGCGGGATCCTGACGACGAGGCGGACGGATCCGGATGTGGCAAAACGCTGCTCGGGGGCGGGGTGGGGCGCGGGCATGCGGATTCCTTTCAGCTTCGGCCGTAGCCGGTGAGACGATGGCGGCCGCCGCGGGCCGGCGGATGCGGCTCGAGCGTTCGGCTGAGCGTCTGGACGAGCCAGGTGTTGACGGAGATGCCGTTCGTGGTGGCGGCCGCCTCGAGGCGGGACTTCAGGGTCTCCGGCAGGCGCAGGGTGATGCGGGCGCTCAGGACGCCGTCGCCCGCTTCGACCGGCGCGGGGCCCGCACCGTCGACGTAGACGAGCTCCGGATCGCCTCCGGCGATCCGGACCTCGACCCTGCCCTGCTCGAGCTGTGCCGAGAGCTCGAGCGCCGCCTCGGCGAGCGCCTCCTGGAGACGCCGGCCGAGCGAGGCCTCGAGCGCGACCGCGAGGAGGTCGGCGGCTCGGACGGTCGATTCGTCGCCCACCGCTGCGATGCGGGCGAGATCCTCCCGGAGCGCCTGGATGTAGCCGTCGAGTTGCATGACGTCATAATGACGTCATAGTAACGTCTAAGTCAAGTCATTGTGACGAGGCCTGGCTTGCAGCGATCTCCACCCGAGGCTGCGCCGGGATCGGCGACAACGCGGATCCCGCCACGGCGAGGGCGCGCGCTCCACCCGGAGCAACTGCGGAATTGCCGCAACCTCATTCCGCGATCCCGCCGATGAAGGGGTTTCGCGATCGCGCGATGCTCGGCGCGTCTCGTTGGTTCGACTGCCGGAGGGGAAGACGATGCCGATACGACCCAGACCGGGCGGCTGTGAAGCCGCCGATTCCACATGCTCCGTGCAGGGAGCGGGCGCGGCGGGTGGATCGTGAATCGCACAGCGCTGTGGCTCGGGATCGGCTACGCGGCGGCGTGCGTTGTCGGAATCGCGATTCTCGTGCTGGTCGCGCGCTCCACCCGCGGCGGTAAACAGACCGACGTCGCTCGTCTCGAGCGCTCCGAGCGTGTCTGGCTCTGGTTCGTGATCGCCGGGCTCTTCGCACTGCTCGCGCTCACGATCCCCGACGTGCCGTGGCGCGCAGAAGCACAGCCCAACCGGCTGGAGGTTCGCGTAACTGCGCGTCAGTTCTCGTGGAAGTTCCAGCCCGCCGGCCCGTACCCGACGGACCGGCAGGTCGAGTTCGTGCTCACGAGCACGGACGTCAATCACGGCTTCGGCCTCTACGGGCCTGACGGCGCCCTCGTGCTCCAGGCGCAAGTCGTCCCGGATGCGATCGTGAAGGTCCGCCACACGTTTCACACGCCTGGCCGCTATACGGTCCGCTGTCTCGAATTCTGCGGCCTGGCACACCACGAGATGATCGATGGATTCTCCGTCGCGGGGGTGAACTCATGAGCGCCGCCGATGTGGCAGGTGCGGCGGGGAGTGCTCCCGCGGGCATCGAGACGCCTCCGGCGCTCGGCGCCGCGACCCGGAACGTCGTCCTCCGCACGATGCTGGCGTCGACCGTGATCTTCCTGGTGGCCGGCTGCCTCGGTGGGTTGCTCCGCCAGAGCCAGGCCGGCATCGACACGATCTCGCCGTCCTCGTGGTACGCGATCATGACCGCGCACGGGCTCGCGGCGTTCGTCGGCTGGGCCGGCTTCGCGCTCATGGGCATCAGCTGGTGGGTGCTGGAGGAGAGCGGCTTTCCCTTGCCGAGAGCCGCGTTGGCCCTCGCCGAGGCGACCTACTGGACGATGGTCGCGGGCGTCGCCGGCGTGGTCGTCACGACGCTTGCGCTCGGCTTCGGCGGCTCCTGGGTGTTCCTCTACCCGCTCCCCTTCCACAGCGTCGGGGAGTGGAGCGAGCTCGCCACCGGTCTGTTCGCCGCGTCGGTGCTGCTCGTCGGCGTCTCGATCCTCACCTGGTGCGCTTCCGTCCTGGTCACGGTCCTCTCGCCGGCCGCCCACGGGCGAGGCGGATCCATCGGGGCGCGACTCGGCGCCGCACTCGGGTTCGGCTACGTCTCACCCCGCTTTGCGACGACTCGCCGCCCGGTGGCCTTTGCCGTCATCCCCCTCACCGTGATCGCGATCGACATGATCATCGCGACGGTGCCCTTTGCCGCGCTGCTCGTCGAGATGATCGTCCAGGCGATCGACCCGTCGATCGGCATCGACCCGCTGCTCGCCAAGGGCGTGCTGTGGTGGTTCGGGCATCCCGTCGTCTATCTCCTGCTGTTCCCCGCCGTGGCGGTGCTCTACCACCTCGTGCCGCGCTACGCGGGGCGGCCGCTCGTCGCCGGACGGCTGATCGTCCTGGCCTGGCTGATCGCCGTCGTCGTCAACGTGATCATCGGCGCCCACCACATGTATCTGGACTTCCCGAGCGGATCGGTGCAGCCGCTCATCAACACGATGATGCAGCCGCTCACGTTCGCGATCGTGACGCCGTCGGCGCTCTCGCTCTACAGCCTCTGCGCCACGATCTGGCGATCGAATCTCAACTGGGCGATTCCGATGCAGTTCCTGTTCGTCGCGATGTGCTCGTGGCTCGTTGCGGGGCTGCAGGGCCTCATCAACGCGACGATCGTTCTCGATCTCGTTGTCCACAACACCCTCTGGGTCGTGGGCCATTTCCACAACATGGCTCTGCTCAACATCGGTCTCGTGATCCTCGCCGCGACCTACGCGGTCCTGCCGGATCTGATCGGCCGGCCGTGGTATTCGGAGCGGCTTGCGCGCTGGCATCTCGTGCTCACGACGGTCGGTGGCTACGGATCGGTCATTCCGTGGCTGCTCCAGGGTCTGGACGGAGCTCCGCGCAGGTGGGCCGTCCTGCCCGACCGCTATGCGACTCTCACCGATATCGCGATTCCGTTCGTCGCCCTGCTCTTCGTCGCGCAGGCGCTCTTCGCCTACAACCTGCTGCGCACGCTCGGCATGGCGTACTTCCGCCAGCTCTCTCCAACCGGCCCCTGGCAACGCCGTGATGAGCTGGGCGCGATCCTCGCGGCCCCGGCGCCGGTCTTGGGGATCTGGGCGGCGCTCGCGGCTCCGCTCGCGGCAGGGCCGCTGGCCGTCGTCATCTCGCTGGGCGGGTACCGGATGGGAGCTCGCCGCGCCGGGCTTCTCGGCCTCGGCTTCGCCGCCACCGGCATCGCGATCGGGCTCCTGCATTGAGGTCGCCGGCCGACCCGGGGTGCGTGTCCGCGTGAGCCGCGTCGCCGAGTACCGGGACACGCTGCGCGCCCTGTCCGGAAGCTGGGAGCCGTACCTGCGCGAGCACTCCGGCCTGCCAGGGCCCCGTGGCAACCTCGAGCTCGTCCACGCGGTTGCGGAGGAAGCCCCTGCCGAGCGGCTGCGCGCGTATGCGGAGGAGGAGGACGAGTTCCTCGCCGCGTGCGGCACCGTCGGTCTCGGCCGCCTCCTCGCCGAGAGCGACGCGACGGCGGAGGCTGCGCTGCATCGACTCGCCGGCGATCGGCGCTGGAGAGTCAGGGAAGCTGCGGCCATGGCCCTGCAGCGACTCGGCGACGGCGACGAGAACCGCATGCTCGAGATCGCGGAGCGGTGGGCGGCGGATCCCTCCCTGCTCGTGCGCCGCGCGGCGATCGCCGGGGCATGCGAGCCGCGTCTCCTCACCAGGCCGGAGACGGTCGAGCGAGTGTTCGGCGTGCTTGACGTCACGACGCGGGCGCTCGCCGACTGCCCGCCGGCGCAAGCGCGCTCGGAGCCGTTCCGGGTGCTGCGACAAGCGCTCGCCTACTGCTGGAGCGTGGCAGTGGCGGCCGCGCCAGAGCCGGGTTTCGATCGCTTCGAGCGCTGGATCGCAGACGAGCACCGCGACGTCCGATGGATGCTCCGAAAGAACCTGACGAAGGCGCGCATGCGCAAGGCGGATCCGCGGCGGTGCCTCGAACTGGACCGGCGCCTGGCCTCGTAGCCCGTGTCGCCGAGCCGGGCGCACCGGGTGCAGCGAGCGCCGGATGGGGGCCGACGCCGAGTGGGCGTTCAGGGGCGGCGAGCGCCGCTTCGTCCATCTCGCCGCTGGCCGAGTCGCCGAGTTCTGCGACGGGGTCGTCGGCGTGTGAACGCCGCTCGCCCGTGCTCCCCGAGGCGGGAAGAGATTGTAACGACCACTACGATCGGACTGTGGTCAACGGACTTGGTGCGCGCGACCTCGGGCCGGCGACGATCGGCGTACTGGGCGGCGCCGATGCGGTGCTGTGGGCCGTGGCGCGGCCGTCGCGCGAGCACGCGGGACCGTACCTCGGGCAGTTCCTGGGCGCCGAGTCGATCCTGCTGCTCTCGATCGGCCTGGTGCTCATCAGCACGCTTCCTTGGGTGGAGCGGTGGTTCGACGGGATCGACCGCGCGGCGATCTGGCACCGCCGCGTCGCCATCGCCGGTCTCGTGCTGCTCGTCCCGCACATCGCGCTGTCGTCCAGCCCGCACGGCACCGCGCTCGGCGGGCCGCTCGGCGCAATCGGTGCGATCGGGCTCGTGGCGCTCGCGCTGTGGGCGATTCTGCCGCGCTGGCGGTCGGTGGTGCCGGCGCCGCTCCGACGGCTGGTGCTCGCCTTGCGCGACGCACCGATCCTGCGCGACGTTCGCCGGATCTTCGGCGGCTACGATCGCTGGCGGGCGCTCCATCGCACGACCGGCCTCTTCGTCGCCGCAGGTTTCGCGCACGGCGTGCTCGATGGGACGCCGTTCCCCGCCTCACCCGTGCTGCGCTGGACATTCGTCCTCGTCGGTGGCGTCGGACTGGGCTTCTACGTGTACCGCGAGGTGTTGGCTCGCTTCTTCCTGTCGCTGCACGACTACCAGGTAGAGGCGATCCGCGAGATCGGCGAGGGCCTCGCCGAGATCACGATGCGGCCGCTCGGCCGGAGCATCGACTTCGTACCGGGCCAGTTCGCCATGGTCTACCTCGAGGCGAAGGACGGCTGGCACCGGCATCCGTTCACGATCTCGAGCGCCCCGCGCGAGGATGTCGTGCGCGTCACGGTCAAGGCGCTCGGTGACTACACCTCGCAGGTGCACGACCTCGTCGAGCCGGGCATGCCGGCTGTCATCGGTGGCCCGCACGGGCGCTTCGACCACTGGCGCGGAACCGACCGGCAGGTGTGGATCGCGGGCGGCGTCGGCGTCGCGCCGTTTCTCAGCTGGCTCCGTGCGCTCGACGGTCATCTGCCGCATCGCGTGGACTTCTTCTACACGACCGACGGTGTGGCGCCATTCGCGGCCGAGATCCGCGACATCGCCGCGAGGCACGAGGCGTTGCACGCCCATGTGATCGACACGAGCGTCGAGGGTCGTCTCACCACGGAGCGCGTGCTCGCTGCCGTCGACGCCGATCCAAGCCGCCTGTCGGTGTTCATGTGCGGCCCGCTGGGGATGGTGCGCAGCTTCGAGACCCAGTTACGGCGCTCGGGTGTGCCGTCGAAGCACATCCACCGCGAGCACTTCGACTGGCGCTGAGACGCGGCGGCGCCGCAACGTGAGCGACAGCGGGCACGTGGGCGCCGGAGGATCCCGCGTGTAGCCATCGCGCCGGACGGGTACGTTCCGCCATGACCACAGCAGAGCAACTGGAGCAATGGCGAGGCCACACGGTGGTCGACGCAGACGGTCAGGACATCGGCAAGCTCGACGATGTCTTCTACTCGGCGAATGGCGAGCCGGTGCTGATACGCGTCCGTCGTGGGCTCCTGGGCCGGCACCAGGTGCTCGTGCCGCTCCGCGGCTCAAGTGTCTCCCGGGACTACCTGCGTGTGGGATTCCACCAGGCAGAGATCGACGCGGCCGGCCAAGCGGAGGTCGGTGAATTCCTCGATGCCGCTACCGCAGCGCTGATTGGCAGCGCGTATGGCGAGGCGCTGCCGGGCGCGGATTCAGGGTTCGAGAGCTCGTCTCGGCTGCAGGCCCGCAGAGACGCGGCCGTCGCTGCCAAACGGCAGGCGGACTCCCTCGAGGACGATGCCCACCGTCTCGGTGGTCAAGCGTCGCACGAGCGCGCCAAGGCAGCGGATGCGGACGCCTCCGCGACACAGGCGGAGCACGATGCGACCGACGCCAACACGCAGGCGGACGTGGCGCGTCGCGAGGCGGAAGCCGCCGCGCGGGCAGTAGGTCCCGCGTAGGCGATCGCAGCGAGCGAGACCATCGGATTCCCGGCCGCGGCTGCCGGACGGCCGGGGCCGGTGCTGCGGCGCTCGGGCCGGCGCGGGCCGACAGATCCTGCGAGCGGGGCCGGCACCGGCGTGTGGTTCGCGTGCTCAGCCAGGCCCGGACGAGAGCGCGCTCTGCAGCAGGGCGTCCTCGAGCGCGCGGCCGACCAGCACGCGGACGAGCTGGCGCTTGTACTCCTCGGAGCCGTCGGCGTCCTCGACCGCGCCCGCATTCTGCGCCGCCGCATCGGCGACCTCCTCGACCGGCGCTCCGCCGGCCAGGAGCGACTCCGCCTCGCTCGCCCGGACGGCGAGCGGACCCACGGACCCGACCGCGATCCGTCCCTCGGCAACGCGGCCCCCGGCGATGCGCACCCACACCGCGACGGTCGCCGCCGGGCGCTCGCGGAAGGCCAGCTTGTGGTGCGCGATGCCCGTTCCCGCCGCGGTCGGCGGCATGCGGATGGCGATGAGGAGGTCGCCCTCGGCGAGCGCCGTCTCGTAGGGGCCGCGCAGGAACTCGGTCAGCGGGAGGATGCGCGCGGCCTCGCCGCCCCGCCGCACCACGGCCTCGGCGCCCGCCGCGAGCAGGAACGTCGCCGGGTCGGAGTGGGGGTCGCTGAAGCACAGGTTGCCGCCCAGTGTTCCGGCCGTGCGCACGCGGATGTTCGCAACCGAGCGCTCCATCTGCGCGAGCGCGGGAATGTGCTCGCGCACGAGGGCCGAGCGCTCGATCTCGCGGTGGGTCACGGCGGCGCCGATCTCCACGCGGCCATTCTCGAAGCGGATCCCGGTCAGCTCCGAGACGCCGCGAACGTCGACGAGGTGACCGTACTGGGCGAACCCGAGCTTGAGCAGCAGGAGCAGTTCCGTGCCGCCCGCGATCGGCATCGCGTCGTCGCCGAAGCGGCCGAGCAGGCCGGTCGCCTCCTCGACCGTCGAGGCGCGGTGCAGGTCGAACGCCGACAGGGTCATGCAGGCGCCTGCACCCGCGAGAGCACGTCGAGGGCCGCCTCGACGCCGCTGCCGATGTCGAGGTGTGCGCCCAGATCGGCGAGTCCCCGGCCGAACGCGGCGAGCGCGACCACGGGGTTGAGCGACCGCGCCGCCCCTCCCATGTGGCCGAGCCGGACGAGCTTCTCCTTGATCTCGCCGTAGCCGGGCGAGAGCATGACCCCGTAGTGCTCGCGCACGTGCGCGAGCAGCGCGAGCGTGTCGATCCCCTCGGGCGTGCGGACGGCCGTGATGCAGTTGGTGCAGATCTCGTCGCTGCGAGCCCACAGGTCCAGGCCCATCGCACGCACGCCCGCGCGCGTCGCCTGCGCCGCGCGCGTGTGCAGCGCGACGACCGCGTCGATCCCGATCTCGAGTGCCTCGTCGCAGGCGGCGTTGACCCCGTTCACGTCCGAGACCGACGGCGTGTAGGGGAACGACGTGCGGCCGCCGTCGATCCACGTGTTCTTCCAGTCGAGCAGCGAGAGGAACGAGCCGCGCGGCGCGCCGGGGTTCGCGCGGATGCGCGCCCAGGCCTCGTCGTTGACGGACACGAGCGACATCCCGGGAGGTCCGGCGAGGCACTTCTGGGGCCCGGCGACGCAGATGTCGAGCCCCCATTCGTCCGGTCGCAGCGTGTCGCAGCCGAGCGACGAGACGACGTCGGCGATCACGAGCGCCCCGTGGCGCTTCGCGATCGGCCCGATCTCGGCGACGGGGTTCATCGTCCCGGACGGGGTCTCCGAGTGGACGACCGCGAGCAGCTCGGTCTCCGGGTGCGCCGCGAATGCGGCCTCGACCATCTCCGGCTCGACCTGCGCGTCGTAGGGCACCTCCACCTCGACGACGTTCGCGCCGTACTCGGCGAGCCAGAGGCCGAACCACTTGCCGTAGACGCCCGAGACGCAGTTGATCGCCGTCATCCCGGGCCGCGTGACGGCGCGCGCCGCCGCCTCGAGCCCGAGCACGGCCTCGCCCTGCATCAGCACGATGTCGCTCGACGTCCCCATGAGGGTCGCGACCTTCGTCTCGAGCCCCCGGAAGCGGTCGAGGAAGACCGGGTCGTAGTCGTAGAGCATGGGCGAGCCGAGCGCGGCCAGCACCCGGGGCGAGGAGGCGGTCGGGCCGGCCGTGAGCGTGAAGTCGGGATCTCGCATGGGTGTTCCCTTTGTGTGAAAGCTTCTCAGCGCGCGCCCCTGACGTACGGCTGGGCGAGCGCGGGCGGCAGGAAGTCGCCGCGCGCGAACAGGATGAGCGAGAGCATCACCGCGACGAACGGGATCATGTTGATGACGTCCGTCGAGATGTTGACGCCCGCGATCTGGAGCGCCGTCGCGAGCTGCAGCGACATGCCGAAGATGAAGGCGCCGATCAGCACCCAGAGCGGCCGGCCGCGCGCGAGCATGCAGATCACGATCGCGATGTAGCCCTGCCCCTGGGTCATGAAGGGCACGAAGATGCCGGCGCCCGCGATGGCGAGATAGCCGCCGCCGAGTCCGGCGAGCGCGCCGGTCGTCATGACCGCCAGGCTGCGCGTCGTGACGACGCTCACGCCGGCCGCGTCGAGCGCTTGGGGCTTCTGGCCGGCGGCGCGCACGTTCAGGCCCGGCCGGGAGTGCCGGAGCAGCCAGGCCGTGAGCCCGATCAGCCCGAAGCCGAGGTAGACCACGAGCGGCTGCTGGAAGAGGCTGTCGCCCAGGATCGGGATGCCGTCGACGCCCGGGATCCGCACGGTGGGCGCCGCCGGCAGGCGCGGATAGGACTGCCCGAACTCGGCTCCCTGCAGCACGCTCGTCGCGCCCTCGGCGACCAGCGTGATCGCGATCCCGACGACGATCTGGTCGAGCAGGAAGCGGACGCAGAAGACGACCATGATCAGCGAGACGAGCACGCCGCCGCCGATCGCCGCGAGGTACCCGAGCCAGTCGTGGCCGCCGTAGTAGGCGCCGACGAAGCCCGTGTAGGCGCCCGTCAGCATCATCCCCTCGAGCCCGATGTTGAGCACGCCCGAGGCCTCGGAGATCTGCTCGCCGAGCGCCGTGAACATCAGCGGCACCCCGGCCAGCAGGCCTCCGGCGACGAGCGACGTCAGGAACGTCTGGGTGAAGATCGAGGCGACGGGGAGCGCGATCATCGGGGCTTCCTGAAGCGGAGACTGTCGCGAAGGCCGGGCGGCACGTAGCTCTTGCCCATCTCGCGGTTGCGCCCGAGATATTCGATGAAGACCATGAACAGCAGCGTGAGGCCGACGATCACGAGCAGGAAGTCGACGGGCAGGCCGGAGTTCTGCGCAGCGAAGTCGCCGCCGATCGAGAGCACCGAGTAGAAGAGGATGAACGGGACGACCG
>CAZYYP010000012.1:0-29915 GCA_964651695.1 uncultured Gaiellales bacterium | reverse complement strand
GACGACTGATGCGCCATCAGAAGCGCGGGCGGAAGCTCGGGCGCGACAGCGCCCATCGCAAGTCGCTCTACGCCAATCTCACGGCGGAGCTCATCCAGCACGGCCGCATCCGCACGACCCTGGCCAAGGCCAAGGAAGTGCGTCCCGTCGCCGAGCAGATGATCACGCTGGGCAAGCGCGGCGATCTCCATGCGCGCCGGCAGGCCGTGGCGTTCCTGCGCCAGAAGCCGGTCGTCAAGAGCCTGTTCGACGACATCGCACCGCGCTACGCCGAGCGACCCGGCGGGTACACGCGCATCATCAAGCTCGGGCCGCGTCTCGGCGACGCAGCCGAGATGGCGTACATCGAGCTCGTCTGAGCGGAGCGGCGGCCGTGGCCACCGTGCGCACGGATGCCTACCAGCTGCCGCTCCCGGCAGGCTGGTCCGACCGTACCGCCGTGACGCTCGTCGCGCCGGCGGCGCCGGACGGCTCCGTCCCGAACCTCGTGATCACGCGCGAGGCGCTCTGCGACGGCATGGGCCTCGGGGGCTTCGCCGACGGCCACGCGCACCTGATGCGCGACCAGGTCGACGGATTCGAGCTGCTCTCGAACGGCTGGGAGACTCTTGACGGCGAGCGTACGCTGATGCGCATCGTGCGCTTCCAGATCGCCGACTCCGAGTGGTTCGTCCAGCTGCAGGCGTTCTTCGTCCGCGACGGCCTCGGGTATGCGATCTGCGGCACGGCGACCGAGCCCGCGTTCGCCGGCGCCGAGCCCGTCTTCCGCGAGGCGCTCGACGGCCTGCGCTTCGCCACGCCTCCCGCGGCCGCTCCGGGTGCGCTCGAGGTGGTGCGCGGGTGAGCAGGACGCGCAGTCCGTTCGAGGATCGCCCGGCGATCGGCATCGCGCTCGTGCGCTTCGGGCTGGCGCTGCTCGTGATCCTCGCGGGTCTCTTCCAGGTGGAGCGCCATCACGCGGCCGTCGCCGACGCACGGGTGTGGGGCCTGCCCTCGCCGGGCGTCACCGGCATGGCGATCCCGGTGATCGCGCTCGCGCTCGGCGTCATCCTCCTCTTCGGGCTCGCACCGCGCCTGGCCGCGTGGCTGATCCTCATCGAGGCGGCCATCGTCATGTACGCGGGTGGGCGAATCGACGGGGGCTTCTATCTCACGCTGCCACCCGTGATCATGGTTCTCTGCCTGATCGTGATCGGCGCGGGAGGTGGGCGCTGGACGCTCCTCGACCGTGTCGATCCGCCGCGCCAGCGGCGGCTCGAACGATCGCGGTGATCCTCCGGCTCGACGTCGAGTACGACGGCGCGAGGTTCTACGGGTGGGCGGCGCAACCGGGCCTGCGCACCGTCGAGAGCGTGGTCGGTGAGGCGCTGCGCGTCTTCTGGCCCGGCCTCGAGCGCGTCGCCGTGGCCGGGCGGACGGATACGGGCGTGCACGCATCCGGCCAGGTCGTGAGCGTCGACGTCGCCGGCGGGCCGGAGCTTGCCCGCATCCCGGCGGCGCTCAACGCCCACCTGCCGTCCGATGTCGCAGTGCTCGGCTGCGCGATCGCCCCGGAGGGGTTCCACGCGCGCTTCTCGGCCCGCTCGCGCCGCTACGAGTACCGCGTGCTGCGATAGCGCATGCCGTCGCCGCTGCGCGCCGCACGCGCCTGGCACTGGTCGCGCGACGTCTCGCACGAGGCGCTCGCGGCCTGCTGCCGGGCGCTCGCCGGCGAGCACGACTTCCGCGCCTTCACGCCCGCCGAGACCCAGCACACGGTCTTCCGCCGCAACGTGCTCGCCGCCGCCTGGGAGCAGCGCGACGACGAGCTCGTGCTGGGCATCGAGGCCGACTCCTTCCTCCGTCACATGGTGCGGACGCTCGTCGGCACGATGCTCCAGACCGCGGCCGGCGAGCGCCCGCCCGAGGCGTTCGCGCGGCTGCTGGAGGGGGCGCAGCGCGCCGATGCGGGCGTCACGGCCCCGCCGCACGGGCTCTGTCTCGTGGGCGTCTCCTACTGATCGGGAAAGACGCCGGACGACAACACAATCTGAACGTCCCCCGTCCTACGATCAAGGATGCCGGAGGGCGGGGGCCCGGCGACAGTCCGAAATGCCGCCGCAGAAAAGGTGAGACAACCGTGAACGTGACCGCGACCCGCTTCTCGACCCAGGCTCGCACCTGGGTCCTGATCGCCGGTTTGTCGGCCCTGCTCGTCGCCATCGGAGGCCATGTCCTCGGTGGCATCGGCTACCTCCTGTTCGGCGGCATCTCCGTCGGCATGGTGTTCATCTCCTACTGGTTCTCGGACCGCTTCGCAATCCGCTCGAGCCACGCACAGCCGATCTCCGAAGCCGATGACCCGCGTCTCTACGCGATCGTTGCCGACCTCGCGCAGCGCGCGAAGGTACCGATGCCGCGCGTGTACCTGATCCCGTCGGAGCAGCCCAACGCATTTGCCACGGGCCGCAACCCGAAGCACTCGGCCGTCGCCGTGACGGTGGGCCTGCGCAAGTACCTGCCCGAGGATCAGATCCGCGGCGTCCTGGCGCACGAGTTCGCCCACATCAAGAACCACGACATCCTCGTCAGCTCGATCGCCGCGATGATCGCCTCGGCGATCTCCGCGATCGCCAACATCCTGCAGTTCGGGATGATCTTCGGCGGCGGCTCCAACAACCGCGACAACCCGCTCGGAGGCATCGCGGCGCTTGCGACGATCCTCGTCGCGCCGATCGCCGCGATGGTGCTCCAGCTGGCCGTCTCCCGCCAGCGCGAGTACCTCGCAGATGCCACCGGCGCCGCGCTGATCGGTGACAGCAAGCCGCTCGCCGATGCCCTCGAGACGCTCGAGCGCGGCGTGGCGGCGATCCCGATGCCGGTCACGCCGGCGACGGCGACGATGTACATCGCCAATCCGCTGCGCCATCACGGCATGGCCGGGCTGTTCCAGACGCACCCGCCGATGGAGGAGCGCATCCGCCGTCTCCGCGCCCTGCGCCTGGCGTAGGGAATCCAGCAGGCGGTCCCGCGCCCGTCCATCCGGGCGGGCGCGGGAGCCCGTACGCTTCGGGCGTGCCGACGTGTCTGCGCTGCGGGCGCGAAAATCCCGACGAATCGCGCTTCTGCAACAGCTGCGGCGCGGCGCTCGAGGCGCCTCGCGCTGCCGCCGTCGAGGAGCGGAAGGTCGTGACGGTGCTGTTCGCCGACATCACCGGATCGACGGCGCTCGGCGAACGGCTGGATGCCGAGCAGCTCAAGGAGGTGATCGGCTCCTTCTTCGACGCGATGCGCGCGGAGATCGAGGCCGAGGGCGGCACCGTCGAGAAGTTCATCGGCGATGCCGTCATGGCGGCGTTCGGCGTGCCGCGCGTGCACGAGGACGACCCGGCGCGTGCCCTGCGGGCGGCACTCCGGATGCTCCGGCGGCTGGCCGAGCTCAACCGGGAGTTCGCCGAGCGCTACGGCGTGATGCTCGAGCTGCGGATCGGGATCAACACGGGCCCCGTGATGGCCGTGACCGACCCGCGCCCGGGGGAGGCCCTGGCGACCGGGGACGCGGTCAACGCCGCCGCGCGCCTCGAGCAGGCGGCGGAGCCGGGGCAGGTGCTCGTCGCCGAGCGCACGGCCCAGGCTGCGCGGCACTTCCGCTTCTCCTCACCGCGCGTCGTCGAGATCCGCGGGCGGGCCGAGCCGCTGCGCGCGGTCGAACTGCTCGCGGAGCAGCCCATGACCGAGGGCACGCTCTCGAGTACCCGCGCGCCGCTGATCGGCCGTCGTCGCGAGCTCGATCTGCTCACGCAGACCTACCGGCGCGTGGTCGCTGAGCGCCGACCGCACCTCGTCACGATCTACGGCGAAGCGGGCGTGGGCAAGAGCCGTCTCGTCGGCGAGCTGCTGGCGGGGCTCGAAGCGGATGGCCCGGTTCGCGTCCTGCGCGGGCGGTGCCTCGCGTACGGTGACGGGATCAGCTACTGGCCGCTGGCCGAGATGCTGAAGGCCCACGCGCACGCGCTCGACACCGACTCCGCCGAGGAGGCGCGGGCGCGGATTGCGACGGCCGCCGGCTCCGCACTTGCAGAGGCCGGCGCAGATCTGCCGGAAGAGCTGGCCGCCATCCTCGCCGCGAGCATCGGCATGGCCTCCGCCGACCGTCCGCAGCGGAGTGCGGCGGAGGTGCGCGCCGAGACGCACTTCGCCTGGCGATCGTTCTTCTCGGCGCTCGCGTCGACTGCACCGACCGTGGTGCTCGTCGAGGACGTGCAGTGGGGGGACGCTGCGGTACTCGAGCTCCTCGAGGACGTCGCGGGCCGTGCCGAGGGCCCACTCCTGCTCGTGTGCACGGCGCGGCCCGAGCTGACGGCGCGGCGGCCGACGTGGGGCGGCGGCCGGCTCAGCTTCACCGGGCTCGCCGTCGAGCCGCTCGACGCCCGCGAGAGCGCCGATCTGGCGTGGCTGCTGCTGGGCGGGAGTGCCGAGGAGCCCGAGCGGGCCGCGATCGTCGCCCGGGCGGAGGGGAACCCGTTCTTCCTCGAGGAGATCGCGCGCACACGCGCCGTGGGTGCGGCCGGTGCGGGAGGGCTCCCCGACTCCGTGCATGCGGCGCTCGCCGCGCGGATCGACCTGCTGCCCCTCGACGAGAAGCGCGCGCTCCAGACCGCTGCGGTCGTCGGCAGGGTGTTCTGGCCGGGCGCCGTCGCCGAGGTGGCGGACATGGAGGCCGGTTCGGCCGGCGAGTTGCTCGACCGCCTGCAGAGCCGCGATCTCATTCTGAGTCGCCTCGCGTCGTCGATGACCGGCCAGCGCGAGCTGATCTTCAAGCATGCCCTGATCTGCGAGGTGGCCTACGAGAGCCTGCCGCGCCGCGATCGCGCCCGCATGCATCGCGCCGTCGCGGGCTGGATCGAGCGGACGTTCGCGGGACGCCGCGACGAGGTCATCGAGCTGATCGCGTTCCACCTCGCCGCTGCACTGCGCCTGGGGGCGGCGGACGAGGTCCGCGCCATGGCATTCGCGGCGCTCGCCGATGCCGCCGAGGGCGCCTATGCGCGCGCCGGGTTCGAGCGCGCGCTCTCGCTCGCGCGCGAGGCGCTCGCGGCCGCCGTGACGCCGCTCGATCGCGCTCGCGCCCTGGAAATGGTCGGAGAGGCCTCGCTCGTGACCTTCGACGGGCGCGCGGCGTGGGAGGCGCTGCGGGAGGCGGCCGACATCGTGCGCGCGGCGGCGCCGCACGACCGTGCGCGCCTCGCCTCGATCTGCGGGCGGGCCGTGATGATCCCGACCCGGGGGCCCGGTCTGATGCGCGTGCAGCCACCGGCGGAGGAGGTCGCGCCGTACCTCGCGCTCGGACTGGCGTGTGCGGGCGACGACGACAGCGAGGCGCTGGCGCTCTTGCTCGCGTCCCAGGGCTACTGGGATTTCGGCTACAACATCGATCCCGCAGATGCGAGCGGCGCACGCGCGCGCGCCGCCGCCGAGCGCTCGCGCGAGATCGCACGCCGGATCCGCCGGCCCGATCTCGAGTTGATCGCGCTCGACTCGCTGTCGGCCGGGATGAACATCCGCGGCCTCTACGGCCATGCCAGGCCGATCGACAACGAGCGTCTCGAGCTGGCTCGCACGCTTCGCGACCCCTTCGAGGTCGGCGACAGCTTCTACACCGCCGCCTGGTCGGCACTTGCGGTGGGCCACTATGCGGAGGTCGTTTCGCTCGCAGCCGAGTTCGAGGGGATGGGGATCGACCTCGCGCCGATCGGCGTGCGCGCCCTTGCGGTGCTCGCCCGGACGCCCCTCGGCGACTGGGATGCCGCGCTCGCCGATCAGGCACGGGTGCGCGCCTTGCTCGGCCAGCTGTCCGGCCGCCCGCCGAGCATGGCGAGCGGGGGCTTCGGGGCCGAGATGTTCATCCACGAGGCGAGGGGCGAATGCGCGTCCGCCGATGCCGCGTTCGCCATCGTCGACGAGTGGAGGAGGGATGGCGAGGCGCGGCGGAACTGGGCGACTCCGCTGGTTGCCGCCGCGCTCGTGCGGCGGGGTGAATTCGCCCTCGCGCGCGAGTACCTCGAGCGCCTGCGCGATACCGAGGGGCTCTTCCTCGACCGCGAGCTCGAAGCGCGCTGCCTGCTGATCGCCGAAGAGGGCGCGTGGGACGAGGCCGATGCCGTGATCGACCGTGCGCGGCGCCACGCCGCGGCCGGCCGGCTCGAGGCGTTGCCGCTCCACGCCGACCGGCTGGAAGGGCGCGCCCTGCTCGTCGCAGGCGACGCCCAGGCGGCTCTGGTGCCGTTCGCGCGCGCGGTCGCCGGGTTCGAAGCTCTGGAGGCCACCTGGGAGGTCGCGCTGACCGAGCTTTCGTACGGCGAGGCGCTGGTCGCGCTCGGCCGCGGCGCCGACGCGCACGGGATCCTCGTGTCCGCCGGCGAGGCCTTCGAGCGGCTGCGCGTTCCGCGGGAGCTCGCACGGACCCGCGCGCTGCTCGGCTAGAGGAACCAGAAGGCGAGCGCGGCGATCGCGTACACGGTCAGCAGTTGAAAGCCCTCGAGCCAGTTGGCCTTGCCCATGCTCGCGAGGATGCCCGTCATGACCGTCGCGGCGCCGAGCAGCGCGAGCTCGAGCGGCGGGAACACGATCAGGACACCGTGACCGAACACCGCGCCCGCGACGACCGCGAGCGCCGTGCCGGCCAGCGCGACCTGCAGGGCGGAGTTGAAGGCGATGCTCATGGCGAAATCGAGGTTGCCGCCACGCGCGATGCGCACCGCGGCCCAGTGCTCGGGCACGTTGCCCACGAGCGGGACCACGACCATGCCCACGAAGACGGTGCCGATGCCGATCTCCTCGATCGTCGGCTCGATCGCGGAGACGAGCACCTCCGACATCACGCCCGTGACGATGGCCGTGACCGCCAGCGTGAGCAGCGCGGCGCGCGGGCCCCAGCGACCACCGCCCTCATGACCTGCCGGCTGCGGCTGGGTGAACGAGGAGACGAGGTATGCCAGGTAGAGCGTGGCCATGATGATCGCGACGCCGTAGGAGAGCGTCGACTGCTCGTCGTGCGTCGTGCCGCCGAGATGCCCGAAGAGGGATGGGACGCCGAGCGCTACCGCGACGATCACGAGCATCGACGCGTTCACGCCCACCGTGCGCTGATCGAAGGGCATGGCGCCGTTGCGCAGCCCGCCGATCAGGATCGAGGCGCCGAGCACGAGCAGGATGTTGCCGACGACGGAGCCGATGATCGAGGCTCGCGCGACGTCGACGAGCCCCTCCCGGATCGTCAGCACGACGATGATCAGCTCGGGCAGGTTCCCGAACGTCGCGTTGAGCAGCGACGCGAGGCGGGGCCCGGAGGCCGTGCCCGCCTGCTCGGTGGCCTCACCCAGGACGTAGGCGAGCGCCATCACGCTGACGGCGGCGGCGGCGAACACCACGTAGCCGACCGCCCCCGCCTCGCGCAGGGCGAGCGCCACGAGACACGCGGCCCCCGCCACTCCGAACCCGATGAGGTCGGCCCGCGAGAAGCCGCGCGACTCGCTTGCCGTTGCCCCCACGGCGTGGACTCTATCCTGCCCGAGGCGATGCGCATTTTGCTCACCAACGACGACGGCGTGGGGTCGGCGCTCCTCGCCGGCCTTGCCTCCGTGCTCGACGAGCTCGGCACGGTCGACGTGATCGCGCCGGCCGGAGACATGACCGGCGTCTCGCGTTCGCTCAGCCTCGCGGGGCCGATCGCCGTCGACGAGATCGAGCTGCCCGACGGACGGCCCGCGTTCGCGGTGAGCGGGACGCCCGCCGACTGCGTGCGCTTCGGCGCGCTCGGTCTCGCCGGAGCTCCGCCCGACGTCGTCGTCTCGGGTCCGAACCTCGGCATCAACCTCGGCGACGACGTGGCGTACTCGGGCACGGTCGCCGCCGCGCTCGAGGGCGCGCTGCTCGGCCTGCCCGCGGCGGCGTTCTCGCAGCAGGCCTCGCCGGACGGCACGTACGCCGCGGATGAGCTCGGTCGCTTCGCGCTGCGGCTGGTGCCCCTGCTCGCGTCGGGGGCGCTGCCCCCCGGCGTCGTCATCAACGTCAACGCCCCGGCGGGCGCGGTCGCGGGCGTGCGCGTCGCACGGCTCGGGCGCCGTCGCTACCGGCCGCAGTTGCGGCCGATGGGTGAGGCGGATGGCAATCGCCGGCACTACCGCCTCTACGGCGCCGGTCCCCTGCGCCTCGAAGGCGAGCCGGGCACGGACATCGCGGCAGTGGCCGACGGCTTCATCGCGATCACGCCGCTGCGTTTCGACCTCTTCGCCGAAGACGCGCTCTCGCCGCTCACGGCACTGTTCCCGGAGTCGGCATGAGCTACGCGACCGTCATCTTCGACCTCGACGGAACGCTGATCGACACCGTGCCGCTGATCGTGGCGTCGCACCGCCACGCACTCGCGACCGTGCTGGGGCGGGATCTGCCCGAGGCCGACCTGCGCGAGGGGATCGGCCGGCCCCTGCTCGAGCAGATGCGCGTGTTCGACGAGGCGCGCGCCCAGGAGCTGTTCGACGTCTACCGCGAGTTCAACCACCGCGTCCACGACGACTACGTCCGCGCCTTCGACGGCATGCTCGAGCTGTGCGACGAGCTGCGGGCGCGCGGCATCCCCGTCGCCGTCGCCACGTCCAAGATGCTCGACGCCGTCCTGCTCGCCTACGGCGTCATCCCCGGACTCGAGAAGCGGATCGACGCGATGGTCACGATCGAGAACACCGCCACGCACAAGCCGGGGCCCGAGCCCATCCTGCATGCGCTCGAGCTGCTCGGGCGCAGCGCAGAGAGCGCGGTCTACGTCGGCGACGCACCGAGCGATCTGCAGGCTGCGCGCGCCGCGGGGGTCGCGGCGGTCGGGGTCACGTGGGGCGCGTTCGACTACGCGGGCCTTGCGAGCGAGAACCCCGATGCGATCGCCACGACCCCGGCCGAGCTCGCCGGCATCCTCCTCGCCCATGGCTGAGGCGCGCGCGCCAGGGACGGCCGAGCGCGCCGCCTGGCTGCGTGCCGAGCTGACACGCCACCTGCGGCTGTACCACGAGCTCGACGAGCCCGAGATCAGCGACGCGGAGTACGACTCCCTCTACCGCGAGCTCGTCGAGCTCGAGGAGCGCGAGCCCGGACTGCGCACCGCGGACTCGCCCACCCAGCGAGTCGGCTCGCGCGCCGCCGAGGGGTTCGCGCCGGCCGAGCACCTCGTGCCGATGCTCTCGCTCGCCAACGCCCGCGACCGCGAGTCGCTCGCCGCCTGGGATGCGCGGGCGCGCCGCCTGCTCGCCCAGCGCGGGCTCGACGACGACATCGCGTACGTGACCGAACCGAAGATCGACGGACTCGCGATCTCGCTCGTCTACCGCGACGGCGAGCTCACGCGCGGCGCGACGCGCGGCGACGGTCTGATCGGCGAGGACGTGACGGCGAACCTGCGCACGATCGACGCCCTCCCGAAGCGCCTCCCCGGCAGCCGGCCGCCGGCGCTGATCGAGGTGCGTGGTGAGATCTACCTGCCGCTGGCGGCCTTCGAGCGACTCAACGAGGAGCGCCTCGAAGCGGGCCTCAGCGTGCTCATGAACCCGCGCAACTCCGCGGCGGGCTCGCTCCGCCAGAAGGATCCGAGCGTGACCGCCTCGCGCCCCCTGGCGCTTCTGACCTACGGCGTCGGAGCGCTCGAGGGCATCGCCTTCGATTCGCACTGGGCCGTGCTCCAGTGGCTCGGGGGGCAAGGGTTCCCGGTCAATCCGATCTCGCGCCGGCACGAGACCTTCGAGAGCATGGCCGAGGCCTGCGAGGGCCTCGTCGAGCGCCGCGCGGAGCTCGACTACGACATCGACGGGTGCGTCGTGAAGATCGACCGCCGCGATCAGCAGGAGGCGCTCGGATCGGTCGGGCGCGACCCGCGCTGGGCGATCGCGTTCAAGTTCCCGCCCACGACCGCGATCACGCGCCTGCTCGACATCGGCGTGAACGTGGGGCGGACGGGCGCGCTCAACCCGTACGCGGTACTCGAGCCGGTCGCCGTGGGCGGCGTGATCGTGCGCATGGCCACCCTCCACAACGAGGACGTGATCCGCCTCAAGGACGTCCGCATCGGCGACTGGGTGATCGTGCAGCGCGCGGGCGACGTGATCCCGCAGGTCGTCGGGCCCGTGCTCGCTCGCCGCGACGGCACGGAGCGGGAGTTCCGCATGCCCGATCACTGCCCGGCGTGTGGCAGCGAGATCGTGCGGCTCGAGGGCGAGGCCGTGCACCGCTGCGTCAACCCGTACTGCCCGAGCCGCGGCCTCGAAGGGCTGCGGCACTACGTCTCGCGCGGCGCGATGGACATCGACGGCGTCGGCGAGAAGCTGATGGCGCGCTTCTGGGAGCTCGGGCTCGTGCGCCGGGCGCCGGATCTCTACCGGCTGACAGTGGAGCAACTGCTCGAGCTCGACGGCTTTCAGCGGCGCTCGGCCGAGCGCGTCGTCGCCTCGATCGCGCAGTCGCGCGAGCGCTCGCTCGGGCGCCTGCTCTTCGGACTCGGGATTCCGCACGTCGGGGGCGTGACGGCCGAAGCGATCGCGCAGCACTTCCGCTCGCTCGCCGCCCTGCGCGCCGCCGGGCCCGACGAGATCGCGGAGGTCGAGGGCGTCGGGCCGGTCGTGGCCGAGTCGATGGCGACCTGGCTCGCGTTCCCCGCCAACGCCGAGGTGCTCGACGACCTGACGGCGGCCGGGCTGACCGTCGAGGTGAGCGGCGATGCGCCGCCGCCCGGCGAGGGTGCGCTGGCCGGACTCACGTTCGTGATCACGGGGACGCTCGCCTCCTCGTCACGCGACGAGGCGAAGGCCCTCGTGATCGAGCGCGGCGGCAAGGTCACCGACTCCGTCTCGAAGCGGACGAGCTACGTCGTGGCCGGGTCGAGCCCCGGGTCGAAGCTCGCGAAGGCGGTCGGCCTCGGCGTCACCGTGCTCGACGACGAGGGCTTCCAGCAGTTGCTCGAGAAGGGCCCGGACGCCGGGTAGCGGGCGTCAGCGCTTGGCGAGCAGCGTGACGATGGCGTCCTGCGCCCCGTGCGCGTCCCAATCGCTCAGGCCCGGCACGTTGCTCAGCACGGCGAACGAGAAGCGCCGCCCGCTGACGCCGGTCACGTAGCCCGCGAGCGCCGACACGTTGTCGAGCGTGCCACTCTTGGCGAGCACGCGCCCGCGCAGGTCGTGCAGGCGGCGGGCGAGCGTGCCGTTCGCGCCGGCGACGCTGAGCGCGCCCGCGAGCGGCTTCGCGATCGCGGGATCGGCCGCGCCCGCTGCGAGCAGCCGCGCGAGCGCGCTCGCCGTCATGCGATCGTCGTGCGAGAGCCCCGAGCCGTCCGCGAGGTGCACGAACGCCCCGTCCTCGCCGAGCAGGGGCTTTGCAACCTCGCCGGCGACCTGCATCCCGCGCGCCGTCGTGCCCTCGCCGCCGGCGTAGTGCCCGATCGCCTTCGCGACCATCTCGGCCGTGAAGTTGTCGCTGTTGCGGTCCATGAAGCGCACGATCTTCCACAGCGGCTCGGACTCCACGCGACCGAGGACGGGCGCGTCCTTGGGTGCGGCACCGCCGCCCACGAACGGCACGGCGACCGTCACGCCCACGGCGGCGAGCGCCTTGCGCAGCGCGCGCGCCGCGCTGCGGGCGGGACTGGCGACGTCATCGCCGTCCGGCTTGACATCGCGGTCGAGCGCGAGGCCCGAGAGCGGGGGCGATTCGACGCCCATGTACTTGCGCGGCCAGGGGCCCCAGCGCGAGCCGTCGAAGATGGTCTCGTCGCCCCGGATGCGGCCGGTCACGCGGTCGATGCCGCGCGCCTTGACCTGTGCGGCGAGCGCAGCGATCCCGTCGCTCGAGAACGTGGGGTCGCCCGATCCCACCAGGTAGAGATCGCCGTGCCAGGTCGTCCCCACCTGCGAGCCCGCGCCGGCGACGGTCGTCGCGAAGCGGAAATCGGGGTGCAGGGTGGTGAGGGCGCCCACGGTCGTGAAGAGCTTCTCGGTGGAGGCCGGGAGCATCGCCCGCCAGCCGTTGCGGCGGTAGATGATCTGACCGGTCGCGAGGTCGGCGACGGCGACACCGGTGCCGCGGCCGCTCAGGCCGTGGGCAGCGAGCACCTTCGAGATGCCGCGCGCGAGCGCGGCGTCCTGCGCGCCGGTCTGCGCCGCGGCCGTCGAGGCCGAGCCGAGGGCACCGAGCAGGCCGAGCGCGAGCAGGAAGATCCTCAGCCGCATCAACGGAACGTGATCGTAGTGGTCTGCCTCCCGTACACGGACGCCTGGGCGCTCGGCATCCAGATGTCGATCGTCGCGCCGACCACGGCCGAGCCCGTATCGGCAGCCACGCACGCGCCGTAGCCGGGCACGTCGAACCGGGTGCCGAGCGGGATGATGCGCGGATCCGTGGCGCAGATGCCGAGCCCGGCGGGGAGCCCGCTGGCCGTGTGCCCGCCCAGCGAGTACGCGGTCGAGGCGACCGTCAGCGTCGTGCCCGGGGCGAGCGACGGTCTGGCGGGCGTCGCCGCCGGCGCCGATGTCGCCGGCGTGGCAGCCGGTGCCGTCGTTGCGGGGGCCGGCGCGGCGCTCGTCGATGCGACCGGAGTCGTCGTGCCGCCGCCGTGGGGCCCCGGCTGCACGATCGCCCGCGCGCGCCTGGCCGCGCGTTGCGCGGCGCCGGCGATCCGGGCGAGCGCGTGCACGTGCTCGCGCCGGAGCCGGGCGATCAGGGAACGCTGCGCGCGATCGGCCTGCGCGAGTTCGGCGATCCGTGCCTGCCACGCGCCGCGCGCCTCCGTGGCACGTCCCTCTGCGGTGCGCAACGTGCGTGATCGGCCCTGCAGGGCCGTGTGCCAGTGTCGCGCCGAGCGGACGAGTGCGCTGTCCTGGCGGGAGAGGCGGTCGAGCAGATCGAGGCCGTCGCTGGCCTGCGCGAACGAGCGCGCGGCGAGCAGCACGCCGAGCATGTCGAGCGGATCGGCGCGGTAGATCTCGTTCAGGCGCGCGGCGAGCGCGCGCTGCGAGGCGCGCTGGTTCGCGCGTGCCACACCCAGCTGCTCGCGCACCGACTTCAGGTCGCCGCGCACGCGCGCGAGCCGGGCCTGAGCCGCGAGGGCGCCCTGATGAGCTCGAGCGAGCGCTGCGTCGGTGGCGAAGAGCTCGAGCAGCGCCGCGCGCTCGCGCGGCCCGGTCGCCGCGGCCGCCGATCCTGCATGCGCGGCCGGCAGGGCCAGCGCGAGGACGACGAGCAACAGCGGACGCCAGGAGCGGACGCGCACCCACCGAGGGTACCCGCTCGCCGGGATGTCACGGGCCGGGACGCACCGCTTCCGGGCGCGCGCCCCGCACGGCTCTCAGGCGGAACTCGTCGCGTGCACCATGGGCTGGAGGTGGATCAGCCGCACGGCTTCGAAGAGCGTCTTGTCGATTCTGCCGTGGTAGACCGGGACGTGCTCTTCGACACAGATCCGTATGACTTCGGCTCGGTCGATCCCGAACTCGCGGGACAGCTCTTCGGGCGTGAGGTGGTTCGGCATGGTTTGCGACTCCTTGCGCGTTGCACTGGGCCCTTCAACGACAAAGCCCACCAGGCGACGCCGTGGTGGGCTCTACAGATCAGGTAGCGGCTTCCAGCTCGGTCACCATTGGTGGACGCTCCCTCCCATGTGGTGAGTCTAGCGCCGCACCCCGACGTCGGCAAGGCCGGAAAGTTAGACGGGGTTGGGAACGTCGAGAAAGACGTGCTCGACCCCGAAGCGCTCGTGCAGCAGCTCGCCCGCGGCGCGCACGCCGAGCGTCTCCGTGGCATGGTGCCCGGCGCACACGATCGACATGCCGAGCTCGCGCGCGAGCGCCCGGAAGTCCTCCTGCGGCTCCCCCGTGAGCAGCGCATCGGCTCCCGTCGCGGCCGCTTGGAGCGCGATCCCGCCGGGCCGGCCCGAGCAGATCGCGAGCGTGCGCACGCGCTCGGGGCCCCCCGGGAACGCGATCGGCACGCGTCCGACGATCTCGCTCACGCGCTCTGCCAGCACCTGGAGCGGCACGGCGGCCGCAAGCGTCCCGTGCACGGCGAGCGGGATGCCGCCGTGATCCGAGAACCAGCCGTCGACACGCAGCCGCACCTCCTCGGCGAGGCGCGCGTTGTTGCCGATGCGCTGATGACCGTCGAGGGGCAGGTGATAGGCGGCGAGCGTGATGTCGGCCCCGAAGAGGCGCTCGAGCCGCCGCCGCAGGTGGCGCCCGACGACGCGCGGCTCGTTGTCCCAGAACATCCCGTGGTGCACGAGCAGGAGTTGCGCCCCCTCGACCGCCGCGCGATCGAACACCTCGAGCGTCGAGGACACGGCGGTCGCGACGCGCTCGACATGCTCGGCCCCGATCACCTGCAGGCCGATCGGCGCGTAGTCCCGATAGCGGTGGATCTCGAGCTCGGCGGCGAGAAAGGCGAGGATCTCGTCGCGGGCCGCCGGCATGCGCGGAGTCTAGAGGGCTCTCAGGATGCAACCGCTGCCGGGGCCGCGCTGCGGCCCCGGCAGCGCATCGGGGTGCCCAGATTCGAACTGGGGACCTCTCCGACCCGAACGGAGCGCGCTACCAGGCTGCGCCACACCCCGGAAGCGCCGATTATCGCACACTCCCGGTCCCGCTCCGCCGTTCGCCCCGTCAGGTTCGAGCGCGTCTCCAGAAGGGCACGACGTGCACCTCCTCGCCGCCCGGGCGCGTCAGCGAGAGGCCGAGCACCCCGAGCGCGCCGATCGCGAAGACCGTGCAGACGATGCTCACCACGATCGGGAGCCCGGACGGCGCGCCGAGAGCGAAGGCCCCGCGGAGCGTGGGTATCGAGAGGATCACCAGGTAGCCGACGGCGAGCAGGCCGACGAGCAGCGGCACGAGCGCTCCGCGCACGCGCGAGCGGCGCATGCTCCCCGACTCGAGCACGAGCACGAGGTAGAGGCCGACGAACGTGAGGATCGTCAGCGACGTCGTCTCCGACTGCCGGGCGGAGCGGCCGATCGAGGTGTGCACGAGGCCGTGTCCGAGCAGCACGGCGAAGCCCAGGACCACGCCGGCCGGGATCGCGAACTCGGCGACGTCGCGCATGAAGGCCTTGGGAGGCGCCTGCGCGGCGGGGGCGAGCGCGAGCAGGAACGCAGGGATGCCGACGGTGATCGCGGCCGCGAGCGAGAGCTGGCGCGGCAGGAAGGGATAGGAGCCGCCGCCCACGCCGACCGTGAGGATCAGCACGGCGGCGAAGACCGACTTGGTGACGAACAGCTTGGCGACGCGCTGCACGTTGCGGAGGATCTTGCGCCCCTCCTCGATGGCGAACGGGATCGACTCGAAGCTCTCCCGCAGGAGCACCACGTCGGCCACGCCCTTGGCGAGCTGGCTGCCGGATCCGAGCGCGACCGCGACGTCGCACTCCTTGAGCGCGGGCACGTCGTTGACGCCGTCGCCGACCATCCCCACGTGCCGGCCGCCGCGCCGCAGCGCGGCCACGAGCTGGCGCTTGTGCTCGGGCTGGACGCGCGCGAACACCGTGTTGCGCAGGGCGCACTGGCGCAGCGCCGAGGCGTCCTTCGGCAGCTCGGCGCCGATCATCACGCGCCCTTCGGTCTCGACACCGGCGGCGCGCGCCACCGCCGCGACGGTGGCAGGCCCGTCGCCGGAGATGATCTTGACCTCGACACCGGCGCGGTGCAGGTAGGCGATCGTAGACGCCGCGTCCGGCCGCATGCGCTCGCTGAGCGCGATCAGCGCCAGCGGAGCGACGCCCGGCAGCTGTGGCTCCCGGTCGCCCTCGGGCTCGGAGAGCCCCCCCGTGCGCCCGAACAGCAGGACGCGCAGACGCCGATCCTGGCGCACCGAGACTTCGTGCGCGAGCGCGCGGTCGGCCTCGGCGCGAACGAGCACCTCGGGAGCTCCGAGGACGAGCTCCGTGCCGTCGGCGAACGCGATGCCGCTCCACTTCCAGCGCGACGAGAACGGCACTTCGAGCCGCACGGGCCGAGGTGCCCCCCCGAGGTGCGCGGCGAGTGCGTCGGCCGTCGGGTTGCGGGCGCCGAGACTCGCGGCGAATGCGCTCAGAAGGGCCTGTGCCGTGCGCTCGTCCACGCCCGAGAGCGGCACGATCTCCTCGACGGCGAGCGTGCCGTCCGTGAGCGTC
Source organism: uncultured Gaiellales bacterium (assembly GCA_964651695.1). Lineage (GTDB taxonomy): Bacteria > Actinomycetota > Thermoleophilia > Gaiellales > JALYLC01 > JALYLC01. Next base: position 13,745 of record CAZYYP010000012.1, on the reverse strand, counting down.
CCCGTCTTGTCGAGGCAGACCACGTCGAGCCCGGCGAGCGCCTCGACGGCGGGCAGCCGTTGCACGAGCGCGCCGCGGCGGCCGACGCGCACCGCCGCGACGGCGAAGACGAGGCTCGCGAGCAGCACGAGGCCCTCGGGGACGAGCGAGACGATGCCCGCGACCGCGGTCGAGACGGCCTCGCGCGTCGGCACGGCGTGGACGTGCAGCGCGTACAGGAGCAGCGCCGAGATGGGGATCATCACGGCGACCATCAGGCGCAGCAGGCGGTTGATCGCGAGCTGCAGCGGCGAGAGCTCGCGCGTGTCCTCGCGCGCGACGCCCGTGAGCTCGTTGGCATAGGCGTCGGCGCCGACGCGCTCGGCCTCGTAGATGCCGCTGCCGGCGACGCAGAACGAGCCCGACTGCAGCTCTTCGCCCGCGCGGCGCGCGTCGGGGTCGGATTCGCCGGTCAGGATGGACTCGTCCACCTGGAGCCCGCGCGCCTCGAGCAGGCGTCCGTCGGCGACGACCTGATCGCCCGGCCGCAGCACGATCGCGTCGCCGACCACCACGTCGTCGACTCCCACGGTCGTCTCGGCGTTGTCGCGCACGACGCGCGCGCGCGGCGCCGCGAGCAGCGCCAGGCGATCGAGCGCCCGCTTCGCACGGATCTCCTGGACGATCCCGATGCCGGAGTTGACGACGAGAACGCCGGCGAACAGCAGATCGGCGAGCTGGCCGGTGGCGATCAGCGCCACCGCGCAGGCCGCGAGCACGAGGTTGAAGAGCGTGAGCACGTTGCGCAGCACGATCGAGCGGTACGTGAGCGCGCCCGCGGGCGGCTCCGCCGGCCCTCGCTGCTCGAGCCGGCGCGCCGCCTCGGCAGAGCTGAGACCGTACGTCGCCACGCGCGCAGGGTAGGTGACCGGCTGCGCCACCGGCCGGTGTGCTGCGGCTATCTTCGAGGTCATGTCCAGTGCGGCCTGTGGAGCGCGCTCCCCGGCGCTTCCCGCGCCGCTCGCGATGATCGCCGGATCGCTCTCGGTACAACTCGGCGGCGCGGTCGCCGTGCACGCGTTCGCACGCGCGACACCGCTCGGCGTGACGTTCCTGCGCTCGCTCTTCGCCACGGTGATCCTGCTCGTGGCCGCGCGCTCGCTCCCGCGCACGCGCGAGGCCTGGCGCGCGGCGCTGCCGTTCGGGCTCGTGATGGCGTGCATGAATGCGTGCTTCTACGAGGCCATCTCGCGCTTACCGCTCGGCTCGGCCGTCACGATCGAATTCTGGGGCCCGATCGCCGTCGCCGTGGTCACGTCGCGCCGGCGCGCCGACCTCGTGTGGGTCGCGCTGGCCGTCGCCGGGGTCTCGCTGCTCGGGCAGGGGTTCGCCGACGCGCAGCCGGCGGGGCTTGCCTTCATCGTCGCCGCGGGCGGGCTGTGGGCGCTCTACATCGTGCTCGGCCGCCGCGTCGCCCACGCGACGTCCGGCGTCGTGGGCCTCGCCCCGGCCTGCGCGATCTCGGCGGCGGCGCTCGCGCTGCCCGGGCTCGCGAGTGCGCGGACGGGGCTGCTCGATGCCCGGGTGATCGGCCTCTGCGCGCTGCTCGGGCTGCTCGGGACGGCGTTCCCGTACGCGATCGAGATGTACGCCCTGCGGCGCGTGCCGGCGCGCACCTTCAGCGTCCTGCTCTCGATGCACCCGGCCGTCGCGGCGCTGGTGGGCGCCGTGGCCCTGAGCCAGGGACTCGGGGTCACGGACGTCATCGCGATCGCCTGCGTCGTCGCCGCGAGCGCCGGCGCGCTTGCGGCCGCCGCCCGCACGAGCGCGCGGGCCCCCACGAGCGCGCCACAATGACGGCATGTGCGGGCGCTTCACCGTCGCCGTCGACCCCCAGCTCCTGGCCGAGCGCTTCAACGTCGAGTTGCCCGGCGACTACGCCCCGCGCTTCAACGTGGCACCGACCGATTCGGTGCTCGCGCTCGCGGAGCGCAGTGCGGGGCGCGAGCTGATGGTCGCGCGCTGGGGGCTCGTGCCCCACTGGGCGAAGGATGCGAAGGCGGGCGCGCGGATGATCAACGCGCGCGCCGAGACGCTGGCGGAGCGGTCGGCCTACCGCCCGCTGCTCGTCAAGGGCCGGTGCCTGATCCTGGCCGACGGCTTCTACGAATGGCGGCTCGATCCCGACGGCCGGAAGCGCCCCGTGCGCTACGCACTCGAGGACGATTCGCCGTTCGGCTTCGCGGGGCTCTGGACGGTCTGGCACGACCCCGAGAGCAATGAGCCGCTGCGCACCTGCACCATCATCACGACCGCGGCGAACTCGCTCGTGGCGCCGGTGCACGACCGCATGCCCGTGATTCTGCCGCGCGGCGCAGAGGACGACTGGCTCGACCGCGACGTGCCGGTCGCTGCGGCGCTCGCCCTGCTCGCGCCCTATCCGCCCGAGCAGATGCACGCGGCCGACGCATCGATGCTCGTGAACTCGGTGAAGAACGACGATCTGCGGCTCTTCGACCCGCTCGCCTGATCGCCGCCGACCGCTACCCGAGTGTCCCGAGGATCAGGTCGACGATCAGCTGCGGATCGCGCCGCAGGCGCGGCGCGCTCCGGTCGCGACGGCGGATCTCGACATCGCCCGCGTGCTCGAGGCGCCGCAGCTTCCCCTCGCGCAGGAGCTTCTCGTCGACACCGCCCATACGGCCCTGGAACGTGGTGTACACCGGCACGCCGAGCGCCACGGCCTCGCGGTTCATGCTCCCGCCCGCCGAGATCACGAGGTCGGACGCCGCGACGAGGCTCGGCCCGTCGATCGCATGTGCCGGGACGAGCACGGAGGGCAGGGCCAGGCGCCGCAGTTCCTCGGCCTGCTCGGCCAGCCGGGGGAGCACGACGGCGTGGATGCCCGGATCGTGCCCGACGCGGTCGAGCAGATCCGCGTAGACGGGGTTGTGCACGCGGTGGTAGAGCGCGGCGGTCGGCGGCGTGCGCAGCACGACGATGATGCGCGACGGGTCGGCACCGACGCGCCCGAGGATGCCCGGGTCGGGCTCGAAGTCGTGGAGGAAGTACTCCTCCTTGAGGCCCGGGTAGCGGCGCAGCTTGCGCGGCCCGACGCCGTAGCGGCGGAGCCGCTCGGGAGGGATCGCGTCGGGCACGATCACGCGCCGCGCGAGGCGGCAGCCGATCATGTGCTGGAACGTGGCCCACTCGTAGTCGAAGAGATCGACTGCGGGCACGCGCAGCGTGCGCGCGACGATCGGCAGGTCGTTCGAGCCGTGTGCGGCCGCGAGGTCGAAGCGCGGCCGCGTGCGCGCCCAGCGCCGGAGCGCCGCCGAGCGGCCGGCCAGGCTCCGCAGCTTGCCGCCGGCGGATCGTCCGCCGTGAGCCCCGATCGCCAGTGCATCGAGGCCGGCGATCTCGGCCAGCTCGAGCGTCTGGGCGAAGTCGCGCGCCGTCACCTCGACGTCGTGGCCGGCCTCGCGCAGCCGGCGCACGATCGGGCGGAAGACCACCGGGTGGGCGGGGGCCGAGAGATCGATCCAGATTCTCACGGCCGCCGGCCCACGCGGCAGGCGCTAACGACGGCCGAGGGCGCGCTCGATGTCGGCCAGCCGCTGGCTGTCCTTGCGCGCATCCTCGAGCTCGCTCTCGAGCCGGGTGATGTGCGCCACGAGTGCCTGGGCGGCGTCGCTCAACTGGCGGGCGGCGCTTGTGGCGGAGCCGGACGCCGACGCGGCGCGCTTGGGCGGCCGCCCGCGGCGTGCGCCTGTCCGGGACGAGCCGGCGGAGGACTTGGCGGTCGAGCGCTTGGCGGCCTTCTTGCGCGGACGCAACTGCACGCCCCCGCCGTCGGGCAGCGAACGAGCGACGCGGTAGTAGGCGGTCTGCACGGTCGCGGTCGAGCGACCGGTCTCCTCGGCCACGAGCTTGAACGCCTCGGTCGCCTTCTTGCCCTCGTCGATGTGCTTCCGCACCGCTTCGTAACTCGCCTTGCCAATGCTGCCGCGCTCTCCGGATGCCTGCATGACTTTCCCTCGCTGTCTGGGGGTTGCTGTTAGAGGAATGCCGCAGAAACGCGATTGCCTGAAAGTGCATTCGGCGAGCGCCGTTCGCGGACATCGGTAGTGTAGGGTGAGCGTAGGGATCGAGTCGTACAGATCCCCCCGATGCATGCCGACACCCAGTGCATGTACCACGCGCGAATCGCGCATCCTGCTCAGGAGGAAGGTTTGATGCGTCGTTCCCCAGTCGCGCTCGCGGCACTCATCGCCGTCGCGCTGACGGTTTCGGCATGTGGCAGTTCCAGCAAGTCGTCGGACTCCACGAGTCCGGCCACAACGGCTTCCGGATCCGGGGGTGACAGTGGCGGAGCCGGGGGCATCCTCTCGGCGATCGACACCAAGGCGAGCACCGGCCCGCAGAAGCTCAAGCTCGATCTCAGCGTGGACATCAAGGGCACGCCGAAGAACGCACAGCTCGCGCTCTTCACGAAGCAGCCGATCGACCTCAGCGTCGATGGCGTCGTCGACTCCGCCGGCAAGAGCGCGGACGTCAATGTGAGCATCAAGCTGGGCAAGCAGCCGATCAACGCCGAGATTCGCACGGGCGGCGGTAAGACGTGGCTCCAGATCGACGGCAAGTGGTATGACCTGCCGGCGAGCGTACTTTCGTCGACGACCGGCACATCACTTCCGGCCGGCGTGTCGACGAGCAATCTCGATGCCGGCAAGATTCTCGCCGCGATCGGCGATCCGGCCAAGCTCCTCGACAACGCGTCCGTCTCGAGTGACAAGGTCGAGGGCATCGATTCTGACAAAGTTTCCGGAGACGTGAATATCGAGGGTCTGGCAAAGGCCGCTGCGAGTCTCTCCCAGGCGTCCGGAAGCGGCACATCGACGCCGGTTACGCAGGCCCAGATCGACAAGACTGTGGCACAACTCAAGAAGGTCGTGAAGAAGGCTCACGTCGATCTCTGGGTCGGCAAGAGTGACCACAAGGTGCACCGCGTGGCATTCACGGTCGATGCCGCCATGGACGCCGCGACGAAGACGAGTTCCGGCATCGATTCGCTGACCATGAACCTCGACGTCACGACCGTCGACGCCAAGGCGCCCGACGTGTCCGCCCCGTCCTCGGTCGGCACCCCGGCCGAGCTGCAGACGGCGCTCGTCGGCCTGCTCAGCAAGGTCATGGGCGGCGCCGCGGGCTGACCCCGCCCGCATCGGGTCCGGCGAGGGGCCGCGCGACTGCGCGGCCCCTCGCTATGGTCCCGGGCGGTGCGTCCCCCGCCGCAGCTCGTCCTGCTGGACGTCGACTTCACGTTGATCCGCCCGCGCCGCGTCTTCGACGCGCACGGCTATGTCGAGCTGGGTGCGCGCTTCGGCGTGCGGCTCGACGCCGAGCGATACGAGCAGGCGCGCGTCGACGCGTTCCACGTCTGGCGCGGCCAGCCGCTCGAGCACCGCAGCGAGCAGCACCGCCGCTTCGCGATCGAGATCGTGCGCGGCATGGGTGCGGGGGAGGCGGTCGCCGAGGAGATCGGCACGGCGGCCGAGCAGGCGTGGTGCGACCCGGGGAACTTCGAGCTGTTCCCCGACGTCGTGTCGCTGCTCGAGCGGCTGCGGGCCTCCGCGTGCACGGTGGGACTCGTCTCGAACACCGATCGCGAGCTCGAGCCGTTCGCCGCGCGGCTCGGGATCGGCGTCGACTTCGCACTCGCCTCCTCGGCGCACGGGCGCCGCAAGCCCTGTGCGACGATCTTCGCAGCCGCGCTCGCGCTCGGCGGCGCGCCGGCCCACGCGGCAGTGATGGTCGGCGACAACGTCGACGACGACATCGAGGGTGCTCGCGCCAGCGGGCTCCGTGCCGTCCTCGTCGATCGCACCGACCGCCATCCCGCCCACGCCGGCGAGCGCATCCGCAGCCTCGCCGAGCTCCCGGGGCTGCTCGGCCTCACCGCCCTGCCGGTCGCGTCGCTCTCAGACGCGAGCGGACGCGGCGCGTAGCGCTGCGAGCATCGCGACGAGATCGCTCCGCTCGGTCGCGGGGTTCATCAGCGCGCAGCGCAGCCAGGTGGCGTCGCGCAGCCGCGTCTGCACCACGTAGAAGTTCCCGCCGGCGTTGACCGCGGCGCGGATCCGCTCCTGGTGGGCGTCGGAGTCCTCGCCCCCGCCGCTGCGGTGGCGGAAGCAGACGATGTTGCACTCCGGCTCGAGCGCCAGATCGAAGTCGTCGCTCTCGCGTACGAGCTCCGCGAGCTCGCCGCCGAGCTCCCAGAGCCGTTCGACGTGTGCGCGGAAGCCCTCGGCGCCGACGGTCGCGAACCCCAGATAGGCGACGAGCGCGAGCTGCGGCCGGGTGCACTCGAGCGTGCGCGTGCCCATGTTCTCGGCGCCCGCGTTCCCGCTGCGGAAGAGGTACTCGGCCTGCTGGGCGAAGGCGCCGTACGCATCCCGCGCGCGCGCGTACGAGAGCAGCGAGGCGAGCGCCGGGAACGGCAGCGTCTTGTGGAGATCCCAGACGACCGAGTCGGCGCGGCCGATGCCCGCGAGCGCGGGGGCGAGCTCCGGGCTGAGCGCCGCCGAGCCGCCGTGTGCGGCATCGACATGCAGCCAGAGTCCCTCGCGCGCGCAGATGTCCGCGATCGCCTCGAGCGGGTCGAAGGCGCCGGTGGGCGTCGTGCCGGCGCTCGCGACCACGGCGATGGGACGCTGGCCGCGCTCGCGCGCGGCGGCGATCTGCGCGCTGAGCGCATCCGGTCGCATGCGGAAGCGCTCGTCGCTCTCGACGGCGATCGCGCCCGCCGCGCCGAAGCCCATGATCTGTGCCGCGCGGGACGTCGAGTAGTGCGCCTGGTCGCTCGCGAGCAGCGCCAGGGGCGGGCCGCCGTGCGCACCGTCGCGCCAGACGTCGAACCCCGCCTTCGCCTGGCGTGCCGCGAGCAGGGCGGTCAGGGTCGCGATCGTGCCGCCGTGCACGATCATGCCGCCCGAGGTCGGCGGCAGGCCGAGCTTGCCGCCGAGGTACTGCGCGAGCGCGCGCTCGCAGGCCGTGCTCGACTGGCTCAGCTCGTAGATGGCGCCGGAGCCGTTCGTCACCGCCGTGACGAGCGTCCCGAGCGTCGCGAGCGGCAGGGGCGCGGCCAGCTGGTGCCCGAGGTAGGCGGGATGGTGGGTCGCGGTCGTCTCGCCGAGGATGCGCTCGACGAGCTCGAGGGGATCGGCGCCGCCGGCGAAGTCCGCGGGCCAGCGCTCGGCCATGCCGGCCGGGTCGCGCGGGTTCGAGACGGGGATCGAGCGCTCCGCAGCCGCGGCGAGGAACTCCGCGAGGCGGTCGACGACCGCGTGACCGACGGCCCGGAACTGCTCGGGATCTCGCGCGGAGCGGAGCCCGTCGCTCACCCGAGCGCGTTCTCGCCGGTCAGATCGCGGCCGACGATGAGCGTGTGGATGTCGTGCGTGCCCTCGTAGGTGTCGACCGTCTCCAGGTTGAGCATGTGGCGGATGACGGGGTACTCGGTCGTGATGCCGTTGCCGCCGTGCATCTCGCGCGCCAGGCGGGCACCCTCGAGCGCGACGCGCACGTTGTTGCGCTTGGCCATGCTGACCTGCGCGTAGTTCATCGCGCCCGCGTCCTTGAGCTGGCCCAGGCGGCGCGCCATCAGCAGCCCGAGCGAATGCTGCGTCGCGAGCGTCGTGAGCTTCTGCTGCACGAGCTGGCGCGCGGCGATCGGGCGCCCGAACGTCTCACGCGTCTTGGTGTAGTCGAGCGACGCGGTGAGACACGTCTCGAGTGCGCCGAGTGCGCCCCAGGCGATGCCGTAGCGCGCCTGGGTGAGGCAGCCGAGCGGGTACTTCAGCCCGCCCTTGACCGGGAAGCGCGCAGCCTCGGGCACGCGCACGTCCTCCAGCACGAGCTCGCCCGTGATGCTCGCGCGCAGGCTCGCCTTGCTGTGCGTGACCGGCGCGCTGAACCCCGTCGCCCCGGACTCCACGAGGAAGCCCTGCACGACATCGTCGTCGTCCTTCGCCCAGACCACAGCGACGTCGGCCTGCGGGCTGTTCGTGATCCACATCTTGGAGCCGTTGAGCACCCAGTCGGTGCCGTCGCGGCGTGCCCGGGTTCGCATCGCACCCGGGTCGCTGCCGCCGTCCGACTCGGTCAGCCCGAAGCAGCCGACGATCTTGCCGGCGGCGAGCTCGGGCAGGTAGCGCTGCTTCTGCTCCTCCGATCCGTAGGCGTAGATCGGGTACATCACGAGGCTGCCCTGCACGCTCGCGGAGGAGCGCACGCCCGAGTCGCCGCGCTCGAGCTCGTAACAGATGAGGCCGTAGGCCGTGCTCGAGATCTCGCTGCCGCCGTAGGCCGCCGGCGTCGTCGGGCCGAGGATGCCGAGCTCGCCCATCTGCGTGATCAGCTCGCGCGGCAGCGTGTCGGCATCCCACCAGCCCTGCACGTGGGGGACGATGGCCTCGTCCACGAACGCGCGTGCGGTCTTGTGGATCTCGCGCTCCTCGTCGGTGAGACCTTCGAGGGCGTTGAAGTAGTCGAACACGGATCTCCTTGACGTCAGGACTTGTCGGCTGCCGCCGCGCGTCGCGCGGCCTTGGCGGCGCGCTTGCCCGCCTGATAGGTGGCGAGCTCCTCGGCCGTGCGCACGTCGCCGAGCGTCTGGTGGGCCGGCAACAGGGCGTCGATGCCGGGCGGCTGGACGCCGAACTGGCGCGCCAGCAGGGTGAGGACCGTACGCACCTTCATCTCGCCGAATCCGGGGAGCTCCCCGAGACGTGCCTTCAGATCCTCGCCGCTCGCCGCCTCGCGCCAGATGCGCGCGGCGTCGCCGCCGTAGCGCTCCTCGAGGAACGCGCACAGCGCGCGCACGCGCTCGGCCATCGCGCCGGGGAAGCGGTGCAGCGCCGGCCGCTCGCGGAAGACGCCCGCGAGCGTCTCCGGATCGGCCGCCGCGATGCGGGCGACGTCGAGGTGGCCGAGGCGCCTGCGCAGCTCGAGCGGGCCGGCGAAGGCCTTCTGCACGGTGACCTGCTGATCGAGGGCGAAGCCGATGAGGAGCGCGACCGGATCGGAGGCGATCAGGCGATCGGCCTCGTCGTCGCCGGTGAAGGGCAGGCGCTCGGGAGCGGTTGCGGTGTGGGCCATGCCGGTAGGGTACCCACGTGACGGCCGCCGCCGAGTTCTTCGCCGCGCTCCCCGAGCGCCTGAGCGCGGTCGGGGACGGCATGGGCAGCGCCGTTGTCGCGTTTGCGCTGGAGGGCGCCGACGAGGGCGGATGGACGCTGCGGATGGGTCCCGACGGCCCCCGGCTGACCTCCGGAGCGGGACCCGCCGACGTCACCGTCACGTGCACGCGGGAGGTCTGGGAGCAGCTCTGCGACGGTCGCATGTCGCCGCAGGCGGCCTGGGCGACCGGGCATCTCGCAGTCGCAGGCGACATGCGCCTCGCGCAGCGACTGCGCGCGCTGCTGGGGATCTGAACGTGCGCACCGGCATCGCCCTCGCGCTCGTCGCCGTCCTCGTGGCCGGCTGCGCGCGTGCAGCCGACGAGCACCGCGCGGTGCCCACCTCCGGTGGCCCGCCGAGCTTCCTGGCGCAGTCCTTCGACGCGACCGGGACACTGCTCGTCGGCTCGCCGGCCGGCGTCTATCGCTCGACCGACGGCGGGCGCACCTGGCACACGACCGCCCGGCACGTGTGGGGCGCGCTCGCGGCGGGCTTCACACAGGCCTCGACGATCGTCTCGCGCGGGCGCCTGCTCGAACGCGGCAATCTCTCCTACGACCACGTCGACGCGCCCAAGCGCTCGCCCTTCCACGGCGGCAGCGTGTTCTCGCTCGCGTGGCTGCCCGGTGGCAAGCTGTACGCGCTGGTGCGCGGCACCTACTGGCACCTCTACGTCACGCTCGACTCGGCCCGCACCTGGTATCCGCGCCCTGCGCTGTCCCTTCCGCTCTCGGCCCGCGGCATCGCCGTGGCGCGCACGAAGGGCGGGCCCGACGTGCTCTACGCCGCGACCGGGCGCGCAGGGCTGTGGCGCTCCGTCGACGCGGGGGTGAGCTGGTCGCGTCTTCCGGTGCAGGCCAACGCGCGGGCCGTGGCGACCACGCCGGCGCGCTGGCAGCACGTCGTTGCCGCCCTCCCGGAGCTTGCGTGGTCGGACGACTACGGCGGGCACTGGCACGTCAGCGGTCCGCGCGCGACACTCGTCGCGTCCGATCCCCGCAACGATCGCATCTGGTACGCGGTCGCCCCGGACGGAGAGCTGCTCGTCTCCACCGACGGCGGTCACAGCTGGTGAGGCGGCGGGAGACCTACGAGAGGGTTTCGACCGGCAGGGCCGACAGCCAGGCCGGGAGCCGCTGCGGCGCCCCTGTCTCGCGATCCAGCACGGCGTGCCGCGTACGACCGGTGAGGATGAGCGCCGAGCCGAGCTCGACGCGATAGGCCAGGCTGAACGTCGCACGTGCGCGCTCGGCGAGCGCGCACGTGACCGTGAAGACGTCGTCGAAGCGGAGCGGTGCGTGATAGCGCAGGTCGATGCCGACCACGGCGAACTCGAGGCCGTCGTCGTCGCGCAGCTCGCGATAGGGATGGCCGAGCGCGCGCAGGTACTCCACGCGGGCGGTCTCGAGATACGGCAGGTAGGCCGCATGGTGGGCGACGCCCATCGCATCCGTCTCGGCGAAGCGCACGCGCAGATCGATGCGGAAGTGGCTCACACGGCTCCTTCGAGGTTGCGGACGTCGAGCACGGCGACGTAGCCGAGACGCTCGTTGAGGGCGAGCATGGCGTCGTTGGCGGGGCTCGTGTCGGCGACCATCCGCCGCGCTCCGAGCTCGCGCGCCAGCGCGATCGCGGCGAGCTTGAGAGCGCGGCCGTGGCCCTGGCCGCGCACCGCCGCGGCGACGCCCGTGAAGGCGTGGTACACCGTCTCGGGGTGTGCGCTGCAGACGCGCAGTGCACAGATGCCGGCGAGCGCGCCGTCGGGCGCCCGCGTGACGAGCACGGTCTGCAATGCGCTGCCGGGCGCGTCGATGACCCGCGCCCGCCAGCGCTCGAACGTCTCCGGCACATAGGGCGCGCTGGTGGCGAGCGCCACGTGCAGGGCCTGCTCCAGCCGCCATGCCTCGCGCGTCGCCTGTCCCGGCTCCTGAGCGAGGGTGCGCGCGCGAGGAGCGGGGGCATCCGTGATTATTGCATGATCAATTTCAAGCAAGAAATAGCGATCTTGTTCAACAATATGCAATCCGTGACGGTCTGCCAGAGCGTCCCACGCGAGGTCGCCGGCGGGGGCGTAGACCCGGACCACCTCGGCTTCCAGCGTGCGTGCACGCGCGAGTAGCTGCGCGAGCAACGAGCCACCGATGCCCTGCCCGCGCAGTGCGGGGCGCACGTGCAGGTCGAGCGCCAGGCGCGTCTCCTGCCCGAATGCGAAGTGGCGCCGGAGCGTCGCCACGGCGTGGGGACGGGCCTGCGGGCCGAGCGCGAAGCGCTCGCAGAGGCCGAGCATCCCTGCTTCGTGGCGCAGGTCGGCGGGCGCACGCGGAAGCAGGCGCGGGCCGTCGTTCCACGCGTCGCACCAGGCGGCGAGGCCGTCGCCGGTCACGGCATGCATCTGCTCCATCCGGACGCCGACGTTATCCAGGGCCCTCCCGATCGCGTGTAGGTTGCGGCGAGTGAGGTTGCGACTCCTTCTCGTGCTCGTCGCTCTGCCGTTCGTCACGGCGAGCGCGCATGCGGCACAGCCGTTCACGCTGACCAAGGTCGCCGACGGGCTGAGCTCGCCGGTGTATGTCACCTCGGCGCCGGGCGACAAGCGCCTCTTCGTCGTCGAGCAGGCGGGGACGATCCGCACGGTGCTGCACGGCAAGGTCGCCGCCAAGCCGTACGCCGACCTGCGCAAGTACGTGACGTCGGGTGGCGAGCAGGGCCTGCTGTCGGTCGCCTTCTCGCCGCAGTTCGCGACCACCGGCAAGCTCTACGTCTACTTCACCAACAAGGCGGGCAACGAGGTCGTCTGGGAGCTGCATGCCCGCAAGGGCGCGGCGACCATCCGGCCGGGCCACCGCCAGCTGCTCGAGATCCCCGACACCGAGTCGAACCACAACGGCGGGCAGCTGCAGTTCGGGCCCGACGGGATGCTCTACGTCGGCGACGGCGACGGCGGCGGTGGCGGCGATCGGCACGGCGCCCACGGCAACGGCCAGAACCCGGGCGTGCTGCTCGGCAAGCTGATGCGCATCGATCCCGCGACGCGCACCGGCGGCGAGCCGTACGGGATCCCGCAGGACAATCCGTTCGTCGGCCGGGCGGGCTACCGGCCCGAGATCTGGGCGCTCGGCCTGCGCAACCCGTGGCGGTTCTCGTTCGATGCCAAGACCGGCGACCTCTGGATCGGCGACGTCGGTCAGGACACATGGGAGGAGGTCGACCACCTGGCGAAGGGCGTGGGCGGCAGCAACTTCGGCTGGAACCGCTACGAGGGCACCCACGACTTCGACACGAGCACGCCGCTGGCCGGCGGCAAGCTGACGATGCCGGTGGCCGAGTACAACCACTCCCATGGCTGCAGCATCACCGGCGGCTACGTCTACCGCGGCCCGCACATCGCCGGGCTGAGCGGGCGCTACGTCTACGCCGATTACTGCTCGGGCAACATGTGGACGCTCTCGACCTCGGGCGGGGCCCCGCGCAACGTCTCGAGCGTCGTCCGGGAGGCCGGCGTGAAGTCGATAACCTCGTTCGGCGAGGACGGATCCGGCATGCTGTACGTGTGCTCCGGCCAGGGTTCGCTCTACCGCTTCGCCTCGCGCTAGGAGGCGCGCTCGCGTGCGGCGCCGCGCTGCTGCCGGGTAGCGCCTCGGCTGCCTGCGCCGCCGGGTCGATCGAGCGCGTGGGCACGGCGGACGTGCGGCTCGCCGTCGAGCTCGGCCACGGCCGGCTGACCGCGCGCACCGCGCCGAGCGCCGATGCCCCGGCGCTGCGCACCTTCGGGCCGCGCACCCCCGAGGGCGTGACGCGCGTGTTCCTCGTGCGGCAGCGCCTCGTGGGCGCCGGCTGCGCGGCGACCTGGTTCCAGGTCGATCTGCCGATCCGCCCGAACGGCGTGCGCGGCTGGGTGCCCGTGGCCGGGCTCCGGCCCTACGTCGTGCGCTGGCGCATCCGCATCGACCTGGCGAAACGCCGCCTGATCGCCTACGAGGGTGGCCGCGAGCGTGTGCGCCTGACCGTCGCCGTCGGCCGCTCGGCGACACCGACGCCGACCGGCTCGTTCTACGTGCTCGAGCGCCTCTTCCTGCGCAACCCCCACGGGCCGTACGGGCCGGGCGCACTCGGCCTCTCGAGCTTCTCGCCGGTGCTCACCGGATGGACGCGGGGCGGCCCGGTCGCGATCCACGGAACCGACAGCGCGGGCACGGTGGGCGAGGCCGTCTCGAACGGCTGCGTGCGCGTGCGCAACGAGCAGATGCTGCGCCTGCTGCGCGAGGTCCCGGCGGGCACGCCGGTCGACATCGTCGACTAGGCCTGGATCCAGGCTACGCGGACGGCACGCGCAGGCGCAGCGCGGCGGGCACGATCTCGAACGTGGCCGGCGTCGTGCCGGGGAGCTCGCCGTCGAGCTCGAGCGGCAGCGGCCGCGCGGGCTCGACCCGTACCCGCCGGGCGCGCAGCACCGTCACCTTGGCGTGCCCGAGGTGCGTGCCGCGATAGAGGCGCGGCAGGTTGAGCGCGAGGTCGAGCTTGCCGAC
>CAZYYP010000011.1:0-32509 GCA_964651695.1 uncultured Gaiellales bacterium | reverse complement strand
CGGCGCTCATGCGCCGATCCTGCTCGTACTCGCGCCGGTCGCGCTCGGCCTGGCGATTCTGCGCGAGCAGGATCAGCGGAGCGGCGTAGGCGGCCTGCGTCGAGAACGCGAGGTTCAGCAGGATGAACGGATACGGGTCCCAGCGCCCGGTCGCCCAGATCGCGTTGATGCTGATCCAGACGATCACGAGCGCTGTCTGGATGACGAGGTAGCGGGCCGTGCCGAAGTAGCGGGCGATGCCCTCGGACACGCGGCCGAAGGCCTCGGGGTCGTAGTGGGGCGCGACGGCCGCTCGGCGCCTCGGTTCGTCGAGGCGCCGCTTCACGGCGACACGCCAGGTGACGCGCTCGCGCATCGGCTGGCTCCTTCGGGTCTCGGGCTCTCCCCTGCTTTCATACCGCACGCGGCGCCGCGCGCGCCTCGTGCGATCGGACGGTCGGGTGGAGGAGCCGGGTAGCCTGCCGCGCGATGCGGTTGTCCTTGCAACGGGGAGGCCCGGCCTCGCGTGCCAACGCGCAGCGCAACGCTCGCGGCACCGAGGCCCGTCTGCTGCGCTGGGAGCCCGCGCGCGATGCGCTCTGGGCGCTGCTCGACGCCTACGTGAAGGCCGGCGACCGCGTCGCCGTCGTCGGCGCCGGCAACGGGCACGACGTGCCGCTTCGCCGCCTCGCAGAGCGCGCGTCGCGGGTCGATCTGATCGACGTCGACGGCCGCGCGGCGCGTGGCGCGCGCGCACGGCTGCCGGGCCCGCTGCGAGGCCGGGTCGAGGTGCTGCGCGAGGACGTCACCGGCGGCGTCGCCGACGAGCTCGTGACGATCGCCGCGCGGGGCGACCTGCCGCCGGTGCGCGAGGCGCCGGCCACGCCGCTCGGCGAGGGCGGCTACGAGGTCGTGATCGGCGACCTGCTGTACAGCCAGCTGCTGTATCCGGCACTGCGCGACACGGCGCTCCCGCGCGAGCGCGTCGGCGTCGTCCTCGCGCGCATCGACCGCCCGCTGGTCGCCTCCGTCGTGCGGCGCCTGCACGCCAGCGCTCCTGCGGGCGTCGTCGTCCACGTGCACGATCCGCTCGGCTGGTGGGACGATCACGTCCAGCCGGTCAGCCTCGGGGAGATCCTCGCGGCGGCCGCGACCGACAGCGACGCGGCGCACGAGCTCGTCGCGCGCGGGCACGGCCCGACTGCGTGCGATCCTCGTGCGATCGCGATCGAGACGGGCCTCGAGCCGATCGCGACGGCGTTCTGGCGCTGGCCGTTCCAGGAGGGCGTCGACTACCTCGCGTGCGCGACCGTGACGCGGCCGGGCGGGGCTTCCCTGCACTAGCCTCCCTGCATGAGCGAACTCGAGCAGTACCTGTCGGAGCGCTACTGGACGGAGGATGATCTGCTGCGCGAGGTGCGCGCCGACATCGCCGAGCGCGGTCCGCAGATCCAGGTCAGCCCGGAGGCCGGGCGCCTGCTCTCGCTGCTCGTGCGCGCGGCCGGCGCCACGCGCGTCCTCGAGGTGGGCACGCTCTTCGGCTACAGCGGCATCTGGATGGCGCGCGAGCTTCCCGAGGGCGGCCGCCTCGACACGATCGAGATCGAGAAGCTGCACGCCGATGCCGCGGAGCACTGGTTCGAGCGCGCCGGCCTGGCCGATCGCGTCACCGTGCACCGGGGGGCCGGGGCAGAGGTGCTCGCGACGCTGCCGGGGCCGTACGACGTCGCGTTCATCGACGCCGACAAGGGCGGCTATCCGGAGTACGGGCGGCTCGCGCTCGAGCGGCTGCGGCCGGGCGGCATCGTCATCGCCGACAACGCGATCCGCGACGGGCGCATCGCCCAGGCGGGCCGCGGCTCCGACAACGACGGCATCCGCGCGCTCCACGACCTGCTGGCCGGCGACCCGGACCTCGTCGCGACGACGGTGCCGGTCGGCGACGGGCTCCTGATCGCCGTCAGGAGGGGCTGAGGATGACGGCGTACCGGCCATCGCCGCGCCCGACCTTCGACGGGCCCGCCCTGATCCCGTATGCGGGCGTGACCCGCCACATCTGGGGCGACCCGGAGGCCGGCGAGGTCGCCGACTGGATCTACGCCTCGACCGAGCGCGTGCACGCGCTCGTGTTCGGCCTGGCGCCGGGCGCGTGGTTCCGGCACTCGCCCGAGTTCCGCACGATCTTCGGCGCCGACGAGCTGCTCTACGTGCTGCGCGGGACGATGGTGCTCGCGAACCCCGAGACGGGCGAGGTGCTGCGCGTCCCGCAGGGCGGCGCCGCCTTCTTCCGTGCCGACACGTGGCATCACGTCCACGCGCACGGGAACGAGGAGCTGCGCGTGCTCGAGCTCTACGCCCCGCCGCCCGCGAAGGGCTCCTCGGGCGCCTACGCGCGCACGAAGCCCTACCTCGAGCAGGCCGACTGGCGCTACGGCGACGACGCGCTGATCGGCCGCCTGCCCGGTGCGGAGCCCGCGCGGCGCACGCTCTTCGAGCCCGGGATCACCTGGCGGCGGTCGCTGAACGTCCTCGAGGGCCTCTACTGCAGCACCGAGCACCTCACGGCGGGCGTGCTCGAGCTGAACCCCGGCGAGATCTCCGCGACCCATGCGCACGCGGGCGACGAGGTCGTCTACGTCCTCGAGGGCGTGCTGCACGTGCGCGCGTTCTCCGAGGACGGCATCAGCGTCTTCGAGCTCAACCCCGACGACGCGGCCTACATCCCGCAGGGCACTGCGCACGAGTACCGCAGCTACGGCACGACCCAGGTGCGCGCGCTGTTCGGCGTCGCCCCCTCGTACCTGCCGTGACGCTCGCGATCGGCATCGACGTCGGCGGCACGAAGATCGCGGCCGGGATCGTCGATTCCGGCTCGGGCGCACTCGAGCGGCGGCTCGAGGTGCCGACGCACCCACGGCGCGCCGCGGCGGACGTGCTCGCCGATTGCGTCTCACTGGCGGAGGAGCTCGCCGCCGGGCGCGACGGCATTCCGATCGGGATGGGCGTCTGCGAGCTGGTCGACCGCGACGGCCGCACGCGCTCGGCCGTGACGCTCGACTGGCGCGGCATCGACCTCACGGGTGCGTTCGGCCGCCTCGGCCGGGCCACGATCGAGAGCGACGTGCGCGCGGCCGCCGTCGCCGAGGCCCGCTTCGGTGCCGGTCGCGGCGTCGCCGAGCTGCTCTACGTGACGGTGAGCACCGGCATCTCGCACTGTCTCGTGCTCGCAGGCCGCGCCTACGCGGGCGCGCGCGGCAACGCGATCTGCACGGGCGCGCCACCGCTCGAGGACGCGGCGAGCGGCCTCGCCCTCGCCGCGGCCGGCGGGCGCGAGCGGGCGCAGGACGTGCTCGCCGATCCGGCGCTCGACGGGGTCGTCGAAGCTGCGGCCGCTGCGCTCGGAGCCGGGCTCGCAGAGCTGGTCAACGCGCTCGACCCGGGCGTGCTCGTGATCGGGGGCGGGCTCGGCCTGAACGACGGCTACCGCGAGCGCGCCGTCGCGGCGATGCGGCCGCTGGTGTTCGCCGACAACACGCGCGATCTCCGGGTCGTGCCGGCGGAGCTCGGGGCGGACGCGGGCGTCATCGGCGCTGCGCTCGCCGCCATCTCACCGTGAGTTAGCCTCAGGGCCTGCGGTCGATCAACGGAGGGTCAGAGTGCGCGCAACGGGGTTCAACCACGTCAGCATCCACGCGATCGACCTCGACCAGTCGGTTCGCTTCTACACCGAGGTCTTCGGCATGGAGAAGGTCCCGACGTACACCTTCGCGTTTCCCGTGCAATATCTCCGGTTGGGCGACCTGCAGCTCCATCTCTTCCAGCGTGAGGCGGATGCGCCGGCCTTCCACCACATCGGCATCGACGTCGACGACTTCGAAGCCGCCTACGAGCGCGTGCACGAACTCGGGATCGCCGAGAAGGACTCGTTCTTCGAGGACATGTACGAGCTGCCCGATGGCAGCGTCCAGATGTACCTGCGCGATCCGGCGGGCAACCTCGTCGAGCTCGACTGGCCGGACGTGACGACGATCGACCGCACCCGGGTGCCCGAGATCAAGAAGCTCGACGACAGCGTGCCGCAGACGGGAGAGGCGCTCCGCGCGACGCTCTACCTCGAGCGCTGATCGAGCGCTTCACGCTGTGGCTCGACCACCGTGAGCTGCCGCTCAACGAGGCGCTCGGCGCTCCTTCTTCCCGTTCGCGACCCACTCCACGATCTGCTCGGGCGTGATCGGCAGCGACGTGACCTGCACGCCGTAGGGTGAGAGCGCGTCCTCGATCGCGGCGCTCATGATCGCGGGCGACAGCATCCGGCCGCCCTCGCCCGCTCCCTTGATGCCGTATGGGGTGTAGGGCGACGGCGTCTCCTGGTGGTCGACCGTCATGGCCGGCGCGTCCATCGACGAGGGCAGGTGGTAGTACTCGAAGTCCGAGTTCAGGACGCGGCCCTGGTCGTCGTACTTGTACTCCTCGAGGAGCGCCGTGCCGAGGCCCTGGACGGTGCCGCCGATGATCTGGCCGTTGAGCGTCTTCGGGTTCACGATCGTGCCCGCGTCGTGCACGGCCGCGTAGCGCAGGAACTCGAACTTCCCCGTCTCGGGATCGACCTCGATCACCGCGATGTGCCAGGCGTGCCCGACGAACGGGTAGAAGATCCCGAGGTCGGAGCGGTCGGCGTTCGGCAGCGTCGTGAGCGGGTGGTCGTAGGTCGACTGCGATGCGAGGCCGCTCTCCATGTCGGCCGGGAGGTCGAGCCGGAACAGGTACGCGCTGAGCGCGATCTCCGCGAGCGTGAGCTGGCGGTCGGGGACGCCGCGGACGCCGACGGCGCCGTCGCGGAACTCGAGGTCGGACTCGGCGACCTCGAGCTTGTGCGCGACGAGGCGCTTGATCTTGTCCTTGAGCTCCGCGGCGGCTCCCGCGACGGCGCCGGAGACCATGACCGTGTAGCGCGAGCCGCCGGGGCCCGTGCCCGGGAGCGCGTGCTGGGAGTCGGCGTAGGTGACCGTGATCGACGCGGGATCGACGTCGAACTCCTCGGCCACCACCTGGGAGACGACGGTCTCGGGGCTGTTGCCCCAGAGCGACTGGGAGTGCAGCGTGACGACGATCTGCCCCGTCGGGTCGATCTGCAGACTGGCGCTCTCGGGGCTCGAGGTGGGCGTGAACTCGGGCTTGTCGAACCAGAACCAGAACTCCGTCGAGCTGAACACGCTGCGCTCGTTCGACGCGACGACGCCGATGCCGACGTGCCGCCCCTCGGCGCGGGCGCGCTCCCGCTCGGCGACCCAGTGGTCGTAGTCGACGGCGGCGAGCACCTTCTCGAGCACGCCCTGGTAGTTGCCGCTGTCGTAGATGTTGCCGGTCGGCGTCCGGTACGGGAACTGGTCGGCCGCGATCAGGTTGCGGCGGCGGATGTCGACGCGGTCGAGCCCCAGATCCTGTGCCGCGAGATCGACGAGCCGCTCGATCACCCAGTTGCTGACCTCGGCGCCGAAGCCGCGGTAGGCGCCCTGCTGGTTCTTGTTCGTCAGGATCGCGGCGAGCGAGTATTCGACGTGCTGGATCCGGTAGGGCCCGACGATCTGCGAGAGCGCGTTGCCGTGCGTGCCGGTGCCGAACTGCAGGTACGCGCCGTAGTCGTCGACGCACGCGATGCGCACGGCGCGGAACGTGCCGTCGTCGTCGAAGGCGAGCGCGGCGTCGTACTGGCGGTCGGATCCGCAGTGGTCGTTGTTGGTGATGTGCGTGACGCGGTCCTCGACGTACTTCACCGGGCGTCCGGCGACCATCGCGAGGAAGGCGGTGAAGCACGGCACCTTGTGCATGAAGAACTTCGAGCCGAAGCTCCCGCCCGCCGCGACCGGCACGAGGCGGAGCTTGCTGGCCGGGATCTTCAGCGTGATCGCGTAGAGCCACAGGAAGTACGTGAAGTTCATCGAGTTGCCGTAGATCGTCAGCACGCCGGTGCCGCGGTCGTAGTCGGCCACCGCGCCGTTCGTGTCCATCGGCATGCCGGTCGAGCGCGGCCAGTAGAGGCTGGCCCGGACGCTCCGGTCGGCCTCGGCGAAGGCCTTGTCGACCTCGCCGAACGAGAAGGTGCGCTCGTAGGCGACGTTCGTGCCCATCTTGTCGTGCACGAGCGGGCCGCCGTCCTTGCGCGCCTCGTGCGGATCGAGCACGACCGGGAGCTGCTCGTAGTCGACCTCGATGAGGTCGCAGGCGTCCTCGGCGATGTAGCGGTTCTCGGCGATCACGGCCGCCACGCACTCGCCGAAGTGGCGCACCTTCTCGATCGCGATCATGTCCTGGATGATCGGCCCCGCCCCGAACGACGGCAGCGGGTTCGCGCGCTCGGCCACGTCCTTGCCGGTCACGACGGCGATCACGCCGGGGAGCCTCTCGGCCGCCTCGGTGCGGATCGCGAGGATCTTCGCGTGGGCGTGCGGGCTGCGCACGATCGCCGCGTGCGCCATCCCGGGCAGCTTGATGTCGTCGATGTAGCGGCCCTCGCCGCGCAGGAAGCGGGGGTCCTCGACGCGGTTGACGCTCTTGCCGAGCCAGCGGCGGGTGACGCCCTCGTCGCCCGCGGTGTCGCGCGCCACCTTGGCGGCGTTCGGATCCTGCTCGATGATCATCGCGATCCCCCTTCGACTGCGCCGGCGAGGACGGCCCGCGATGCGGCCTGGATCGACTCGATGATCTGCTGGTAGCCGGTGCACCGGCACGTGACGCCGCTGATCGCCTCGCGGATCTCGTCGTCGCTCCCGCCTGCCGGGTGCGCGCGCAGGAACTCGAGCGCCGTCAGCAGCATCGCGGGCGTGCAGAACCCGCACTGCAGGCCGTGATTCTCCGTGAACGCCTGCTGCAGCGCGCTCAGCGTGCCGTCCGCCTCGGCGAGACCCTCGACGGTCTCGACCGCGTGGCCGTCGGCCTGCACGGCGAGCATCAGACACGAGCGCACGGTCTGACCGTCGAGCAGCACGTTGCAGTTGCCGCAGAAGCCGTGCTCGCACGCGAGGTGCGTCCCGGTCAGGTCGAGATCCTCGCGCAGGAAGTCGGCGAGCGTCCTGCGCGGCTCGACGGCGCCCTCGCGCCAGCTGCCGTTGACCTGCACGCGCACGGGGTGGGTCGTTGCGTCCTGCGCGCTCACGATGCCTCCTCGGCTGCGGCGCGCGCGGCTGCGTCGAGCAGCGCGCGGCGCGCCAGGACGCCGGCCACGCGTCGCCGGTAGGTGCCGGAGACCTCGATGTCGTCCGGGGGGTCGAGCCGCTCGATCAGCGCCGCGACCGCTCCGAGCGCATCCTCGTCGAGCGCCTGCCCGCGCACGATCGAGTCGATGTCGGCGAGGTGGGGCGTAGCGGCGACGCGCAGCAGCACGAGCGTCGCCGAGCTGCACGAGCCGGCGGCATCGAGCGCCACGACCGCGGCCGCGCCGACCTGCGCGTAGTCGCGGTAGCGGGCGCTGACCTCGTGAAAGGCCGATCCGCTGCGCTCCTGGGGGACGGGGAAGCGGACGGCGGTGATCAGCTCGTCGTCCCCGAGCGCAGTCTCATTCGGGCCGCGGAAGAACTCGCGCGCGGCGATCGAGCGGCCGCCGCGCTGCGAGCGCGTCTCGATGGTCGCGTCGAGCGCGACGGTGACAGCCGTGAGCTCCGCCCACGCCGCGGCATAGGCGAGCGAGCCGCCGACGGTGCCGCGGTGCCGCGTCGCGCGGTAGCCGACGAACTGCAGCGCGTCGCGGATCAGCGGCCACGAGCGGGCCACGCGTGGGTCGTCGAGCAGCGTCTGCTGCCGCACCAGTGCGCCGACGACGAGTTCGCCGGCGCGCTCCTCGATCGTGTCGAGACCCGCCACGCGATTGATGTCGACGAGCGCGCGTGGCCTGAGGCGGCGCAGGTTCATGAGCGACATCAGGCTCTGGCCGCCGGCGAGCACCCGCACCTCCCCGCCGGGCTCGAGCAGCGCGACCGCCTCGTCGATCGTCGCGGGCGCGTGGTAGGCGAACGGGGCCGGCTTCATGCGCGCACACCGTCGGGCAGCGGCAGCGGCTCGTTCGCGCTGTCGAGGAACTCCACGGTCGTGAAGACGATGTCGGCGGTGCCGGCGTTGATCAGGTCGTGGATCATCGACTTCCCCTCTCCGAACGAGAGCGCGCGCGTCTCGCCGACGCCGTAGCTCTTTGTGATGGTCTCGCCCTCGCCGGTGCGACTGATGGCGTCGCCGCCGCTGACGCAGGTCCAGAAGTAGTCGAGGACGTGCCGGTGGAAGGTCAGGCGCTCGCCGGGCGCGAGCCGGATCTCCCAGACCCGCGAGCGCCCGTCCTCGAGCAGGAGGCGGGTGCCGACGAGCGGGTTCGCCGTGCGCGCCTCGAGCTCGCCCCGGAGCTCGGGCGACCAGTCCGCGAAGCTGTCCTCGTCGACGTTCGGAGCGGGTGTCATCGCCATTGCGCAGGCGATCCTACGCCGCACTCGCCGACCGTACAATTACCAATCCATGCGTCTTCCGTTAGGTAACGCCTATCACGCGGGGGTGCCGTGAATCTCCGGCAGCTCGAGTACCTCGTCGCCATCGCCGAGGACGGGTCGTTCCGCGCGGCGGCCCACCGGCTGCACGTCGCCGCCCCGTCCATCTCCCAGCAGATCCGTCTGCTCGAGATGGAGGTCGGCGGTCCGCTGCTCGAGCGCCTCCCGCGCGGAGCGAGGCTCACCCCGGCGGGCCGGGCGTTCCTTCCCGAGGCGCGCAGTGCCTTGCTCGCCGCCCAGCGCGCGCAGCGCGCGGGCCGCGCCGCGCTGGCGCTCGAGCTTGCCGAGATCGAGATCGCGACGGTGCTCTCACTCGCCGTCGGGTTGCTGCCCCAGGCCATCCAGCGCATGGTCGATGCGCACCCGGGCATGTCGGTGCGACTGCACGAGTTCTCCCACCGCGATCTGCTCGAGGACGCACTCGATGCCGGCGTGGCCGACGTTGCGGTCGGCCCCATGCCGCGCCCCGATCGCAACGGCCCGGCCATCGCCCTCGGTCACGAGTCCTTCGTCGTCATCGTCGGCCGGCGGCACCGCGCGTTCGCCTCGCGCGAGCCGATCCGGCTCGCCTCGCTCGCCGACGACGGCTGGATCCTCTTCCCGTCCACGCACGGCCTGCACGGTGTCGTCGTCGCGATCTGCGCCGGCGCGGGGTTCGAGCCGCGCGATGCGGTGCGAACCGCTCAGGTGGAGGCCGCGGCGAGGCTCGCCGCGGCGGGGGTCGGCGTCGCGGTCGTGCCGGCGAACATCGTCCCCTCCGATCTCCACGAGCACGTGCGCGTCACGGACCCGCCGATCTTCCGGCTGCTCGCCGCCTACACGCGCGTCGAGTGGTCGCCGCAGGCCGACGCGCTGGTCGCAGCCCTGCGCGCTTCGACGTGGGCCGAGCCGCCGCCCGGGGCGTTCATCCTCTGATCGACGGGAGAGGGCCGCCCGCAGGCGGCCCTCTCCGTCCAGCCTCCGCCGGGAGCTGCTACCAGCCCCAGGCGATCTCGTCGAGGTACTTCGGGGTCGGGCTGCCGACGCCGGTGACGTCGTCCCAGCCCGGGGTGGTCGTGAGCGACGTGTCCTCGTCGAACGTCCTGACCGAGAAGACGACGCCGTCGTCGGCGTTGACGCTGTTCGCGTAGTCGGCGCGCGCGTTGGCGGCATCGCCCTGCGGCGTCTCGTCGTAGTAGGGGGACGGCTTCGCGCCGTTCGTGCGTGCCGCGATCGTGGCGAGCTTGTAGATGCGCGGGTTGGCGAAGCCGAGCCGGGTCGAGCCCTGCGCGACGGCCTGGACGCCCGCCATCAGCGGCGATGCGAGGCTGGTGCCGCCGATGCGGTACTCGCCGTAGCGATTGCCGGCCGGCCCGAAGACGCTTGCGAGCGGGAAGTTCTGCGTCTCGCCGACGAGCATGCCGGTGGTCGGATCCGCGTCCATCGCGATGTCCGGAACGGCGCGACCCGACGTGGTGGACGGAACGACGCCGTCCTGGTACCACGGACGCGGGAAGACCTGGCTGTAGCCGCCTCCGGCGCCGCCGTGGAACTCGCCCGGCTTGACCCAGTACTTGCCGTTGGCCGAGAGCGAGTACTTGGTCGTGCCCCAGCCGGTCTCGAAGATGCGGCTGTTGTTCTTGTCGATCGCGATCGATGTGCCGCCGACCGACGTCACCCAGGGATCGCCCGTCGGGAAGTCGGGGTGCTTGTAGCCCCACGTCGCGAGGTCGTCGCCGTCGTCGCCGGAGGAGAAGTAGAAGCCCTGGCCCTGCACGGCGCCCTGCTTGAACACGCTCTCGTAGGCCTTGACGAGGGTCTTGTCGATCGTGCTCACGAGCTTGCCGTCGACCACGAGGAACGTGGGATCGCCCCACGAGTTGGTGACGATCGACGCCTTGTTGTCGGTCACGATCTGACCGAGCTGCGCGAGCAGGTCGTCGTCGTTGCAGCTCGCCGCGCCGTAGTAGAGGACGTTCGCCGCGGGCGCCATGCCGTGCACGGCCTCGACGTCGAGCGCCTGCTCGCCGTACCAGCCGTTGCCGCCGCAGTCATCCGAGGTGGACGCATTCTCGGGGACGCTGAGGTCGGTGAACTGGCCGGCTTGCAGCGGCGTGTCGCCGTGCAGGCTCGAGTAGGTGTTCGTGTCGGAGGCGAGCTGCGGGGCGTCGTAGGCATCCACGATCGCGACCGTCGAGCCGGCACCGCCGGTGCCCGCCCGGTCGACGCCGTAGGCCGCACGCAACGTGCCCGCGGTGTAGCCGCAGACGTTGAACGCGAGCTTCTTGCCGTGGAACTTCGGCAGCGACGTCGCGAGCTTCTGGCCGTAGTAGCTCGAGCAGGGCGTGCCCGGCACGAACGCGTCGGGCGGCCCGAAGTCGTCCTTCACGACCTGGTGGCCGAAGGTCGCGAGGCCGGTCACGGCCTCGACGAGGCCGGCCACGGAGCTCGGGACCGAGAGATCGGTCGAGGGTGCGCGCTCGGGGGCGCCGTTCACGTCGTAGTTGACGAGCAGGGTGCCGAACGCCGCGCCGACCGCGGTGGCGGAGCCCGAGACCTGGACGTAGCGGTTGTCTGCGCCGACGTCGGTCACGCCGAGCCCGGCGGCCGTGAGCCACGCGGTCACCTGCGCCATCTGCGCGGCGGTGGGCGCGAACTCGGCCCGGAACTGGTCGGCGGTGATGAAGTGGCCGTACTGCGCGCTCGAGGGGTCGCTGACTGCGACCGCGAGCGCGTCGAGCTGAGCTGCGTTGCGGTTGGCGAGCCAGACCTTGGCGCTGACCGCCCCGCTCGCGGCCGGCGCCACCCCGGCGTTCGATGCCGCCGCCGTCCAGGCCGGCTGCGTGCCCGCGAGGACGACGCGCGCGGGCGCGTTCCCTGCCATGGCGACCGCCGTCGCCCCGAACATGGCGACGCATGCCGCGCTGCCCGCCGCAAGCACCGCTCGCCGAAGCCGGAATCTCGTCATCTCGCCTCTTTTCGCCCTCGTTTGCACCCTCGGACTCCCTCTGCCTGCGCATGCTGAAGCGCGTGGGCCGGACCGTCAAATCCGCCACGACAAATACCGCCCGGTGGCCCGTGCGCAGGTGGGTTCTGCCTCGCGAGCAAGCATTTCGGCGGTTTCAGCGGCACCATTCCGGGGGACGACCGGAGGTCATGCACATACGAAGATCTTCCTGCCTCGTCGTCGCCATCGCGTCGCTGTGCCTCGCGGCCATCGCGCTCGCGGCGCCTGCAGGACTCGCGACGGCGACGCTCTCGTCGAGCAAGGCCGGGGCCAGGCACGTGACCCTGACCGTTTCGCTCACGACCGAGCTGCAGTGCGGGCGTCTCATGGGCAGCCGGACACTCGTGGTGACGCTCCCGGCGAAGGCCAGGATCGCGAAGACGGTCCCCGCGACCGCGGTGCTCGTGAGCGGCAAGGCGGTCAGCCAGGTCGCCGTCGCGGGTCGCGTGCTGACACTCTCGCTCGCTCCGCCGCGCGGGATGACGTGCAACTCGATCACCACGGGCATCGCGAAGGTGGTCGTCGGGCGGGCTGCGGGCCTCAGGAATCCGCCGGCGCCGGGCGGCTACACCGTCCGCGTCACGCATGGCGCCGAGTCGTTTTCCGCGCCCCTCAAGATCCACTCGTAGCCTCGCCGGGGTCGCGCTGCGCAGCGCGTAACCGTTACATCCGCGAAGATCACGCTTCGTGAGCCTGGAGATCGTCACCGTCGGGCGTGTGAGCGTCGACCTCTACGCCCGCGAGCAGGGCGTCGGTTTCGCGGACGTGGAGACGTTCGCGAAGTCGGTGGGCGGCAGCCCGACCAACGTGGCGGTCGCGGCTGCCCGCCTCGGCCGGCGCGCAGCCGTCATCACCGCCGTCGGCGACGACCCCTTCGGCGAGTACGTCCGCGGCGCGCTGGCCGGGCGCTTCGGCGTCGACGTGCGCTTCGTCGGAACGCATCCGACGCTGCGGACGCCGCTCGCGTTCGCCGCGATGAACCCGCCCGAGGATCCGCAACTGCTCTTCTACCGCGCGCCCGATGCGCCGGACATGCAGATCGAGCTCGCGTCGATCGATCGCGAAGCGGTGCGCGCGGCAGAGATCCTCTGGATCAGCGCGTCGGCGCTCTCGGCCGAGCCCTCGCGCGGCACGGCGCTGGCCCTGATGGCCGACCGCGCGCGCTCTGCAACGATCCTCGACCTCGACTACCGGCCGACGTTCTGGCGCGACGAGGCCGAGGCGAGCGCCGTGATCGGCGGGGCGCTCGACCTCGCCGGCACGGCCGTCGGCAACCGCGAGGAGTGCCGGGTCGCCGTCGGTGTGGACGATCCCGAGGCCGCCGCCGACACCCTGCTCGAGCGCGGGTGCGGGCTTGCCGTCGTCAAGCAGGGCGGCGCAGGCGTGCTCGTGGCCACCCCGGGGGGGCGCGAGGTCGTGCCCGGATTGCGCGTGCCCGTGATCTGCGGGCTCGGCGCCGGGGACGCGTTCGGCGGTGCCCTGTGCCACGGGTTGCTCGCGGGCTGGCCGCCGTCGCAGTGCGTGCGCTTCGCGAATGCCGCCGGAGCGATCGTCGCCTCGCGGCTGCTGTGCGCCGACGCGATGCCCTCCGACGGCGAAGTCCGGGCCCTTCTCGCCACATGACGGAGGCGATCACATGACGCTCCATCTCCCCGCAGGCAGCGCCGCCGACGGCGGCGACCCGCTCCTGGTCACGCCCGAGAGCGCAGGCTGGGATCGCTGCGGGCTGCGCATCCTGAGCCTGCCGCCGGGCGGCTCGCGCGTGCTCACGACCGGGGGCGACGAGACCTGTGTGCTCCCGCTCTCCGGTGGCGCCTGCACCGTCGAGACCGAAGGCAGGCGGTTCGAGCTCGAGGGGCGCGAGAGCGTGTTCGCGCGGGTCACCGATTGCGCGTACGTGCCGATCGACGCCGAGGTGCGCCTGTCCTCGAGCGCCGGCTGCGAGCTCGCGATCGCCTCCTCGCGTGCGACGAGGCGCTTCGACCCGGCCTACATCGAGGCCGCGAGCATCCCCGTCGAGCTGCGCGGCGCGGGCCAGGCCACGCGGCAGGTCACGAACTTCCTCGTGCCCGAGGTCTTCGACGGCGCCGACCGGCTGATCTGCTGCGAGGTGCTGACGCCCGACGGCAACTGGTCGAGCTATCCGCCGCACAAGCACGACGCGACGCCGGAGTGCGAGGTCGACAACGAGGAGATCTACTACTTCCGCGTCGGGCGCGCCGGGTCGGTCGCGTACTCGGACGACGGCTTCGCCGTGCACCGGACGTACACCGACGACCGCTCGATCGACGAGACGGTGATCGTGCGCGATCGCGACGCGTTCCTCATCCCGGCGGGCTACCACGGGCCGTGCGTCGCGGCTCCGGGCTACCCGCTCTACTACCTCAACGTGATGGCCTCCGACGCCGGCCCGCGCAAGCTCGCGTTCGTCGACGACGAGCCGCATCACTGGATCCGTGCGACCTGGGACGGCATGGAGCTCGATCCGCGCCTTC
Organism: uncultured Gaiellales bacterium; assembly: GCA_964651695.1. Lineage (GTDB taxonomy): Bacteria > Actinomycetota > Thermoleophilia > Gaiellales > JALYLC01 > JALYLC01. The sequence continues at coordinate 18,524 of CAZYYP010000011.1, read as the reverse complement.
CCATGACCTCGGCCCAAGGCGTCGTGGAGGCATGACCATGCGCACCGTCCGGCTCACCACGGCACAGGCGATCGTGCGCTTCCTGACGGCGCAGCGCACCGTCGTCGACGGCGAGGAGCGGCCGCTGCTCGCCGGGGTGTTCGGCATCTTCGGCCACGGCAACGTCACGTCTCTGGGCGAGGCGCTCTACGACGCGCGCGCCGTCCTCCCGACCTACCGCGGGCAGAACGAGCAGGGCATGGCCCTGGCGGCGATCGGCTTCGCGAAGGCGATGCGCCGCCGGCAGTTCATGGCGGCCACCTCCTCGGTCGGCCCGGGCGCCGTGAACATGGTCACCGCCGCCGCGGTCGCGCACGCCAACCGCCTGCCGCTGCTGCTGCTGGCGGGCGACACGTTCCACTCCCGCATTCCCGACCCCGTCCTGCAGCAGGTCGAGCACTTCGATCAGCCCTCGGTCACCGTCAACGACGCTTTCCGCCCGGTCACGCGCTACTGGGATCGCATCACGAACCCGGCGCAGATCGCGCAGTCGCTGCCGCTCGCGATCGCCACGCTCGTCGACCCGGCCGACTGCGGCCCGGCCTTCCTCGGGCTGCCGCAGGACGTCCAGGCCGAGGCCTACGACTTCCCGGTGCGGCTGTTCGAGCCGGTCGTCCACGAGCTGCGCCGATCGCGGCCCGACACGCGCGAGCTGGCAGCGGCCGTCGCCGCGCTGCGCGGCGCCCGGGCGCCGCTGATCGTGGCGGGCGGCGGCGTGCACTACTCGCTCGCCGAGCAGCGCCTGCGCAGCTTCGCCGAGGCGCACGGGGTGCCGGTCGTCGAGACGATGGCGGGCAAGTCGTCGCTGCTCGCCGACCACCCGCTCTACGCCGGCCCGATCGGCGTCACGGGCTGTCCGCAGGCCAACGCGCTCGCGGCCCAGGCCGACGTCGTGCTCGCGGTCGGCACGCGCCTGCAGGACTTCACGACCGGCTCGTGGACGGTGTTCGGCAACGAGGACCTGCGCATCATCGGCCTCAACGCCGCGCGCTTCGACGCCGCCAAGCACCGCAGCCTGACGCTCGTGGCCGATGCGCTGGAGGGTCTCGACGCGCTCGCAGCCGCGCTCGGCGGCTGGTCGGTGCAGGAGTCGTGGCGCGCCGAGGTGCGCAGCCAGGCCGAGGCGTTCCACGGGCACGTGCGGGCGACCACCGCCGCGCGAGCGGGCGCGACCGCGCCGTCCTACGCCGAGGTCGTCGCCGCCGTGAACGCTCAGGCGGGCCCGGACGACTATGCGGTCTCGGCCGCCGGCGGCTTCCCGGGCGAGCTCAACGTCAACTGGCTCGCGCGCGGCGTCGCCACGTTCGACTGCGAGTACGGCTTCTCGTGCATGGGCTACGAGCTCGCGGGCGCATGGGGTGCGCGCATGGCGCGAACGCGCGGCGAGGTGTTCACGTTCGTCGGCGACGGCTCCTACCTGATGCTCAACTCCGAGCTGCTGAGCTCGGTCATCACGGGCAACAAGATCATCGCGCTGCTCTGCGACAACGGCGGCTTCGCCGTGATCGAGCGGTTGCAGGTCGGTCAGGGCGGCGCGTCGTTCAACAACATGTTCGCGGGCATCGGGCCGAACCGCGTCGAGGTCGACTGGGTCGCGCACGCCCGCGCGCTGGGCTGCGAGGCCGAGCGGATCGACGGAATCGGCGATCTGCCCGCGGCGCTCGCCCGCGCCCGCGCCGCCGACCGGACCTCCGTCATCGCCGTGCGCACGGCCCCCGACGCCTGGACCGAGGGCGGCGCGTTCTGGCAGGTCGGGGTGCCCGAGATCAGCGACCGCCCGTCGGTCGACGAGGCGCGAGCCCGGCAGGACGAGGGCCGGGACGCCCAGCGGATCGGCTGGTGATGCGTGCGACGTAGACGAGGCGACCGAAGCGCACAGCCACTCTGACCGCCTGCGGTCAGGCAAACCAGTCGCGCGCCGGCGCGTCCACGGCGCCGATGCGATCGCGCCACGGCCTGCCGCCCTGCGCGATGTCGCGCAGCGAGTGCAGGAGCGGCACGCCGACGCGCCGCAGCCACGTCTCGGCCTCCAGGTCGTCGCCGATGATGCCCGTCCACAGCGTACGGCCCGCGATGAAGCCCGAGGCCCCGGCCGCGCAGGCGATGCGCAGGTCGCGGGCGAACACCTCCGGTGCGCCGCCGCCGCCCAGCAGCACCCACGGCGTGGATGCGCACGCGGCGTCGAGCTGCTTGCACCACGCGGCCTCGTCGCCGCGGTCGTCGCGCGGGAACTGCACCTTCAGGATGTCGGGCCCGAGGCCCTGGAGGTGCTTCGCGCTCGCGACGACGAGGGCTGCGAAGGCGGCCGCGAACGCCTCGGGCGACTCGTCGGGCAGGGCGTAGAGGATCGGCTCGAGGATCAGGGGGAGGCCGTGCTCATGGCAGCCCGCGACGGCCGTGCGCACGACCTCGTCCTGCAGCACGGCCGAGGCCTCGTGATCGGGCCGGTAGGGCAGGAGGAGCTTGCAGGCGGTGGCCCCGAGCGTGCGCGCGAGCGCCGGCGAGAACCCGGGCAGGAACGTCGTCACGCGTCCGGCCGAGACGTCCTCGTACCCCTGCGCCTCGAGCGGCACGACGATCGGGCACGGCCCGGGCGCACCGAGGGCGATCGCGGGCGCGCCGAGCTCGAGATCGATCAGCAGGCCGGTCGCGTGGGGCGCGAGCGCACGAGCGATCGTCGTCTTGAGGTCGGCGATGCGCTCGGGCGACGGGGCCTCGAAGCCCGCGCTCCTGAACGCGACGCCGAGCGAGTCGCGGTGGTCGATCGCCGCGAGCGCGAAGATCCCGCGAACGTCGCTGAGGGCATCGAGACCGCGCAGGCGGCCGAGGCGTGCGGCGGTGTCGGCGACACTCGGCGTCATGGAAGGGCGACCCTCATCGGTGGCTCATCGTACCCGCCGCCGGTTTCGGCCGGGCCGCCCGCGGCGCCTACTCCGGTGGCGGCCCCGCCGGCGGGGCGAGGTGGTCGGTGAGCGCCTTCGTGAGCTCGAACGTCTGGGCCTGCAGCCCATGGATCTGCTGCGAGAGATCGTGGATCCGCTGGGTGAGGGTCAGCAGGTGCTGGTTCTGCTCGTCCTCCTTCTGGATCACCTCCCACTGGTGCTGGCTCAGCACCTCGCGCTTCGCGTCGGCGCGGTTCTGCGAGATCATCACGAAGGTCGAGAGGAAGATCGCCTCGAGCGACACGATCATCGTGAGGAGCCCGAACGGATAGCTCTCGACCCCGAAGATGATCCAGAGCGCGAACCACACCACGTGGACGTAGACGAAGGTCATCGACCCGGCGAAGCTCGTGATCGCGTCGGCGACGCGGTTCTGGAGGCTCCTGGCGCGGGCCTCCGCGAATTCGGCCAGAACGGGATGGGTCATGCGCACTCCTCGCTGCGACGCTCTCGGCGCACGCAGCGTAGTGACGCGGGCCCTGGCGCCAGACCTTCAGCCTCCGTGGGCGCGGAGATGCGTCGTCGAATTCGTGGCGGTGTCGCTTGTAATGGGAATGAGTATCGATTAGGTTTTGCCCGTGCTCGACCCGTTCCAGCTCGCGTTCGTCCAGCGCGGGGTGCTCGAGGTGCTGCTGCTCTCGGGTGCCGCGGGCCTGCTCGGGACGTGGATCGTCATGCGCGGTCTCTCGTTCTACGCCCACGCGGTCGGCACGGCGGCGTTTCCCGGTCTCGTGCTGGCCGACGGGCTCGGCTTCTCGGCGCCGCTCGGCGCCTTCGCGGCGGCGCTCGTGTTCGCATTCGGAGTGGAGCGCCTCGCCCGCCGCCCGCGCGCAGGCTACGACAGCCTCACGGCGCTCGTGCTCGTCGCGGCGCTCGCGGGCGGCGTCGTGCTCGCGAGCGACGTCTTCCACTCGGGCGGCAACGTCGATTCGCTGCTCTTCGGCAGCCTGTTGCTCACGGGGCCGCGCGATCTCGTGCTCGCGGGCGCGGCCAGTGCGATGGCGATCGCCGCCACCCTGACGCTCGGTCCGGCCTGGCTCGCACGCGGGTTCGATCCGGACGCCGCGCGTGCCATGGGTCTCCGCTCGCAGGTGCCGGACGCCCTGCTGCTCGTGCTCATCGCCTTCGCCGTCGTGTCGTCCCTGAGCGCGGTCGGCGCGCTGCTCGCGACCGCCCTCTTCGTCGTGCCGGCCGCGACCGTCCGGCTCTGGACGCAGCGGCTGGGCGTGTGGCAGTTCGCCTCGATCGCGCTCGCGGCGGGCCAGGGCATCGCCGGGCTGTGGCTGTCGGTCGAGCTGAACACCCCGCCCGGCCCGACCGTCGCCGTGATGGGCGGCGCGCTCTTCGCGCTCTCGCTGCTGCGCCGGCGCATCGCGGCCGTCGCGCGCGCCCGGGCACTGCCGATCGCCGCGGGTCTCGCGCTGGCGCTCGTCCTCGCAGGCTGTGGCAGCGGATCGGCGGCGAGGCACTCCGGCCCCGCTGTCGTGGCGACCACCACGCAGATCGGCGACTGGGTGCGGGTGGTTGCCGGCAACGCCGCCGACGTGCATCAGATCCTGCACCCCAACACGGATCCCCACGAGTACGAGCCGCGCCCCCACGACGTCGAGGCCGTGGCCGGCGCGAAGCTCGTGTTCCTCAACGGCGACCGGCTCGACGCCTGGATGAGCACCGTCATCTCCAACGCCGGGGGCTCACCCGAGGTCGTCGACCTCGGGGCGACGGTGCCGGTACGCCTGCCGGGCGAGAGCGACGGCCCCGAAGCGTCCCGCTACGACCCGCACTGGTGGCACGACCCGCACAACGCGGAGGCGGCCGTCCGTGTCATCCGCGATGCGCTCGCGAAAGCGGATCCCGCCGCAGCGGGGACGTATCGCGCAAACGCCGCCGCCTACCTCCGCCGCTTGCGGGCGCTGGACGCCGGCATCCGCGCGTGCGTGGCAGGCGTGCCGGCGGCAGAGCGCAAGCTCGTCTCCGACCACGACGCCTTCGGCTATTTCGCGCACCGTTACGGCATCGAGATCGTCGGCGCCGTCATCCCCTCGCAGACGACGCAGGCGCAGGCCTCCGCGCAGGACATCGCGAGACTCGTGGCGCTCGTGCGGCGCGAGCACGTGCGTGCGATCTTCCCCGAGCAGTCGCTCAGCAAGAAGCTGGCGCAGCAGATCGCAGCGGAGTCGGGCGCCCGCGCCGGCGACACGCTCTACGGCGACGCCCTCGGCCCCGCCGGCTCGCCCGGCGCCACCTACCTCTCGATGGAGCGCGCGAACGCGAACGCGATGGTGCGCGGATTCACGGGCGGAGCGCACGGCTGCCGGCTCGGGGGCGGCGGATGACGCTCGTCTCCGCCAGAGGACTCGCACTCGGCTACGGCGGCAGGAGCGTGCTCGAGGGTCTCGCGTTCGGCGTCGAGCCCGGCGAGCGGCTGGGCATCCTCGGCCCGAACGGCGGCGGCAAGTCGACGCTCCTGCGCGCGCTGCTCGGCGAGCTCGTGCCGCTCGCGGGCACCCTCGAGGTCTCGGCGCGCTGCAGCGTCGTGCCGCAGACCGAGCGCTCGCGCCTCGACTACCCGGTCACCGCCCTCGACGTCGCCGTGATGGGCTCGATCTCGCGCCTGCCGTGGTGGCGGCGCCCGGGCAAGCGCGAGCACCGGCGCGCCCTCGACGCGCTCGCCGACGTGCAGCTCGACGAGCTCGCGGCGCGTCCGTTCGGCGAGCTCTCGGGCGGCCAGCGCCAGCGTGTGCTGGTGGCGCGTGCGCTCGTTCAGGACGCCGGGCTGGTGCTGCTCGACGAACCGTTCACGGGCGTCGACGCGGCGAGCGCGGGCGTGCTCACGGCGCTCATCGACCGTCTCGCCGCGGAGGGCCGGGGCGTGCTGATCGCGACCCACGATGTCGACCAGGCGCGCCGCTTCGACCGCGTGCTCTGCCTCAACGGCCGCCAGATCGCCTTCGGGGCACCGGGTGTGCTCACCCGCCCGGTGCTCGAGGCGACGTATGGCGGCTCGATCGTCGCGGTGGACGACGGCTCGGGCGGCCCGGCGCGCGGCATTCTCCCGGCGCACCACCACGATCACGGAGACGGATGAGCGGCGCCTGGCAGTGGCTGAGCGACCCGTGGAGCCAGGCGTTCATGCAGCACGCCTTCCTCGAGGTCGGCCTCGTCGGCCTCGTCGGGGGCTGGCTGGGGTGCTGGGTGCTGCTGTACGGCGTGTCCTACAGCGCCGAGAGCCTCGCGCACGGCATGTTCCCCGGGCTCGTCGCCGCCTCCCTGCTCGGTCTGCCGATCGCTGCGGGCGGCGCCGTCGGCGCGGGTGCCGCGGCGAGTGGCGTCGCAGGGCTCGGTGACGTGCGCGGGATCGACCGCGACACCTCCATCGGCGTCGTGGTCACCTCGGCGTTCGGGCTCGGCGCGCTGCTTGCTCTCAGCCCGGACTCGCCACCGGGCATCCAGGAGCTGCTGTTCGGCGACGTGCTCGCCGTGTCGCGGGCGGATCTGCTCCTCACTGCACTCATCGCGCTTCCGGTGGTGGCGCTGCTGTGGGTGCTGCACGCCCGCCTGCTCGCGGTCGGCTTCGACCGCTCCAGCGCGCGCGCGATCGGCATCGCACCGCGGCCGGTGGAACTGGTCGTCATGCTGCTCGTCGCCGCGGCGGTCGTCGTCAGCGTCCAGGCGCTCGGCAGCCTGCTCGTCGTCGCCGTCCTGGTCGCCCCGGCCGCATGCGCGAGGCTGCTGACGCGGCGCTTCGGCTCGCTGCTGGGCGTCAGCATCGCCGTTGCGATCGCCGGCGGCGTGGCCGGGCTCTACCTCTCGTACTACGGCGGCACCGCGGGCGGCGCGTCGATCGCGCTCTGCCTCGTCGGCGCCTACCTGGCCGCGATGGTCTTGGACGCCGTCCTGCGTTAGCGGCAGTTCGGGCAGGTGCCGCGCAGCACCACGTCGTGCTGGTCGATCGCGAAGTCGAGGCGCTCCGACAACGTGTGGATCGCCTGCTCGAGCCCGTCGTCGGCGAACTGGGCCACGCGACCGCAGCGGTCGCACACGACGTGGTGGTGGTGCTCGCCGCCCGGGAGCGCGGCCTCGTAGCGCGCGGTGCCGTCGCCGACGTCGAGCCGGTGCACGAGGCCGAGGCGGTCGAGCACCTCGAGCGCGCGGTAGACGCTCGCGATGCCGACGCGCGCATCGCCCGAGCGCAACTCGTCGGCGATCTGCTGGGCGGTCGCGCAGCAGTCCTGACGGGCGAGGACGTCGACGACGCGGGTGCGAGCCGCGCCCGCGCGGTAGCCCTCGCGGTCGAGGGTCGCCTGCGCGTGCGCGCTCCAGCCTGGGTCGCCCGTGGTCACGCCTTGATGGTAGCCGAGACTCACTATCGCTTCGAACGCTATCCCTTGCGATAGCGCCACGTGGCGAGCGGCGCGAAGACGACCAGCATCGCGCCGATCCAGAGCAGGGCGACGACGACGTCCGAGGTCGTCGCCGTGCCGAGCGAGAGTCCGCGCACGGCGTTCGCGACCTTCGAGATCGGCTGATGCTCGGCGAACCACCGCAGCCACGAGGGCATCGTCTGCGGCGAGACGAAGATCGAGCTCGCGAAGACGAGCGGGAAGAGCGGGACGAAGCCGGCGACCTGCGCCGTCTCCGGATCGCGCACGAGCAGGCCGACGAGCGCGAAGAACCACGAGAACGCGTAGCCGAACAGCAGTGCGATCGCCATCGCGCCGACGGCGGCCAGGAAGCCGCCCTGGAAGCGGAAGCCGACCGCATAGCCCACGATCACCATCAGGGCGATCACGAAGACGTTGCGCACGGCGTCCGCGGCCGTGCGGCCGGCGAGCACGGCCGAGCGGGCCATCGGCAGCGAGCGGAAGCGGTCGACGATGCCCGCGTTGAGGTCGGCGGCGAGCGCCACGGCCGCCGCCGTGCCGCCGAACACGACGGTCTGGACGAAGACGCCGGGCAGCAGGAAATTCGCGTAGTTCGTCCCCGGGACGTTGATCGCCCCGCCGAAGACGTAGCGGAAGAGCAGCACGAACATCACCGGCTGGATCGTCGAGAACACGAGCAGCTGCGGCGTGCGCATGATCATCAGCAGGTTGCGGCGGGCGATCACGATCGAGTCGGTCACGACGGCGGAAAGCGGCAGGTGCGCGGGCGGCAGCGCGGGCTGGTCGGTGATGCTCACGTCGCGGCTCCGCGCCCGGACTCGCGCTCGTCGGGGGTCGCCCCGCGGCCCGTGAGCGCGAGGAAGACGTCGTCGAGCGAGGGTTGACGGAGGCTCACGTCGCTCGGGACGATCCCCTGCTCGTCGAGGCGGCGGACGGCGCTCATGAGATCGCTCGCGCCCTGGTGCACCGGCAGCGTGATGCGCCGATCCGAGGCGTCGATGCTGGGCTCGCCGCTGCCGATGCCGCGCAGCGCCTCGGCGGTCTGCTCGAGCGTCGCGGCGTCGGCGAGGTGCAACTCGAGCACGTCGCTCCCCATGCGCGCCTTGAGCTCGCGCGGGGTGCCGTTCGCGATCGTCTTGCCGTGGTCGATGACGACGATGTGGTCGGCCAGGTTGTCGGCCTCGTCGAGGTACTGGGTCGTCAGCAGGACGGTCGTGCCGCCGGCGACGAGCTCGCGGATGAAGCTCCAGACGTCGTTGCGCGTCTGCGGATCGAGTCCCGTCGTCGGCTCATCGAGGATCAGCAGCCGCGGGCGGCCCACGAGGCTCGCGCCGAGGTCGAGCCGCCGCCGCATGCCGCCGGAGTAGCCGCGCACGACGCGGTCGCCCGCGTCGGTCAGGCCGAGGCGCTCGAGCGCGTCGGTGGCACGGCTCTTGGCCTCGGCGCCGCGCAGGCGGTAGAGCCGGCCGACCATCTCGAGGTTCTCGCGGCCCGTGAGCGTTCCGTCGACGGCGGCGAACTGGCCTGCGAGGCCGATCAGCGCGCGCACGCGCGTCGCGTCGTGCACGACGTCGCAGCCGAAGACGCGCGCGCTCCCGGCGTCGGGCCGCAGCAGCGTGGCGAGGACGCGCACGAGCGTCGTCTTGCCCGCGCCGTTGGGGCCGAGCAAGCCCTGGACCGTCCCCGGGGCGACGGTGAGATCGACGCCGTCGAGCGCTTTCGTCTCACCGAATGCGACCGCGACCCCCTCGGTCTCGACCGCTGGTGGGGAGTCGGCCATTGCCGTAGAGGTAGCAGAGCCGCTGATGGGCGCGCGTCGGCGCGAGCGCGAATGAGCGGGTACGGTGGCCGCGTGGCGAAGACGTGGCTGTCGGTGACGGTGGAGCTCGTAGAGGGCGGCGGCTATCGCTACTGGCCGCGCCCGGGCCGTGTGTTCGCCGCCGCGCGCAAGCACACGTTCGCCGATCTCGCGACTGCGATCGACCTGTCGTTCGGGCGCTGGGATCTCTCGCACCCCTGGCGGTTCGAGCTGGCGGGGCAGGTCTACGTGGCGCCCGAGGATGCGGGCTGGGCGGACGGCGAGCGCGACGCGCTGCTCCCTGAGACCTCGCGCCTCAGCCGCCTCACGGTGGGCGATGTATTCGTCTACCAGTTCGGCGCGAGCGATCCGTGGCTCCACGTCTGCCGCGTCCGGGAGGTGCGCATCGACCCGCTCGAGGAGCTCGGCGACATGCCGGGCGAGCCGACGGCCTACGACGGCTGGGGCATCCTGCCCGACCAGTACCTGCGGCGCTTCGAAGCCGACGACGGCGAGGCGCCGATGCCGGTCGACCGGCGCAACCACGACCTGCCGCCTCTCCGTCCGTGGTGGGGGCCGGAGGGCGATGCGGGCCGCGTCCCGCCGGGCGCCTCAGAGAGTTAGCTCGAGGCGCCGCGTGACGTGACGCAGCGCGCCGGCGCCGTTCCGATAGGTGGCACGCACCACGACCGTGCCGGCCGCGAGCGGAGCGGTCCCGAGCCGATTCAGGTGAACGCCGCCGCCGGGTGCATGCACGGCGAACGCGTTGCCTGCAACCGCGTGGCCCGCGGCGAAGATGCGCAGCGAGCCATGGCAGAGGCGTTCGATGGCGGCGCAGCGAACGCTGACCGTCGCGCTCTTCCCGCCGTGCTCGACGGCTGCGGTGATCGTCAGCCCCGTGCGTGCCAGGGCGCGGACGCTGGTCGCGGTGGCGCCGCCGGCCGCAGCGGTGACGCGGCAGGCGAGCCGCCGTCCGCGGTCGGCGCCGCGCACGAGGTAGCGCGCCTTCGTCGCACCGCGGATCACCTTGCCGGCGCGCAGCCAGTGGTAGGTCAGCGCCGGTCCGCCCTTGGTCGTTCCGGGGACGCAGCGCGCGGTGGCCCCGACGACGAGCGCCTTGGGGCGCACCTGGGGGCGGGCGAGCGCTGCGCCGGCGCCGGCGACGCCCGCCCCTCCGAGGGAGAGCACGACGCCCTTCGCGCTGTAGACGGGCGACCAGGCGCGCGCCGATCCGACCGGGGCCGAGACCTTCGCGAACGTCCCGGACGGCGCCCTGGCGCTGCCGAGCACGAGCAGCGCCGCCGATGCTGCAGGCGTATAGCTCGTGGTCACGTTGAGCGCCCCGGCGAGCGCCGCGGATCCCGCGACGGTCAGCGCATCGCCGTCTGCGGCGCTCCCGAGTGCGAGTGAGAACGTGCCGGCGGCGGCCTGCGAGAAGTCGCCCGTGACGTCGAGGGTCCCGCTCGGCGCGACGATGCCGGCCGTGTTGTGGAGCGTTCCGTCGAGCGTCCCCGAACCCGACAGCAACTCGTGATCGGCGAGCGAGAGCGTGCCGGCGCCGCCGTCCATGCTGAGCTTCGCCCCCGCATCGAGCGTCGTCGTGTCGGACAGCATGTCGGGAGGGGCCGTGGCGATGGCGACGTCGAGCGACGCCCCGGAGGCCACGTGGAGGAGACGGAGATTCGGGTTCTCGGGCAGAGCGAGGCTGACGCTCGCGCCGGGCTCGACCTCGAACGTCCCCCCGGTGACGTTCACGGCGTTCGATGTGAGCTGATCCCCCGAGCCGGAGAAGCCCAGCAGGGCGCCCGCCGAGAGTGACAGCGCGCCATTGCCCTGCAGGCCGCCGATCACCTTGCCGGCGATCACCTGCAGGAGTGCGTCGTCGAGCACGACATCGACGCCGAGAGTCGTTGTGGTCGCATCCTGCTTGGAGAGCGTCGCCCCGGTGTCGAGCTTGATCGCGGCGCCGCCCGCCCCGGGCACGCGCTGGGCGCTCGTCGCGGCGAGGATCGTGAACTGCGCCCCCACGACCTCGAACGTCGAGGTCTGCGCCGCATCGGCACCCCCGAGCCGCCAGGGCGCGGTGCTCGTCCAGCTCGTTCCGACGTCGCTCTCGAACCAGCCGCCGTTCGTGATCGCGAGCGGGCCCGCGATGGCGAGGGCGCCGCCGCCGGTCACCGCGAGGTCGGCCCCGTTGACGGTCAGGCCGCCGCTTCCGACCGTCGCATTGACCGCCGGGCCGAGCGTGACCGTGACCTGCGCACCCGCGGGGAGCGGACCACTCGAGCTGATGGTTCCCCCGTTGGCGGCGAAGGCGCTGGTGTCGAGGCTGCTGTTCGCGTCGCCGAGGGCGAGCGTGCCCCCGAGCGTGAGGGAGGCGGAGCCTGCGGACCCGCCGGCGGCGATCGTCACCGTGATTCCCGCCGGGATCGTGGCCGCGTCCGAGTTTGTGGGGACAGCGCCGCAGCTCCAGGTTGACGTGTCGGTCCAGGTCCCGCCCTTGACGGCCGTGCACGGACTCGCGAATGCGCCGGGCGCCGTCAGCAGGAGCAGCGCGAGCGCGAGCGACACGGCGAGCCCGGAGCGCCTCACGCCGCCCCGCGCAGATCGCTCTGGTCGTTCTTGGCGCGGTACATCGCGGCGTCCGCCTTGGCGAGCACCGCCTCGGCGCTGTCGAGCGCCCCGGCGACGCCGATGCCGATGCTCACGCCGATGCTCCGCTGCGTGCCGAGCAGGTCGAAGGGCCGCTCGAGCTCCTCGCTGAGGCGATCCGCGACGCACTGGGCGTCGCCGACCGAGCCGAGGTCCTCGCACAGCACCGTGAACTCGTCACCGCCGAGGCGCGCGATCGTGTCGGTGGGTCGCACGGCCCGGCGCATGCGGTCGGCCGCCTGGCGGAGCAGTTCGTCGCCCGCCGCGTGCCCGAGGCTGTCATTGACCGACTTGAAGCGATCGAGGTCGATGAAGAGCACGGCGATGCGCTCGCGCGAGCGCCGCGCGCGCTCGACGGCGTGCCCCAGGCGGTCGGTGAACAGCACGCGGTTGGCGAGGCCGGTGAGCGAGTCGCGCAGGGTCAGGTCGGTCAGGCGCTCGGCGGTGCGCTTCTGCTCGCTGATGTCCTGGATCTGCGAGACGAAGTAGAGGGGGGCGCCAGTCTCGCCGCGCACGAGCGAGACGTGCAGGAGCGCCCAGATGTAGTGCCCGTCGGCGTGGCGGTAGCGTTTCTCGATCGCGTAGCTCTCGCTCGAGCCGTCGAGGATCTGCTGCATGCGCTCCAGGTCGGCTCCGAGGTCGTCCGCATGGGTGAGCGACTGGAACGTCGTCCCGAGCAGGTCGCCTTCGGGATAGCCGGTGATCTGGCAGAGCGCCGCGTTGACGCGCATGAATCGCCCGTCGGGAGACACGAGCGCCTTGCCGATCGGAGCCTGGTCGAACGCGTTGCGGAAGCGCTCCTCGGCCTCGCGCAGCTCGCGGGCGGCCTGCCGCTCTGCCGTGATGTCGCGCGCGACCGTCTGCAGCTCGATGAGCGTTCCGTCGGCGTCGTGCACGGCGCGCCCGCGGGTCTCCAGCCAGACCCAGTTGCCCTGCTCGTGGCGGAAGCGCGCCTCGTACGCCGCAGGCCCGTCGTCGATCAGGGACTGCAGGAAGGCGGAGAGGCCGGGCTGATCCTCGGGATGCACGAGGCCGATTGCGACCCTGCCGATCAACTCGGCCGGCTCGTAGCCCAGCAGGGCCTTGCAGGACGGGGAGACATAGGTGCGCACGCCGTCCGGGTCGATGCTCGTGATCAGGTCGCTCGCGTTCTCGGCCAGTAGGCGGAAGCGCTTCTCCGACTCGGCCAGGGCAGCCACGAGCTCCTGTTGCTCGGTCACGTCGACAAAGGTCGAGACGACGCCGCTGATCGCGTCGCCCTCGCGCAGCGCACGCGCGTTCACGGCCACCCACCGCAGCTCGCCGCCGGGCAGTGTCAGGCCGACGAGCTCGCCGACGACGTCCCGGCCGGTCGAGAGCGCGATGCTCGCGGCGGACTGGTTCGGCGGAAAGGGCGTGCCGTCGGCGTGGACGCCGCCGCGGAGATTGACCGACTGCCGGCCGATCAGATCCGCCCGCGGCTGGCCGAGGACCGCCTCGGCGGCGACGTTCACGTCGACGATCGTCCCGGACGCGTCGCGCACGACAACGCCCTGATGCATCCCGTCGAGCACCTGGCGCATGCTCGCGAAGGTTCCATCCGTGTCACCGGGCGGTGGTCCGGGTGGGGCGGGCGGTGTGCTCACCCCCGATCTATCGGTCGTTCAGGGTGCCGGCATTACCCCTGGCGCGCGGTGTGCGATTGGTCGGCCTGGATCTCCGAGCGGGCTCGCGTCAAGCGCGAGATCCAGGTCGCCCGCTCTCACTGCGTCGAGGGGTGAACGTGGGGAGAGCATGCCGTGAGGAACGCGCCGGGCGATTCGCCGAGGCGGTAGCGTCCGCGCTGATGGCGAGCCCCTGGGACACCGAAGGCGCGTGGCTGCGCTGTCAGTTGCACGCGCACACGACGAATTCCGACGGCGAGCCGAGCCCCGGGGGTCTGGTCGAGCACTACGCCCGCGCCGGCTACGACGTGCTCGCGATCACCGACCACTGGCACGTCACGACCTTCGAGCACCCGGAGATCCTCGGGATCCCCTCGGCCGAGCTCTCGGGTGCGGTCGAGGGCGAGCTCGAGGAGGCCGACGTGCTCGCCTACGGCATCGACGAGCTGCCGGAGCCGCGCGAGAAGTTTCCCTCGATCGCCGAGGCCGCGAGCTGGATCGTCGCGCAGGGCGGCGTGGCCTATCTCGCCCACCCCTACTGGAGCGGCCTCTCGCCCGAGCACTACCTCGGGGCGCCCGACCTCGCCGGCATGGAGATCTTCAACGGGGGCTCCGAGCAGCAGCAGGGCAACGGCCTCTCGGTCGTCCACTGGGACGGAGTCCTCGGGTCCGGGCGCGCGTGTCACGGGATCGCGACCGACGACTCGCACTACGCCGGCCAGGACTCGCGTCTCGCCTGGACGATGGTCCGGGCGCCCGAGCGCTCGCGCGCCGCGGTGCTGGAGGCGCTGCGCGACGGATGCTTCTATGCGAGCAGCGGCCCTGAGATCCACGACGTGCGCGTCGACGCCACGGGCATCGACGTCCGCTGCTCGCCTGCGCGTTCGGTGACGCTCCGGTCCGGCTTCTGGGACGGGTGCAAGGCGAACGCCGGCGCGCTCGAGATGAACTGGCGCGGCCGCGTGACCGAGCGCGCCGCCGACGGCTCGATCACCGCGGCACGACTCGAGCTCCCCGAGTTCCACCGCTGGGGGCGCGTCGAGGTCACGGCCGCCGACGGCGGACAGGCCTGGTCGAACCTCGTCCGCGACCGCTCCGGCGCGGCAGTCTGAAGGACGCCCGCGACGGGAGTCGCCTGGACGGCCCCGGGTAGCAGTGCGCGAAATGGTCTCCTCAGGATGCCTAGCGGATCTCGCGTCCGGGCGCGGGGACAATCGTTACAAGGTACGGTGGCCCTATGACTGGGAGAAAATCGCTGCTCGCGTCGGAATCGCGGGCATCGCGGGGAGCGAGCGTGCTCGCTTGGCGCCGGTGACCGAGGACTCGGCTCGCACCGCGTCCCCGGGGGATCGCCTCGACGTCCAGGTTTCGTCGTCGAGTAGCTCCGTCGACGCCGTCACCGTCCGCAAGGGCCTCACGGCCGTCACCAAGCCATCGCGCGAGGTGGCGTGGCGCGGACCCGCGCGCTTCGCGGCGCGCATCCACGAGACGCTCGTCGAGCTTCACGAGCTCGTCGCGATCCACGACTCCGGCTGTGTCTCGCTCTCCGAGCACGCCGTGCTGTGCGTCGACAAGGCGCTCGGCCAGTTCAGCGTCGCCGATCCCGACATGGATGCGCTGCGCGAGGAGGTGCGCGGTCTGCATCTGGACGCGTGCGGCGCCGTTCCGCCGAAGCCCGAGGCGCTCGCAGCCCGGCTGATCGAGCTCGCCGAGAAGACCGACCACGAGTGGATGCACGATGCGCCCGAGCGCTACCGGAGCCTGCTCGGCGATTCGGGCCTGGCCGCGCTCGACGCCATCCTGACGCGCAAGCTCGCAGCGATGCCGGCCGATTCGCGCGCCGCCGTCTCGCACGTCGGGCTCACGCTGCGCGCGATGAGCGAGTCGCTCGCCCGCGCGCTCGGTGACATCGACCGCCTCGTCCGCGAGCTCGCGCTCGACCTCGAGACGCCCGCGCGGTACGTGCGCATCGCGCAGGAGCTCGCGCTCGCAGGCCGCGACGACGACGCCGTCGACTGGCTGCAGCGCGGCATCGCCGCGCACGGCGGCGGCGACCCGGCTCTGCGCGAGGCGCTCGTCAGCGCCTACCTTCACTCCGACCGCCGCGAGGACGCCGTCGCACTCCTGCGCGACGAGCTCGTGCGCGCGCCCAGCGCCCAGTTGAGCGCCGAGCTGCTCGCCGCCTCGGGTGAGCAGCGGGACGCCCAGCGCGACTGGTCGCACGCGCAGCTCGCGCTGGCGGCGGAGCGCGCGGGCGACGCCGGAGAGCTCGTCACGGCACTCCTCGCCGATGGCGCGACCGCAGCCGCGCTGAACGCCGCCATGCGGCACCCGGTGCCCGTCACCGTGCGGCTCGAGCTCGCCCGCATCGCCGCGGTCGATGACCTCGACGCGGCGCTCACGCACTACAAGCTGCTCGTCACGGCCGAGCTCGAGACCTCGGATCGCGAGAGCTACGGCAACGCCGTGCGCCACCTGCGCGCGATGCGCAAGGCCGCTGAGGCGCACGACCGCGCCGACGAGGTCATCGCCTTCGCCCGCGCCGCACGCGAGGAGCACACGCGGCGCCGCACGCTCGTCACGATGCTCGACAAGCTCGGCTGGTGGTAGGGGCCGCCGGTCGCCTTCAGAGCAGCAGGCACGCGGCCTCGTGGCCTTGCGGCGTGTCGGGCGCGGGGCGCAGCTCGGGATCGGTCGCGCGGCAGGCGTCGATCATGACCGGGCAGCGCGGGTTGAAGCGGCATCCCGGCGGAACGTGGATCGGGTTCGGCGCCTCGCCTGTGAGGATCTGAGGCGTCATGCGGTCGTCGGGATCGGGCTTGGGCACGACTGAGATGAGCGCGCGCGTGTAGGGATGCTGGGGGTTCCGCACGACCTCCTGCGCAGGACCCTGCTCGACGATGCGCCCGAGGTACATCACGCAGATGCGATCTGCGAAGTGGGCTGCGGTCGAAAGGTCGTGCGTGATCATGAGGATGCCGAGGCCGCTCCGGCGCAGGTCGTCGAGCAGGCGGAGGATGCCGGCGCGCACCGAGACGTCGAGCATGGACACGGGCTCGTCGGCAACCAGCAGCTTCGGCCTCAGCACGATGCCGGCTGCGATCGCGACGCGCTGCCGCTGACCACCGGAAAGCTCGTGCGGGAAGCGGTCCAGATACAGCTCGGGCGGTGTGAGGCCCGCGAAGGTCAGCGCCTCGTCGACCAGGGCCCGGCGCTCGGATTCCGGCACGCGGTGGATCTCGAGCGGCTCGGAAACCGCATCGCGAACGCGCAGACGCGGGTCCAGGGATTCGTAGGGATCCTGGTAGATGATCTGCATCTCGCGCCGCAGCGGTCGCAGCTCGCGCTGCGTGAGCGCCGTGATGTCGCGACCGCGGAAGGCGATCGAGCCGCTGACCGAGGGGACCATGCGGATGACTGTCTGGGCGATCGTCGTCTTGCCGCAACCGGACTCGCCGACGAGCGCCACCATCTCGCCCTCGCCGATCGCAAACGAGACGCCCTCGACGGCGTGCACCTGCTCTCGCGGCCGCCGCGCGAGCGCGGCGACGATCCCGCGTGGCACGGGGTAGCGCACGACGAGGTCCGAGACCTCGAGCAGAGGAGCAGGGGTCTCGGCGCTCATGCCGGGACGGCGCGGGGAACGGGATCGTTGAGGTGGCAGGCCGCCATGTGGCGCTCGGCGACCCGTGCGCTCGCCGGTCGCTCGTCGCGGCAGCGCTCGAACGCGCGGTCGCAGCGCGGCTCGAACGGACAGCCGTGCAGCACCCTGTCGAGCCTCGGAGGCGCCCCCGGAATCGACTCGACCGCCCGGCTGCCGTAGGGGTCGGGCGTGGCTGCGAACAGCATGCGCGTATACGGGTGGCGAGGGTCGTGATAGAGGTCACGCGTCGGCCCCTGCTCGACGATCTCGCCCGCGTACATGACTGCGGCCCGGGTGCACACCTGGGCGACCACCGGCAGATCGTGCGTCACGAGCACGAGGGCCAGTCCGAGCTCGACGGTCAGGCGAATCAGCAGCTGCAGGATCTGGGCCTGCACCATCACATCGAGCGCCGTCGTCGGCTCGTCGGCAAGCAGCACCTTGGGGTCGCACGCGAGCGCCATGGCGATCGCCGCGCGCTGGCGCATGCCGCCCGAGAACTCGTGGGCGTAGCGATCGGCGCGCGCCCCGGCGATGCCGACGAGCTCGAGCAGCTCGCGCACCCTCGCACGTGCCGCCGAGCCCGTATGCGTGCCGTGCAGTTCCATCGGCTCCACGATCTGAGCGCCGATCGTCTTGACGGGGTTGAAGGCGTTCATGGCGCCCTGGAACACCATCGCGATGTCACACCAGCGGTGCGGGCTGACCGACTCCTCGCCGCGCGCCATGATGTCGGTACCGGCGAACCCGACCGTTCCCCGGACACTCGCGCTCGACGGCAGTAGCCCCATCAGCGCCAGGATCGCCGTCGTCTTGCCGCAGCCCGACTCGCCGACGAGGCCGAGCCGCTCTCCGCGCCCGAGGCTGAAGTCGATGCCGCGCACGGCGTGCAACTCGCGCTCGCCGGCGAGGTCGAACCAGACGTTCAAGTCGCGGACGTCGAGCAAGGGTGGCGGCGCGCTCACTCGGACTCCAACCTCCCTGCCAACGGCCGCAGCCGGAAGCGGCGCACCGCCAGGTGGCCGACCTTGAGCCGCGGGTTGAGCGTGTCCTCGATCGACTGGCCGATGATCGTGCAGGCCAGGATCAGGAGCGTGACGCACACTCCGGGCGGCACGATCGCCCACCAGGCGTGGTGGAAGATGGCGCCGCCGGTGAGGGAGTTCTGGATCAGCCGTCCCCACGAGATGCTCGACGGGTCGCCGAGCCCGAGGAAGCTGATGTACGTCTCGGCGAAGATCGCCGTGGCGATCGTGAGCACGGTGTTGGCGATCAGGAGCGGCACGATCTGCGGCAGCACATGCCGCCGCATCAAGCGGACATCGGAGGCACCGAGCGCCTGCGCACGCTTGACGTACGTGCGCTCCCGCACCGACTTGACCTGCGCCCGGATCAGCCTGGCCGTGCTCGTCCAGTAGATCA
>CAZYYP010000010.1:24660-33985 GCA_964651695.1 uncultured Gaiellales bacterium | reverse complement strand
CGTGCCGCGCAATGCGGGCACCGATCGAGAAACGCAACACCTACGAGCTCATCGCCGAGCAGCTGCTCAGCGAGATCGGCACGCGCCTGCGCCCCGGCGACCCGCTCCCGACCGAGCGGGAGCTGACCGCGTCGTTCAAGGTCGGCCGCTCGTCGGTGCGCGAGGGCTTGCGCATGCTCGAGTCGAAGGGCGTGATCGAGTCGGTCGGCAACGGGGGGTTCGTCGTCTCGGAGCTCCGCAGCCCGCTCAACCGCTCGCTCGCGCTGTTGCTCTCGCAGGACGAGGCGAACTTGAGCGAGCTCTACGAGATGCGCCGGATGCTCGAGGGCGAGGCCGCGGCGCTGGCCGCGGTTCGCAGATCCGACGAGGATCTCGCGACGATGGCGCGGGCGATCGACGACATGGCGAAGGGCCTCGACGATCGCGACACCTACGCGGCCGCCGACGTGCGCTTTCACGTGGCCGTGGCCGCGGCGACGGGAAACCGCGTCGCGCTGCACGCCATGCACGCAATTCGCGATCTGCTCGAGCGGGCGCTCGAGCAGGTGTACGGGATTCCCGGAAGCGCGGCCCGCTCGCTCGAGCAGCACCGTCAGATCCTCGCTGCGATCGAGCTCGGCGACGCGAGGGACGCCCGGACGCGCATGCGCTCTCACCTGGCGCGCGTCGAGCGCGAGATTCACGAGGCGGTCACCACGAGCCGGCTCGCGGACTTCAGCACGCCGCCCCCACCACCCGACGAGATGGAGTAGCGCGATGGCACGGATCGGCTATGTGGGGCTCGGCGTCATGGGGGGCGGGGTGGCCCGCCGCCTGCTCGAGGCCGGCCACGAGGTAACCGGGCACAACCGCACGCGCAGCAAGGCCGAGCCGCTGATCGCCGACGGGATGGCGTTCGCCGATACCCCGCGCGAGGCCGCGGAGCGCAGCGATGTCGTCTTCTCCATGGTGACCAACACGCAGGCGCTCGCGGCGATCACCCACGGGCCCGACGGCATCCTCGCGGGACTCGGGCCGGGCAAGGTCTACATCGACATGAGCACGGTCAGCCCGGCGGCGAGCCGGGGGCTCGCCGAGCGCGTGGCCGAGACCGGTGCCGTGATGCTGGACGCGCCGGTCTCGGGCAGCGTGATCACCCTCGAGCAGGGCAAGCTCTCGGTCATCGTGGGCGGGGACGAGGCCGCGTTCGAGCGCGTCCTGCCCATCCTGCGCGACATCGGGCCGACCGTGACCCGCGTCGGGGACAACGGCCAGGCGGTGCTGATGAAGATCGCCACCAACCTCAGCCTCGCGGTGCAGATGCTCGCCTTCAGCGAGGGCGTCCTGCTGGCGGAGAAGGGCGGGATCTCGCGCGAGGACGCGGTGCAGGTGCTGACCAACAGCGCGATCGCGTCGCCCATGGTTCGCTACCGCGGGCCGTTCGTGCTGGAGATGCCCGAGGAAGCGTGGTTCGACTGCAACATGATGCAGAAGGACATGGTGCTCGCCCTCGACCTCGGGCGCGAGCTCGACGTGCCGCTGCCGAGTACCGCCACGGCCAACGAGATCCTCACCGCCGCCCGGGGGATGGGGCTCGAAAAGCACGATTTCGCCGTGATGTTCGATGTGCTCGCGCAGCTCTCCGGCCTGCCTGCGCCGGCCCGCTGATGGCTGCCGCCCCGGCAGTGGGTGCGCCGACGGCGCTCGACCTCTACGAGCGGATGCTCACCATCCGCGTCTTCGAGGAACACGTGAACGAGCTCTATACGACGGCCAAGATGCCCGGGCTCGCCCATCTCTACAGCGGCGAGGAGGCCGTCGCCGTGGGCGTCTGCTCGGCGCTGCGCCACGACGACTACATCACGAGCACCCACCGTGGCCATGGCCACTGCCTGGCCAAGGGCGCCTCGATCGACCGCATGTTCGCCGAGCTCCTGGGCCGTGAGCCCGGGTACTGCCGGGGCAAGGGCGGATCGATGCACATCGCCGATCAGCAGAGCGGGAACCTCGGCGCCAACGCCATCGTGGGCGGGAGCGCCGGCATCGCGACCGGGGCGGCGCTCTCCGCGCAGAAGCGCCAGAGCGGACAGGTCGCGGTCTGTTTCTTCGGCGAGGGCGCGCTCGGGCAGGGCGTGCTCTACGAGGTCATGAACATGGCGTCGCTCTGGAAGCTGCCTGTCGTCTACGTGTGCGAGAACAACCTCTACAGCGAGTACACGCACTACCGCGAGACCACCGCCGGCAGCGTCGGCGCGCGCGCCGAGGCCTTCGGGATCCCCGCCGCCACGGCCGACGGCCAGGACGTGCGCGCCGTCCAGGAAGCCGCGACCGACGCGGTCGAGAGAGCGCGCGGCGGCGGCGGACCGAGCTTTCTCGTGTGCGAGACCTACCGCCTGCACGGCCACCATGTCGGCGACATCGACCGCGCCTATTACCGCTCCCGTGACGAGGAGGCGAGCTGGCGCGACGGGCGCGACCCGATCGCTCTCCATGGTGCCTGGCTGCGCGAGCAGGGCCTCGCGAGCGAGGACGACCTGGCCGCAATCGAGGCCCGCGTGCGGCACGCGGTCGCCGCGGGCGTGGAGTTCGCGCTGGCCGCCCCCTATCCCGCTGCGCTCGAGGTCTATCAGCATGTCTACGCCTAGCGCCGCGAGTGAGACGCGCGCAGTATCCGGCACGCGGGAGCTGACCTTCGGGCAGGCCATCAACGAGGCCCTGCGCGAGGAGCTCCGCCGCGATCCGACCGTCTTCGTGATCGGCGAGGACGTGGCCGAAGCCGGCACGCCGTTCAAGGTGCTGCTCGGGCTCGTGGACGAATTCGGGCCCGGGCGCGTGATGGACTCGCCGATCTCGGAGGCGGGCATCACGGGCATCGGAGTCGGGGCGGCGATGACCGGCATGCGCCCCGTGGTCGACATCATGTTCGGCGACTTCCTCACGCTCGTGATGGATCAGCTGGCGAACCAGGCGGCCAAGGTGCACTACATGTCGGGGGGCGCGCTGCGCGTGCCGATGGTCCTGCGCACGACGCTCGGAGCGACCCGCCGCTCGGCCGCGCAGCACAGTCAGAGCCTGCATGCCTGGGTCAGCCACATCCCCGGCCTCAAGGTCGCGATGCCCGCGACGCCGTATGACGCCAAGGGCCTCCTCAAGGCCGCCATCCGCGACGACAACCCCGTCGTCTTCTTCGAGGACAAGCTCGCCTACGCCGTGCGCGGGCCGGTTCCCGAGGAGGAGTACGTGATCCCCCTCGGGGTTGCGGACATCAAGCGCGCGGGCAGCGACATCACGATCGTGGCGACGAGCAGCATGGTCTACGTGGCGCTCGAAGCCGCCGATCTGCTGGCTGCCGAAGGCATCAGCGCCGAAGTCGTCGACCCGCGCACCACCTCGCCGCTCGATACCGAGACGCTCATCGCATCGGCGCGCAAGACGAGCCGGGCGATCGTCGTCGACGAGGGGCATCAGAGCTACGGCGCGTCGGCCGAGCTCGCGGCCGTGATCGCCGCAGGCGCCTTCCACTATCTCGACGCGCCCGTGACGCGGCTCGGCGCGATGGACGTCCCCGTGCCGTTCTCGCCCGTGCTCGAAGATCTGACCGTACCGACCGCTCAGAGCGTCGCCGCTGCAGCGCGCATGCTCTGCCTACCTGCGTAAGGGGCTCTCGATGGCACTCAAGACATTCGGTCTGACCGCGGTCGACTGGGAGCAGCGGGTCGACATGGAGCGCCTGCGCAGCGAGCGGCTCGCGCGCGCCAAGAAGCTGCTCGGAGAGTCGGAGCTCGGCGCGCTGCTCTGCTTCGACATGAACAACATCCGCTACCTCACGGCCACGCACATCGGCACGTGGGCGATCGACAAGCTCGCGCGCTTCACGCTGCTGCCGCAGGGCGACGAGCCGATCCTGTGGGACTTCGGCTCGGCGGCGCGCCATCACCAGCTCTACTGCCCGTGGCTCGGTGAGCGCTCCCGGCCCGGGATCTCGACCCTGCGTGGCGCCCTCGGGCCCGAGGTCGGTCAGGCCCAGGACGTGGCGCGCAAGGTCCGCATCGAGCTGGAGGAGCGCGGCCTCATGGGCTCACCGATCGGCGTCGACGTCATCGAGCTCCCGATCCTGCTCGCGCTGCAGGCCGAGGGGATCACCGTGCTCGACGGTCAGCAGATCATGCAGCGGGCACGCGTGATCAAGACCGAGGACGAGATCACGCTGCTCAACACCGCCTGCATGATGGCCGACGCCGCCTACGACGAGCTCTACCGGGCGATGAAGCCCGGCATGAGCGAGAACCAGTGCGTCGGCCTCGTCTCGAAGGTGCTCTACGACCTCGGATCGGAGCACGTCGAGGGCGTCAACGCGATCTCGGGCGAGCGCTGCAATCCACATCCGCACGTCTTCGCGGATCGCATCCTGCGGCCGGGCGACCCCGCGTACTTCGACATCCTGCACGCCTATCTCGGCTACCGCACCTGCTACTACCGGACGTTCGCGATCGGCAGCGCCTCGAATGCGCAGGTCGACGCGTACAAGCGCTGCCGCCACTATCTCGACGCCGCGATCTCGCTCATCCGTCCCGGCGCCACGACCGCCGACGTCGTGTCCCTCTGGCCGAAGGCCGAGGAGTTCGGCTTCCCCGACGAGGAGGCCGCCTTCGCGCTCCAGTACGGGCACGGCATCGGCCTCTCGATCTGGGAGAAGCCGATCTTCAGCCGGCTCGTCTCGCTCGAGCATCCCGAGGTGATCGAGGAGGGCATGGTGTTCGCCCTCGAGACCTTCTGGCCGGCAGCGGACGGCTGGTCGGCGGCGCGCATCGAGGAGGAGCTCGTGGTCACGGCCACGGGCTGCGAGGTCATCACGCGCTTCCCGGCGGAGGACCTGATGGTCGCGGGGAGCCACTACCACACGGCCGGCGGCCCGCTACGGGCCACGCGCGAGACCCAGTCGCACCTGAATGCGGCGGGCAATGGCGCAGCGATCCCGCAGGGCGATCATTCGGTGACTCCGCACTAGTGCCAGTCGACGTGATCATGCCCGTCCTCGGCGTCGCGCAGGACACCGGGCGCGTCATCCGCTGGCTCTCGGCGGAGGGCGACGCCGTGCGCAAGGGCGACCCGCTGATCGAGGTGGAAACCGACAAGGTCACCGTGGAGCTCGAAGCGCCGGCGGACGGCACGCTCGCCCTGGTCACCGCGCAGGCCGGCGACGATGTTCCCGTCGGAAGCGTGATCGCCCTCATTCTCGCGCCAGGCGAAGCGCGGGCGCCCGCGGTCGAGACAGTCCCTGCGCGCGCGCCCGCATCACCGCTCGCACGGCGCATGGCGCGGGACGCCGGGATCGATCTCCCGGCGCTCGCCACGCGGCTGGGCCGCCCGGTCCAGGCCGCCGACGTCCGCGCATCCGCCGCGCCCGCCGATGCCGTCGCTCCGGTCGCGACGGCGCCGGCGGCTGTGCAGCCGGCCGGCGCAGTGGCAGCCATGAGCGCCGTCTGGCGCACCATGGCCGAGCGGACGCTGGCGAGCTGGACGACTGCGCCGCATTTCGCGGTGCAGCGTGAGGTCGATGCCGGTCGCCTCCTGAGCTGGCAGCAGTCGGCACGCCGGCGGACGGGCGTTCACGTCACGATCACGGATCTGATCGTGCGCGCGGTGGCGCACACCTTGCGCACCCATCCGGCTCTCACCCGGTCCTGGTCCGAGTCGGGACTGGTCACGCCGCCGTCGATCGGCGTGGGGCTCGCGGTCGCGCTCGACGACGGGCTCGTCGTGCCCGTTCTCCACGATGCCGATGGCACCGACCTGGCCGCGCTGGCCACGCAGCGCGCAGAGCTCGTCGGTCGCGCCCGCGAGGGGCGCCTCGAGCCGCGCGACGTGCAGGGCGGGGCGTTCACGGTCAGCAACCTCGGCATGTACGGCATCGACGCCTTCACCGCGATCATCAACCCGCCGCAGGCTGCGATCCTCGCCGTCGGGCGCATCGCCGACCGCGTGCTGGCGATCGACGGGCTGCCCGCCGTGCGACCCGCGCTGACGCTGACGCTCTCCTGCGATCATCGAGTCGTCGACGGCGCCCGCGCCGGCGAGTTCCTCCAGGCGCTCGCCGAGACGCTGGAGGAACCCGCGCTGCTCGTGACGTAGAGCGCAGGCTGACCGAACGGGCAGGGCCCCGAGCGCTGCAGCGATCGGGGCATCGCTCCCGGGCCAGGCCGCTGGTCGTTCTTCTCGCGCGCGAAGCGGGGTGGTTGATCCCCCCCATTTGGGGAGGATCAGCGTGTTTTCCCTTGATCCGCGTCGGTCTTTACCTACCCTGGCCCAGGGGAGCTCCTGGCGTGCTCCCCGAGACATCAGGCGCGGCCGCCCCGCCGAGCGTCCACCGCTGTCGGTCAGAACCGGTTGTACTGAAAAGTAGGAGGCACGGCCATGACGCGCCGTCGAAGCATCGTTCGCGCGTTCGTTGCAATGGTCGCCCTTGGACTGCTCGCGATCCCGGTGGTGTCCCTCGCGGCGCCCAACGGCCCGGTCGCGGGCCAGCGAGTCGATCTGAAGGTCCTCCTCCTCTCGCCGGCCGCGAGCGACGGCGTGTTCGCCGCCTGGAAGGACACGCTCGGAAAGCTCGGCGTGGCCTACGACTCCTACGTCAGCGGGCAGTCGCCGGCGCTCACGGATGCGACGCTCGCCGACTACCCGGGGAACCACGCGAAGTACCAGGCGGTCATCCTCGCCTCGAGCGCCGTTCCGCTGACCGGTGCCGAGCGGACCGCCCTCGACAAGCTCGAGACGACGTTCGGCATCCGCGAGATCTCCGACAACACGAACCCCGATTCCTCCCATGGCGCGACGTTCGTCGCAGGTGGGGTCACGGCGGCGGGGACGGCCCTGACGGGTGCGCTGACGCCCGCCGGCCTGGCGGTGTTCCCGTATCTCAAGGGCCCCGTGCCGCTCGGCGGCCCGTCGTACGCGGCCTCGGGCACCCCGGGCGCGAACTTCACCTCGCTCGTGAATGCCGCCGACGGCAGCTCGTACATGGGCGTCTTCAAGCGCCCGAACGGCACCGAGCAGCTCGTCGACGGCATCCCCGGCAACGGCCAGCAGACGCACTTCCAGCTACTCCGCTTCGGGATGCTCAACTGGGCGACGCGCGGCGTCTACCTGGGCTACTGGCGCAACTACTTCGAGGTGCAGATCGACGATCTCTTCCTCGGCGACGACGCGTGGAACGTGACGACGCACGCCAACAACTACGACCCGGCCGCAGCGAGCCGCATGACGCCGAGCGATCTGGCGAAGGCGCTCCAGTGGTCGCAGGCGAACAAGTTCCGCTTCGACTTCGCCTACAACAGCGGCGGGCATGACCAGTTCATCGAGACGGGCGCAACCGACCCGCTCTGGAACGCCTTCACCGGTGCGGCCGGCGCGCCCTACCGCGCCGGCTTCGGCTTCATCAACCACACCTACGACCATCCCTTCCTGGGCTGCTCGAGCGCCAACTACATCACCTGGGAGATCACCCAGAACGTCGCCAACGGCGAGGCGCTGGGCCTCCCGATCAATCCGGCCGAGCTCGTCACCGGGGAGCACTCCGGCCTCGCGAACACGCGCCCGGGCAACCCCGGAGTGCTCGACCCGCCACAGTTCGACACGGTCGACGCCTCGACCACCGCGGGCGCGACGCTTCCGGTGGGCACCTACTACTACGCGGTCACGGTGAGCAACGCCCACGGGCAGACGCCGTCTCCGGCGCCCGTGTCGGCCATCGTCGCGGCCGGTCAGAACTCGGTCACGGCAACCGTGTCGATGATCTGCAAGGGCACCACCTACTCGCTCTACCGCGGGACGACGGCGACAGGTCCGTGGACGCTCGCGGCGCAGAGAATCCAGAGCGGCGACACGCAGACCGACAACGGCGCGGCCGTCAACCCGACGGAGACCGCGCTGACGCTCGTCGACACCGGTGCCACCGCGACCCCGGCCGCGAACACCGCCCCCGCGCCGCCCGCGGTCGACACGGCGGTGATGGATCCGTATGCGATGAACCCCAACTTCACGACGGGGCTCGCGAACGCGGCCGTGTCCATCACGGCGACGGACGCGTCGAAGACCTACCCGGTCGAGACCAGCCCGACGGTGCCGACCGCCGTCAACGGTCCGCAGTACCCGGCCGGCTCGGCATTCACGCTGCCGGCGCCCGGAGGCAGGGTGATCACCACCGTCCCGCGCTACCCGACCAACGTCTATTACAACGCCTCCACGCAGGCGCAGGAGCTCGACGAGTACAACTGGATCTACAACATCACCAAGGGCTGTGTCCCGATCGCGGGCGTGACGACGTGCAACACGGTCGACTCGACGTGGGATCAGTTCCTGGCCTCGGAGCGCTCGATCGTGTTCGGTCACATCACCGGTGACGACCCGCGGCCGCACTACGCGCACCAGAGCAACTTCGCCGCGTACAACCCGGGGCTGGCAGAGACCAATCCGGCTCAGGGCGGCATCCTCTACCCCTACCTCGACAACATCCTCGGCTACTACCACGGCCTCTACGCGGACAACACCCCGCTCGCCCAGCCGTCCCCCACCGACATCAACACCGCGCTCACCCGCCAGCAGACGTGGGCCGCGAGCGTTGCGGCGGGCGCGGTCTCCGGGTACATCCAGGACGACAAGCTGCACATCCTCACGACGGTCGCGATGCAGGTTCCCGTCACGGGCGCCACGCAGGGCGATGCCTACGCCGGCACCACCTCGATGTGGCTCAACGTCAACGCCGGCGAGACGATCCTCAGCCTGCGGACACCGGTCGTCGTCCCGACGCCACCGGCGACGACGCAGGGCACCGGCACGGGAACGGCCCGCACGAAGACCGCCCAGGGCGTCCGCCCGGCGCTCACCAACCTCAAGATGAGCAGCCGCAAGTTCGCGGCCGCCCGCAAGGGGCTTGCGAAGAGCAGGTCGCGCTCGCAGATCAGCTGGAAGCTGAACCGCGTCGCGACCGTGCGACTCGTGATCCAGCGCAAGGTCGTCCTCAAGCACAAGAAGCCCACCTGGCGGGCGCTCGGCACGATCACCAAGAAGAACGCCAAGACGGGAACCACGAAGCTGACGTTCACCGGCAAGCTCGGGAAGCGCCAGCTCATCAAGGGCACCTACCGCGTCGTCGCGACCGCGTCGGCCGGCAATCAGACCTCGGTCAAGAAGACGCTGAACTTCACCATCGTCAAGCGCTAGCCGGCCGCCGTTCCCGGGCCCCCGATGCCCGCGTGGGTTTTCGGGTTACGGCGTGGTCGTCGTCGTCCCGCTACCCGTCGTCGTGGTGGGTGTGGTGGCGGGCGTCGTAGTGGTGGCGGGCGTCGTA
>CAZYYP010000010.1:2787-24560 GCA_964651695.1 uncultured Gaiellales bacterium | reverse complement strand
ACCCGTCGTCGTGGTGGGTGTGGTGGCGGGCGTCGTAGTGGTGGCGGGCGTCGTACTCGTCGTCGCCGGTGTGGTCGTCGTCGTCGCAGCCGGGCCATTGGAGACGTTCAGTTGGACGCTCGTGCCCTTCCTCGACTGGCCACCGCTCGGGTTCTGCGCGACGACCGTGCCCGTGGGCTGGTCCGAGGGCACCTGCACGATGGTCGGCTTGAAGCCCTTGGCGGCGAGGTCCTGCTGCGCGACATCCGACGTCATGCCGACTTCGCTCGGGACGTTGGCCGTTGCGCTCCCCTTCGAGACATTGATGCGCACGGCCGTTCCGCGGGCGGTCTTCTGACCCGCGGCCGGAGCCTGGGCGACGACCGTTCCGACCGGCTGGTCGGAGGACACCGACACGCTCTTGACCGTGAAGCCGGCAGTTACGAGCCGGTCGCGGGCATCGCCCTGCGCGATTCCGACGGCGTTCGGCACGGCCACCGAGGTCGCGGCCGCAGCGACTGTCAGCATCACGAGCGAGCCCTTGCCGGCCTTGCTGCCGCCGGCGGGCTGCTCTCCGACGACGGTGCCGGACGGCCGCGTGCTCACGCGCCGGACGATCTGCGTCTTGAAGCCATCCTGCTGCAGGCGCGAGACCGCGGAGGTGGCGGTCTGCCCCATCACCGGAGTGACGGTCGTCTTCTCGTCTCGCGTGAGATACCAGATCGCCAGCCCGGCGAGAATGAGGAGAAGGACGCCCGAGATGATCCACGGCCACCGGGTGCGACGCTCGTCGATGGGCGGCTGCTCCACGCGGTCGTACTCGCGTACGACCGAGCCGTCGCTGAGCACGCCGACCCGCTCCTGCTCGTGCACGGCGCCCGGAACGGCGCCGGCGTCCGCGGGCAGTACGACCACCGGCTCCCGGACGGCCCGGCGCACCGACGGTGGTACGAGCGTCGCGTCGGGCGTCTGCGGATCGCCGGGGCGGGGCGCCGGGGCTCCCTCGGCCGGAATTCGCTGATCGGTCATGGCGGTGAGGTACCCAGCTGGGCCGAAAGCCAATCGTCCAGAGAACGGTAGACACCCTGCAAACACGCCTCCGGCCTTCCGAGCGCCGATCGCGCGAGTGCTCCAGGCGTCGGCCGGCCCCGGATCGGCGTCGCGCAATTGGGGCTGAACCGGGTGCGCGGATAGACTCGGCTCGGTGGAACACGAGGACCCCGGGAGTGAGACGCGCGAGACCCGCCAGGCACACCTGCGCGCGTCGCCGCCGATCTTCCGCACCGGCGCGCTCGACCGCCTCACCCGCGTCCATCCTGCCGTTCCGCCGCTGATCTTCGGCCCCGCGATCGTCGTCCTGGCGGCGCTGGCGACGGCACGCATGTCGGTGGAGGCGTTCGTCGTCGCGTTCCTCTGCGGCTGGGCGCTGTGGACGCTGTCCGAATACTGGACGCACCGCGTCGTCTTCCATTTCGAGCCCGAGGACGGCTGGGGTGCGCGCATCCACTGGATGATCCACGGCGTCCACCACGATCACCCGAACGATCCCCGCCGCCTCGTGTTGCCCCCGGTGATCTCGCTCCCGTTCGGAGTGGCCTTCCTCGCGCTCTTCTTCCTCGTGCTCGGGAGAGCCGACGGCTGCGCCGTCTGCGCCGGCTTCTACGCCGGCTACCTCGTCTACGACATGCTGCACTTCGCGCTGCATCACCGGCGACCCAGGAGTCGGGTCGGTCGCCTGCTCCACCAGTTGCACATGCGCCACCACTTCGAGGACGAGCACCGTGGCTACGGCGTGAGCGCCCCCTGGTGGGACGTCGTCTTCGGCACCTACTCCGCGCGGCGGAGCCGTGTGCGGCAGCAGCCCGGTACGCCCGATTCGAACCGGCAGCTCACCGCGGAGGAGTCCGGGGCGATGCCGTTGACCTCGGCGCACGACGCCTGACTCGCTCGCGGCGGTGAACTCGCGGGGCGGCTCCACGGCCTGAGCCGCCCTGGCGCGGCCCGAGGCGGTGATGCCTGCGTCGCGCGGGTACCAAGAGACGGCGCCGGCGACGTCTGCGTTCGGGGGTCAAGGGCGAGGCGGCCGCGGTCGATACCCGGTGGTAGAGGATGCCCGACGACCCCGTCATGACGCAGGTCAGCGCGCTCGAACGACGCGTTGCCGAGCTCGAGCAGAGCCTGGCGCGCCTTACGGCGCTGCACCGGGTTGCGCAATCGATCGCCAAGAGCCCCAGCGCAAGCCGGGTGCTGGTCGAGCTCGCGCGCGAACTCGGCGCTGCGCTGCCGCGCGTCTACGAGGTCAGCGTCTCGGAGTGGGATCGCCGGCGCGGGCTGATCCGCGACATCTTCGAGTACAAGCCGCAGGAAGACCGCCGCGTCGCCATCCCGGGCTCCAAGTTCGAGCTCGCCGTCCTTCCCGATCTGGATGCGCTGCTGCGCGCCGGCCGTGGCAGTCTCGTCTCGCTGCGCACCGGCGTGAATACCTCCGCCACGCAGGTGGCGTACATGAAGCGCTTCGGGTGGCACTCCCTGCTGCAGGTTCCGCTCGCATCAGGCGGTCGTACGCTCGGTGTGCTCGAGATCGCCGACATCGATGCGGCGCAACCCTGGGAAGCACATGAGATCGAGTTCTGCGAGACGCTGGCCTCGCAGGCGGCGGTGACGCTGCAGCAGGCCCAGTTGTTCGAGCGCATCCGCCACGTGGCCGACCACGATGCGCTCACCAGCCTCGCCAACCCGCGCGTCTTCCACCGCAAGGCCGCCGCTGCCGAGCGCGCCGCGCGCCGCTACGGCACGCCGCTCGGCGTGCTCGTGATCGACATCGACGATTTCAAGCGCTTCAACGACGAGCACGGGCACGCGCATGGCGATCGCGTGCTGCGCCAGACCGCCGCGATCCTGCGCCGCCACGCGCGTGCGACGGATACCGCGGGTCGCCTCGGCGGAGACGAACTCGCGCTGCTCCTTCCGCGCACGAGCGCGCACGAAACCGGCACGATCGCCGACAGGCTCTCGCGCGCGTTCGACCGCGAAGGTGTCGCCGTTTCCATCGGGCTCGCCGTCGCGCCGGGGATCGCGGCCACGGGTGGCAGCATCGTGGAACGAGCCGATCACGCGCTGCTGAGGGCGAAGCGGCAGGGGAAGCGGCGGGTCGAGCGAGCGGCCTGAGGCTCCGCCTCTGCGGGTCGGAGCGGCGCCTCCAAACGGCCCATGATCTTCGACGCGGCGGCGTGAGCGGCCGGATCGGCGTACAGTCGGGGCGCTTCGTGCACAGCGCCACCGTGCACGCCCATCCGACCGCATGCGAGGGAAGGCACCCACGTGGCTCTTGGCTTCTACTTCACACCGAGCGGATTCACGCCCGCGATCTACGACGAGACGCTCAGCCGGCTCGAGGCGGCGGGCGCCGGCTCGCCGCCCGGCAGGATCTACCACGTCGCGCTCGAGAGCGGCGGTCTGATCCAGGTGTTCGACGTGTGGGAGTCCCAGGAGGCGTTCGAGGCCTTCGGGGCCACACTCGTGCCGATCATGCAGGCGGCCGGCGTCGATCCCGGCGAGCCGATGGTCGCCGAGGTGCGCAACACCATCGTCGGCTGAGTCTCCCGGCTATCGGTGACCCCGGCCAGAGCGGGGTCACCGCAAGCGGGACGGCGGCTCGAGATCCGCGTGTGCCGACCTGCCACGGCGGTCTCGGCGCCGGCGTGCCGTGAGGGCCGTTCCGGCGCTCGCCGGCCGCGAGATACGTCGTCCCGCCGCGCACGCTCGCGCCGGGCGAGCGCGTGGGCGATGTACCGTCTCTTCGTGAGCGCCGCGCGGACGATCGAGAACTACCTGATCGACATGGATGGAGTGCTCGTCAGCGAGGAGCGGCAGATCCCTGGCGCTGATCGCTTCCTCCAGGCCCTGCAGGATGCCGGTCGCCGCTACCTGCTGCTCACCAACAACTCCCTCTACACACCGCGAGACCTCGCGGCGCGGCTCGCGGCGAGTGGACTGCGCGTGCCGGAGGGCTCGATCTGGACGGCAGCCCTCGCCACCGCGCGCTTCCTGGCCGAGCAGCGGCCGCGCGGGAGCGCGTACGTGATCGGTGAGGCCGGCCTCACGACCGCGCTGCACGAAGCCGGCTACGTGCTCACCGAACGCGACCCCGACTACGTGGTACTCGGGGAGACCCGCTCGTACAGCTTCGAGCGCATCACCCGGGGCATCCGCCTGATCGCGGCGGGAGCGCGATTCATCGCCGCGAACCCGGATCCGACCGGCCCGGGCCCCGACGGGATCCTCCCGGCGACCGGCTCGGTGGCGGCGTTGATCTCGAAGGCGACGGGCATCGAGCCGTACTTCGTGGGGAAGCCGAACCCGCTGATGATGCGCGAGGCTCTGCGTGTCATCGACGCCCACTCCGAGTCGACCGCGATGATCGGCGATCGCATGGACACCGACGTCGTCGCCGGGATGGAGGCGGGCTTGCGGACGATTCTGGTGCTCACGGGAATCAGCACGCGCGAGACGGCCGAGCGCTTCCCCTACCGGCCGTCGCTCATCGTCGAATCGGTGGCCGACCTGGTCGGCGCGGTCGACTCCGACGAGTTCCTGCGCGCCGCCGCCGACGTCCCCGGGGGCTGAATCGAACGCCTGCCCGCGTCACCGTTTCGTCCCTCGCATGAGGGATGAGACAGGCCGTTCTCGCTCCCGATGTGCCTCGCATGCATCGAGACGACATCCGCAGGCCGTCGACGGCTTGGATCGTCGCCGGCGTGGCAATCAGTGTCGCGTTCGCCGGCACCGCATTCGCCGCCTCGGGCGGGTCGTGGGTCATCGACTCGAGCACTCAGGTGAAGAATGGATCGCTTCAGGCGAGAGATCTCAGTCCGAAGGCGCAGAAGGCCCTTCGCGGCCGCACCGGCGCCGTGGGGCCCGTGGGCCCCGCCGGCCCGAAGGGCGACGTGGGCCCTGCAGGCACTCAGGGTGACGCCGGGCCCGTCGGCCCCAAAGGCGATGCCGGCCTGACCGGTGCCACGGGACCGACAGGCCCGACTGGAGCTACGGGCCCGACCGGAGCTCCGGGCCCGACCGGGGCAACGGGCCCGACCGGGGCAACGGGAAGCCCCGGCCCGACCGGACCTCAGGGCGCGATCGGCCCGAGCAACGGCATCTATGTCTATCGCGATGAGGGTGTGGCGGTCAGCGCCTCGCCGACCACCGTGCTCACCGCGAGCAGTCTCCCGGCGGGCGACTACATCCTGTGGGCGGAAGCGAGCGCCTACAACAACACCGGCGGCAGCTACCTGACCTGCAGCCTGACCGCGGGAGGCGCAACCGCCCAGAGCGTGACGCAGCTCCTCGCGAACGGCTTCTGGGGCATGGGCGACGAGGTCACGCTGACCCTCGGAGTATCGCTCGCATCGAGTGGCGACGCAGTGCTGAGCTGCACGTCGTCGTCCGGTAACGCCACGCTCTCGCTCCGTCGTATCAGCGCGATCAGGGTCGGAGCGGTTGCCGTAACGCACGCGACTGGGCCGTAGATCACGCCCTCTTCGCCGGCGACTCCGTGCTCACGACGTGGGACGGTATGCTCGGCGGGCTATGACCCTCGACGACTCGAGCGGCGTGATGACCGCTCGTGTGAACGGACGCGGTTGCAGCCTCCGGCGTGGGGACGACCGCCCGCTGCGGACCGGAGACGTCGTCGAGCGCGAGATCGAGGGCATCGGGGTGCTCCGCAACGCCGTTGTCACGCCCCTCGATACCGGGCGCTCGTGAGAGAGCTCGATTTCGTCGTCGTGGGAGCGGGGCTCGTCGGGCTCGCAACGGCGATGAGCCTGCTGGAGCAACGGCCGGACGCTCGCGTCGTCGTCGTCGAGAAGGAGGATGGCATCGCCGCCCATCAGAGCGGCCACAACTCGGGCGTGCTTCACGCGGGGCTGTACTACGTGCCGGGATCACTCAAGGCCCGGTTCTGCCGGGAGGGCCGCGAGGCGCTGATCGCCTTTGCCGACGAGCACGCGATTGCCTACAGGCTGTGCGGCAAGCTCGTGGTCGCTGCGCGTGACGACGAATCCGCGCGCTTCGACGCGCTGGTCGAGCGCGGACGGGCAAATGGGCTGGCCGTGCGCGAGGTGGCTCGCGACGAGCTCGCCGAGATCGAGCCGAACGTGCGCGGCGTGCGGGCGTTCCACGTGCCGGAGAGCGGCGTCATCGACTTCCGCGGCGTCGCGCTCGCGTACGCCAAGGAGATCGAGCGACGGGGCGGGTCGCTGCTGCTCGGCCACGGCGTGCGGAGGATCGACCGCGAGGCGCGGGGGTGCACGATCGAGACGACCGCCGGCGAGACCCTGCGCGCGGCCACGACCGTCGTGTGCGCCGGGCTGCAGGCGGACCGGCTGGCGGCGCTCACGGGCGACGACGGCGGGGGCTTCTCGATCGTGCCGTTTCGCGGTGATTACTACACCTTTCGCGCGCGCGCGCGCGAGCTGATCCGCGGCCTCGTGTATCCCGTGCCCGATCCGGCCTTCCCGTTTCTCGGCGTGCACTTCACGCGAGGAGTGCACGGGGGTCTGACGGCGGGCCCGAACGCCGTGCCCGCGTTCGCGCGCGAGGGCTACCGCCGGCTCTCGGTCAATCCACGCGACGTGATGGCGCTGGTCGCCTCGTCCGGCTTCCGGCGCCTGGCCCGCACGTACGCTCGCACGGGGGCCCTGGAGATCTGGCGGGATCTCGTCAAGCCCGCCTACGTCGCCGAGATGCGGCGCTACGTGCCCGCGGTCGAGTCGCGCGACATCGCCTTCGGGCCATCGGGCGTGCGCGCCCAGTGCCTGGCCGCGGACGGGTCGCTCGTCGACGACTTCCTCGTGCGCGAGTCGCCGCACCTGCTGCACGTCCTGAACGCGCCCTCGCCGGCGGCGACGGCATCGCTCGTGATCGGCCGTCACCTGGCCGGCCGAGCCCTCGCGCAGGTCGCCTGAGCAGTCTCCTCCCGCCCCCGGGCGTCCCTGAGGCACGGGAGGGCGCGGCCGGTAGAGATCACGACGAGGTGGAGTCCATAGACTTCGGCTGTGACCCGAGAAGCATCCGGGCAGACGGCGTGACGACCGCGGCGCGCGGAGCCGGCGAGCCGGAAGCCGAGCGGGCCATCCGCGCCCTGCTCGAGAACTGGGTCGTGTGGCGCGACGCGGGTCACTGGGAGCGCTTCCGCAGTGTCTGGCACGACGACGGCGTGATGATGGCCACGTGGTTCCAGGGCACGGCCGACGAGTTCATCCGCGTCAGCGTCGAAGGCTGGAAGCGCGGTGTCCGCATCCTTCACTTCCTCGGCGGAAGCTCGATCGAGCTCGCAGGGCTGCGCGCCGTCGCGCAGACCAAGATGACGATCTCCCAGCGGGCCGCGGTACACGGCGTGGAGTGCGACGTCGTCTGCACCGGTCGCTTCTACGACTTCCTCGAGGAGCGCGACGGGCGCTGGGGCCTCGTCCTGCGGCAGCCGATCTACGAGCGCGACCGCCTCGACCCGGTCGACCCCGCCGCGAGCGTCTCGCTCGATCCGGAGATCCTGCGGCGCTTCCCCGTGGGCTACCGCCATCTCGCCTATCTGCAGACGCAGGTCGGCTACGACGTCAAGCGCGACATGCCCGGGCTCGAGGGCCCGGAGGTCGACGCGCTCTATCGCGATGGAGCCACCTGGCTGTCAGGCGCTTCGCTCGCTGGGCGCCTCGCGCCCACCCGTTCCGTCTCGGGCGGCTAGACGCTGCGGGCGTCAGGCCCGCCCACCGCTTCTACTCGGGCGTTGGTGCGACGCCGGGCTGACGACCGGCCCAGCCCGGCGCGTCCGGGTTCGCGTACTGCAAGAGCTCGATCACGCCCCCGTCGGCCCCTTCGATGAAGGCCCACATCCCTCCCACGCCGGTCGGTGCCGGTGGCGAGAGCACCGTGTGGCCGGCGACCGCCGCCTCGATGTCGGGCACGCGGAATGCGATGTGGGGCCGGTCATCGCGGTGCGGGCTGTCGGCCTCCCAGCGGATCCACTCGATGCTCGCTGGGTGGTCGCGCGGATCGGTGACCCAGCACTGCTCGGACGCGAGGTAGATCTCGCCCGGCTGCGGCGTGTCCGTCACGAAGCCGACGTGGTCGAAGCTGGCGCGGTCGAACTGATCCACGTTCCCTCCGTTCAGCCCTTGACCGCGCCGCTCAGCATGCCGCGGATGAACTGACGCTGCAGGAACAGGTAGACGATGACGACGGGCAGCGCGATGATCACGGCGCCGGCTGCCAGGCTCGGGATGTCGGTGCTGTAGCGCCCCTGGAAGTTCGAGAGCCCGAGCGGCGCCGTGCGGTGCGAATCCGAGGCATCGACCATCACGAGGGCGAGCAGGAAGTCGTTCCACGTGAACAGGAAGAGCAGCACCATCATCGTGGTGATCGCGGGCTTCGCCAGGGGCATGAGCACGCGCAGCAGGATCGTCACGCTCTTCGCCCCGTCGATGCGCGCGGCCTCCATCAGTTCCGTCGGAGCCGAGAGGA
This sequence comes from uncultured Gaiellales bacterium, assembly GCA_964651695.1. Classification (GTDB taxonomy): domain Bacteria; phylum Actinomycetota; class Thermoleophilia; order Gaiellales; family JALYLC01; genus JALYLC01. Next base: position 16,064 of record CAZYYP010000010.1, on the reverse strand, counting down.
AGAAGGCTCGCATCCAGAAGGTTCCGAACGACACCGAGAGCCCGAGCTGCGGCAGGATCAGCGCCCAGTACGTCTCCGTCAGGCCGAGGTCGCGGAAGTTGTAGTAGAGCGGCACGATCATCGCTTCGAAGGGCACGACGAGGCCGATCAGGAAGAGGTAGAAGATCGCGTCGCGGAAGGGCGTGTCCATGGCCCCGAGCGCGTAGCCGGAGAGCACGCTGAGAACCGTCGCGCCGATCACGACCGAGACCGCGACGATGAGGCTGCTGATGAGGTAGTCGCCGAAATGGCCGACATTCCAGGCCTGCCGGAAGGTCTCGAGATTGAGGCTGCTCGGGAAGGAGAAGCCACTCTGGAGCTCGCCCGCCGGATGCATCGCCTCGAGGATGATCAGCGCCATCGGCACGATGGCGATGACCGAGAACAGCACGAGGATCGAGTAGGTCATGAACCTGTCGATGCGTGCTGTCACTTGCGTTCCTCGACGACGCGCGTCACGACGAAGGCCACCGCGAGGATGATCACCGTCAGGACCATCGCGATGGCCGATGCGAGTCCCACGGCGTTGTTGCGGAAGGCGTCGCGGTAGATCACGAGCGAGGGCACGAGTGTCTGATCCCCCGGCCCGCCGAGACTCGCGACGTAGATGATGTCGAACGACCGCAGGGCCGCGATGATCGTCAGCGTGAGCACGACCGACAGCTCGTTGCGGAGCCCGGGCAGCGTGATCACGAAGAACTCGCGGATCGCGCCGCAGCCGTCGACCCTGGCGGCCTCGTAGAGCGTCACCGGGATCCGCTGCACTCCGGCCATCAGCAGGACCATGCACAGGCCGGTCGAGATCCAGGTGCCGATCAGGCCGACTGCCGGCAGCGCGTAGGTGAAGTCGCCCAGCCATCCGCGCGCGATGCTGCCGAGCCCGATCGCCCGGAGGAACTGGTTGAGAGGGCCGGTGTCGGCGTACAGCCATTGAAAGGTGATCGCGACGACCACGGTCGAGATCACCTGCGGCAGGAAGAGGATCGCCCGGAACGCCGCCAGGCCGCGGATTCGCGTGTGCGACATGGTCGCGGCCAGGAGCAGCCCGATGATCACGGGCAGGACCGAGTAGAAGACGATGAGGACCAGCGAGTGGTAGAACGAATTGCGGATCTGGGTGTCGTGGAGGACGGTGCCGTAATTGGCGAGGCCCACCCAGACCTTGCTCGTGATGCCGTCCCAGTTGAAGAACGACAGCCACAGGTTGTTGCCCAGCGGGAGGATCACGAACACGACGTACGCGATCAGCGCCGGGGCGAGATAGAGCAACCCCACCCAGCGCGGCGAGCCTGGCGCGCGTCCCGCGCCTCGGCGCGGGACGCGCCCTCCCCGCCCGGCGACCGGGCGGGGAGGATTGCGTGGCTCGGAGACTGCCGTCATCCCTTGTGGTACTTGGCCCAGTCGGCTTGTACCGCCTTCGTGAAGTCCTGCGGGCTCTCCTGGCTCGCCATGAGCGACTGCGTGCCGCCCATCAGCGTGTCGAACATCGTCGGCGTGGGCCAGTCCATGTACGGGACGAGGTTCGGGCTCTGGCTCGTCGTGCGCCAGGCGGCGACGATCGATGCGATCGACGACTTGGGGTCGACCTTCGGGTTGGCCAGCGGGCGCGCCGGCAGGTCGCCCTTGGCGAGGATGACGTTGGCCGCCTCAGCGCTCGTCAGGAAGTTCAGGAACTTCGCGGCGACCTGCGGGTTCTTGGTCTTCGAGCTGATGTGGATCGGCAGCGACACCGAGCCGGTGGCCTTCGTCGGGCCGCCGGCCTTCTCGGGCGGAAGCAGGAAGAAGCCCACGTTGTCCTTCTGCTTGGCGGCGAATCCGCCGTTCACCCAGGGGCCGCTGATCACGAAGAGCCCCTCGCCCTTGGCGAAGCGGGCCTGCGCGTCCGAGTCCTTGACACTGTTGAACGAGTTCTCGAAGTAGCCGTTCTTGGCCCACTGCTGGAGCTTTGCCGCGGCCGTCCGAACAGCCGGGGTGTCGAAGGTCGCACCCTTGCGGCCGAAGACCCAGTTGCGCAGAGCGGCCGGCGAGGAGTAGTGGTCGGCCAGCGTCATCAGGTAGTGGCCGCCCGGGTACTTGTCGAGGTTGCCGATCATGAACGGCGGCTGGCCCTTCGCCTTCGACGCGGCCAGGATCTTCTCGAAGTCGGCGAACGTCTTGGGCACGCTGAAGCCGAGCGCCTTGAGCTTCGACTTGTTGTAGTAGACCCCGACGATCTCGGCGCGCGACGAGACGCCCCAGAGCGTGCCCGTGCCGAACTGCGTCCCGTCGGCCGAGAAGGAGTTCGGCGCGAGCGTCGTCGGCGTCCAGAGCTTGTTCCAGCCGAACTGCTTCGCGTAGCTGGTCAGCGGCGTGATCAGCTTGCCCTTGACCAGCGCGCCGTCGATCTGCGGGCCCTGGTTGCCATCGGAGATGTCCGGGGCGTCGGAGGACGAGAGCGTGAGCTTGACGGTGTTGAGGAAGTTGTTGAACGGCATCGACGTGCGCTTGATCGTGACGCCCGGATTGGCGGCCTCGAAGCGCTTGATCAGCTCGATCTGCTCGGCGTTCGGCCCCGGATCGCTGTCCGCGTCGAGGACCTTGAGCGTGATGTCCGCGGTCGGTGCCGTCGACTTGCCGGACGCCGTGGTGGCGGCAGCGAGCGCTACCAGACCGACGATGACGGCGAGCAGCCATGCCGGCCGCCGTCGTGCATACCGCTTGTCCTGATCCATCCTGGTCTCCTCCTTAGGGTTTTCAAAGCTGGGCGCCTGCGTGTTCGGGTGGTGTCAACCCGCGCGTCACGCCCTCGTCGAGAAAGTCCTCAAGCCGGATGGCACCGGCGACAGTAGTCGTTACGCGCACCGAGAGCGAGGCATAGAGCGTCGCCCACTGCAGCCGAGCGGACAGAGAGAGTCCGCAGAGGTCGGCCCAGATGTAGGCGGCGATGAAGAGATCACCGGCTCCGAGCGTGTCGACGGCCCTGACCTCGGGTGCGGCGCACGCGTGCCGCTCGTTCCCCGCGGAGGCCACGGCGCCGCGCGCGCCGAGCGTGACGACGGCCGTCGAGACGGTGCCCGCGAGCAGGACGCAGGCCCTCTCAGGGTCGTCCTCACCGGTCAGGATCGTCGCCTCGACGTCGTTCACGATCATGGTGTCGCCGGTCCCGACGATGCGCGCGAGATCGCCATCGGCAGCGAGGGCATCCTCGTAGCCGGCACCGACGTAGCGGCGCGCTCCGGTGGCGGTGAGGGACGGGTGGTCGCCGACGACGGCGCGCGGCGAGAGCGCCGCGAGGTCGAGCGGATCGGGAGCGTCGTTGCCGGGATCGAACGTCATCATCGTGCGCTCGCCGGCGATCGGGATCGCGATCGTGACGGCTCCGCGCGGCTGCTCCGGGCCGATCCAGGAGACGCCCTCGGACTCCAGGATGCTCGCCACCTCGCGGCCCGCGAAGTCGCAGCCCCTCGGACTGAGCAGGGCAGTCCGAAGACCGAGCCGGCTGAGCCCGAGGCCCACGTTGGCAATGCCGCCCGCCGAGACGTGCAGGCCGTCGCCCGACAGCTCGGAACCGGGAGCGGGGAGGTGGGGCAACCCGGTCAGCACGAGGTCGAGGAACGGCCGGCCGAGACAGACGACGTCGTAGCTCACCGCAGCGACTCCCGGAGCACGGGATGCCCGGACAGATAGTCCGCGAGGATCGCGGAGGCGGTCGAGACCGATTCGACGAGCGGATGCAGCGCCAGCGCCTGGTGGGCGAGACGGCGGGAGCCGGTCTCGGCGGCCTCGATCGCCAGGCGCTCGACCGCCTTGACGGTCTCGACCAGCCCGCGCGCATGTGCCGGGAGGGGTGCCACGCCCAGGGGGCGCGCCCCGTCTGCGCCGACGACGCACGGCACCTCGACGACGGCGTCGGCGTCGAGGAACGGCAGCGTCGTGCCGTTCGCGACGTTGAGGATCATGACGCGGGGCTGTCCACCGGCGATCGCCTCGATCACGCCGATGGCGACGTCGCCGTAGCCGCTCGTCACGGTCGCCCGGGCGGCCGCGACGGCGGCCGTGTCGGCGCCGCTCGACGCGAACGCATCGAGCATGTAGGACTGCTCGCGCCGGAACCGCGCCTCGCGCCACGCGGCGAGCGCGGCCTGCGGTGCCGCGGGCGCCGCGGCGTAGAAGGCGTCCTGCTCCTCCGCCAGGAACGCGGCACGCACGCCGTGCGTGCGCATCGACTCGACGGCCTCCCGGGAGCGGTAGTAGTAGTAGAGGTACTCGTTGGGGATCACGCCGAGGGTCTGCAGCCACTCGGTGCCGAAGAGCTGACCCTCCTCCATCGCGCCGAGCCGCGCCGGGTCGTCGAGCAGCGCCGGGAGCAGATCCGTGCCGCGGTCGACGACGGCCGTCATCCACGCCAGGTGGTTGAGGCCGGCGTACTCGAAGCGGAGCGCCTCGCGCGGCCGGCCGACCGCCTCGGCGACCCGGCGGCAGAGATCGGGGGGCGCATCGCAGATCCCGATCACCTTGCTCCCGACGACGTGCTGCATGGCCTCGGTCACGAGACCCGCGGGGTTGGTGAAGTTGATGATGAAGGCGCCCGGCGCGCGCTCGGCGATGACCGCCGCGATCCGCTGCATGACGGGCACCGTGCGCAGCGCGAATGCGATCCCGCCCGGCCCCGTCGTCTCCTGGCCCACGACGCCGTGACGCACCGGCACGGATTCGTCGACGAGCCGGCCGGCGACGCCGCCGGCGCGCACCGCGCAGAACACGAAGTCGGATCCGTCGACGACGTCCTCGAGCGATGTGCTCGCGCGGCGCGGAAGGGCGGTGCCGTGCTCCTCCTCGAGCCCCTGGAGTACCGGTTCGATGCGGTCGAGTCGCTCCTGCGAGGTGTCGTGCAACGCGAGTTCGTCGATGCGGAGCCGCTCGGATGCCTGAAGCAGCGACAGGTAGAGCGCGGGCATCCTGAACCCGCCCGCGCCGATGACGGCGAGCTTCATGGGACGATCACCGCCTTGCCGGGGATCGACCCGGAACGGAGCGCTCCGAAGGCCTCGTCGATGCGCGCGAGGGGGAAGCTGCTGATCGCCGGAAGCCCGATCTGTCGCGTCGCTGCGAGCTGCAGGGCGTCCTGCAGATCGCGCCGGTCCCCCGAGCGCACGCCCACGACGCCGAGCTCCTTGCGGGCGATCGGCGCGGAGTCGAACGCGGGCAGCACCCCGTAGCCGACGACCACCAGCGTTCCGCGGGGGCGCAGGGCGGCGAGTGCCCACGCAGTCGCCGCGGGCACTCCCGCGCAGTCGATCACGACGCCGGCCCTGGGAGCGCCCTCGGTCCCCGCCGTGACGGCATGACCGAGCTCCTCGAGCGCGCGGCGCCTCCCCTCCTGGGGCTCCACCACGACGCACGGGCGCCCATCGGCCCGCAGCAGCTCCGCGACCAGGAAGCCGACCGGACCGCCGCCGAGGACGACGCAGCCTCCCGCTTCCCGTGGCGTTCGCCGGACCGCGTTGGCAGCCGTTGCGCCCGCATCGACGAGCGAGGCCGCCGCCGCGGAATCGAGCTCGTCGGGGACGTCCACGGCCTGCTCCGCGCGCACGACCAGGCGTTCCGCGAAGCCGCCGGCGCGCCGCAGCACGCCCGTGATGGAGACCAGGTCCTCGCACAGCCGCTCGTCGCCGGCGAGGCAGAGGTCGCAGGTGCCGCAGCCGGTGAAGAGCGTGATCGCGACGCGCCTGCCGAGCCATTCATGCGCGGATGCGCCCGCGTCGACGACGCGCCCGACGGGCTCGTGGCCGAGCACGAATGGCAACTCGGGGGTGTACGACGACCCGGCGAGGATGTGCAGGTCGGTGCCGCAGATACCGCAGGCCTCGACCTCGAGCACGATCTCGCCATCCGCCGGCACCGGCTCCGGAAGGTCGATCTGCGCGAACGTCTCTGCGGGCAGCGACACGATGGCGGCGGCTCTCACGCGGCGGGCTCCGCGGGCGGCTGCCCGTAGCTGCGGTAGCGATCCTCGACCCGGCCGATCTCCTCGGCCGAAAGCACGTGCGGCGTCCCGATCGCGCGTGCGCGCCAGTACGTCGCTGCGAGCATCTCGAGGATCTGCGCGTTGCGCGACGCCTCGGCGAGATTCGCGCCGAGCGCGACGGCGCCATGGCTCGCGAGCAGCGCGGCCTGCTCGCCGCCGCCGAGTGCGGCGAAGGCGAGGCGCGCAAGCTCCTCGCTGCCATACGTCGCGTAGTCCACCACCGGCACGCTCGCCGTGTGCAGATGGGCGATGGCGTAGTGGATCGCGGGGATCCGCTCGCGCAGGACCGCGAACGTCGTCGCGTACTCGGAGTGGGTATGCACGATGGCGCCCGTGTCCGGCCGCGCTCGGTAGATCGCGCGATGCAGCCGCAACTCGCTCGACGGACGCCGGGCGCCATCGAGCACCTCCCCGTCCTCCAGGTTGCAGAGCACCACGTCCGCCGCCTCGACGGCGGCATACGGGATCCCGGACGGCGTGATGGCAATGGCCGGGCCGACCCTCGCGCTGATGTTGCCCGCCGTGAGCCAGAGCAGCCCGGCGGACTCGAGCTCGCGCCCGAGCTCCGCGATCTCCTGTCTGAGGGCGAGCTCGCGCACCTCAGCGAAGGGCGGCGAGACCCCGCTCGTACACGGGGTCGGAGGCCGGGATCGGCACTTCGACGATCGCCTTGCGCGCGTCCGACGCATACGCGGCCACGGCCGCCTCGAGCGAGCGCCGCCCGTCGGTGCCGAAGGCGGGGTACGACCGGTCCCGGCCTGCGAGCGTCTCGATGAGGTCGCGGTAGAGCTGTGGCTCCATGACGTTGAACTCGAGCGGGAGGTAGTGCGTCTCCGTCGGCTGCCCCTCGCGGAAGACCCGGATCGCGCGCACGGGGAAGCCGAAGTAGCCCACGGGCTCGTCGTAGACGAACGTCATGTAGCCGTCGGTGCCCTGGATGCTGAATCCGGCGTCGCCGTGCACCCAGCCGATGTGCAGCGTCCCGATGCCGCCGTTCGCCATCCGCAGCTGGCAGAACGCCGAGGCGTCGATGCCGCTGTCCTCGTTGCGCATGACCGCCGAGACCGACGCGATCGGCGCTGCGTGCAGGAGCTCGGTGAGGTAGAGCGCGTGCACGCCCGCGTCCATCAACGCACCGCCGCCGCCCTGGTCGACCGTGAAGCGCCAGCCGGGCCGGTAGGCCTCGTTCCCCACCCACGGCCGCAGTCCCATGCCGCGGATCTCGGTTGCGATGACGGTGCCGATGGCGCCCTCGTCGATCAGCCTCTTCGCCGTTCGCGGGCCGTGGTAGTAGAGGTAGTTGTGGTACATCGCGAGCGTGATCCCGGCCGCTTCTGCCGCGGCGATGCAGGCGTCGGCGTCCGCGAGCGTCGTCGCGAGCGGCTTCTCGCAGATGAGGCTCTTGCCCGCCGCCGCCACGGCCTCGATGATCTCGCGGTGCGTCGCGGGCGGCGTGCCGATGCTGACCGCGTCGATGTCGTCGCGAGCGAGGAGCTCGCGGTAGTCGGTGACGCAGTCGCCGGCGGCGAGGCCGAAGAGCCCGCCGACCAGCTCAGCCCGGCCCGGCGCCGGGTCGGCGACGGCAACCACCTCCATGCCGTCGACACGGCGCATGGACGGCGCGTGGCAGCGCTCGACGATCCAGCCGCACCCGATCAACCCGAAGCGCACTGCAATCCCACTCCTTGCACAATTGTTCATGCTGCCGACGATGGTGCGCGCCGACAGTACCAGCGGGCACCAGACCGGTCAAGCGCGCCGGCGGCGCTTGAAGAACGCGGCGCGCGGCGCTAGCGTGCCCGACCCATGAAGCTCGCCGTCGATCCCACGATGATCCGCCACCTCCCCGTGCAGGAGGTGTTGCGCACGGTCGCGGAGATCGGCTTCGAGTACGTCGAGCTCTCCCCGCGCCTCGACATCCTGCCGCCCTCGCGCGGGCGGCGCGTCTCCCGGGAGGCGACCGCGCGCATCGCCGCCGCATCCCGTGAGACGGGCGTCGGCGTGGCGTCGCTGTTCGTCGTGTACCCCTGGGCGAGTCCGGAGGAGGGGCAGCGCGCTGCCGCCGTGCGCTACCTCGAGCAGGCCTGCGAGGTGGCCGTGGAGCTCGGCTGCGAGCGGCTCAACACGGAGCTGACCGGCGACCCGAGGCGGCCACTCGAGTCGGAGGCCGCGTTCTGGCGCTCGCTCGAGGACGTCGTGCCGGTGCTCGAGCGGCATGGCCTGACGCTGGCGGTCGAGCCGCATCCGTACGACTTCATCGAGAACGGCGACCAGGCGGCCGATCTCGTCCGGGGCGTGCGCAGCGAACGCCTCCGCTATCTCTACTGCGCGCCGCACACGTTCACGATGGGCGGCGAGATGAGCGCGATGATCGACTACTCCGCCGACGTGCTCGCCCACGTGCACGTCGCGGACACGTTCCGGCCGGGACGCACGATCGTCAACCCGCCCGGGGACTGGCGCATCCACCAGCATCTCGATGTCGGCCAGGGCGAGGTCGACTGGCCCGAGTTCTTCTCGGCGCTCCGCCGGGTCGGCTTCGACGACGTTCTGACGGTGACGGTGTTCGCCTGGGAGGATCGCGCGCTCGACTCCTTCCGCTCGAATCTCGAATCGGTGCAGCGCTACCTGGGCGCCGCGGGCTTCGAGCGCTAGGAGTTCCGCACGCCTGTCATGGCGCGGGCCTGCGCAGGCGTCGCCAGCGGCCTGCCCAGCAGCACCGCCAGCTCGGCGACCTCGGCCACGAGCTCGTGCGTCGTCGCAAGCGCGCCGTTGCGCCCGAGCGGCTGGTCTTCGGTGCCGACGCGGACGTGGTCGCCGGCGACGATCGCGGCTGTCACGATGTCCACCTGCCGTGGATCCATGATGCTGACCGTCGCGACCGAGCCCGCGGGGAGGTGCCGCCGCCGGTAGGCGTACTCCTCGACCGTCGGCGGCGACCACGAGCCGCCCGGCCAGCCGAAGAAGATGCTCGTGAAGTAGGGCGGGTCGATCGCGCCGCGCTCGATCAGCCAGTTGAGATTCCAGATCGAGCCCGTGTGCCAGATCTCGTACTCGAGCCGGACGCCCGATTCGCGCTGCAGCGCGGCGTACTCGAGCAGCTCCTCGCGCGGATGGAGGGCGTGCACGTCGTGCTCGGCGAAGGCCTCGTCGTGGTGGCTCGTGATGATCGAGATCATGTCGGCCCGGTTCTCGAACACCGCCGTGCGCTCGGGGATCGGCAGGCTCGACATGCCGCACTGGACGATCACGTCGGTGGCCGCCCGCACCGCCGCGATCGTGCCGGGCCAGTCGTCGGCGTGCATGTGCAGGATCGACGCGCCGGCAGCGCGGCAGCGACTCGCCTCGTCCGCCATGGCCTCGGGCGTGCGCGGGTACGCCACCTCGGGACGGAGCCAGCAGATGTTGGGGGTCGCCGTGATGATCAGCGGCGTCTCACGATCCATGCGAATGCTCCTCGCGGTCGTCGGGGTACGCGATCCGAATCCGTACGCTAGCCGGTGGAATGGTAGTCTCGTTCGCACGATGCACAGATGTGCAAAGACGGAGGGGCATGTCCTCGCGCTCGACGGCGGCGGCAGCAGCGTCAAGGCCTCCGTCGTAGCGCTTGCAGACGGGCAGGTCGTCGCGCTCTCCCGCACGCCCTATCGAGTGAGTCACCCCGCGCCCGACCGGGCGGAGTTCGATCCCGGAAGCTGGTGGGCCGCGATCGTCGAGAGCGCGCGTGCAGCGGTGGCAGCGGCACCGGGCGCACGCGTGAATGCCGTCGTCTGCACCGGCATGCGCATCCCGTTCGTCCTCGTCGACGACGCGGGCGCCGAGGTGCGGCCCGGCATCCTCAACCACGACCGGCGCGGAGCCGAGTGCCTCGCTGCCGTGCGCGCCGCAGCCGGCCCCGGCCTCTACGAGCGCACCGGGCACTGGGCGGCGCCGGAGTTCGGGATCGGCAAGCTCGCCTGGCTCGCGCGCTGCGAGCCTGCGCACCTCGCGCGCGCCCGCCACGTGCTGCAGTTCCACGACTGGCTCGTCTTCCGCCTCTCCGGAGCCGTCGTTTCCGAGCCGTCGTCCGCCGCCATGAGTGGCGCTCTCGACCTCGCGAGCGGTAGTTGGGCGAGCGACCTGCTGACCGCACTCGGAGTCGATCCCCGGCTCTTTCCGCCCCTCGTGCGCGCCGGCACCGAGGTCGGCGGCGTGATGCCCGAGGTCGCGTCCGCGATCGGCATCGCGCCGGGGACGGCCGTCCTCGCCGGTGGTGGCGACACGCACATGAGCTGCCTCGGGATCGGCCACGCCGGGCCCGGAGACATCACGGTCGTTGCCGGATCGACGACGCCGGTCATGCTCGCATCCGCCGAGCCGCTGCTCGACCCGGTCGAGCAGCCGGTCGTCAGCCCGCACGTCTTCCCCGGCACCTGGGCGGCCGAGACGAACGCGGGGGCGACCGGCATCCGCTTCTCCTGGCTGCTCGCGCTCGCGCACGAATTCGGCGCGACCGCTGCGTCGTATGACGACCTCACCCGCCTGGCCGAGGCAGGGCCGATCGGCGCACGCGGCCTCTTCGCCGTCGCCGGCAGCCCGTTCTGGGGCGAGGAGGCCTGGGCGTCCACGCCGCCCGGCGCGCTGATCGGTCTGACGCCGTCCCACTCCGTCGGTGACATCGCGCGCGCGCTCCTCGAGGGCTCGGCGGTCGCGGTCGCGGCACAGATCGCCCGGCTCGAGCGGACGCTCGAGCGGCCGGCCGATCGCGTCCGTGTCACGGGCGGGGCGAGCCGGAGCCCCTTCTGGTGCCAGCTGCTCGCCGACGTCTCCGGCCGCCGGATCGACGTCGCCGCAGTCGGCGAGCCGTCGTCGATGGCCGCGGCACTCGTGGTCCTCGGCGACCCACACGCCCTCCCGCGACCGGGGCTGACGCCCTACGAGCCCGCTGCGCGCGCGAGCGAGGAGCTTCAGCCCGTGCGGGCGGGCTACGAGGAGCGGTACGCAGCGCTGGCGGAGATGACAGCGTGACGCGCGTCATCTGCGTGGCGCCGCTCATCGAGTCGGCCCGGCTCTTCATGCAGTCGGAGCTCGGCTGGCAGATCGAGGAGCGCGCCGACCTCGGCGCCGATGCCGAGGCGACGGTTGCGATCGTCGAGGCTGCGCCGCTCGGTCAGGCCGAGCTCGACGCCCTCCCGGCGCTGCGGCTGATCGTGTCGGTACGCGGCGAGCCGGTCAACGTCGATCTCGCCGCGGCGACCGCGCGCGGGATACCCGTCGTCCATGCCCCCGGCCGCAACGCGGAGTCGGTCGCGGAGTTCACGATCGGCGTGATGATCGCGCTGCTCCGTCACATCGTCTTCTCCCACGAGCTCGTGCGCCGGCGGGTGCTGACCGAGGATCGCCCCGAGCGCATCCGTTCCCGCGGCGATGTCATCTGGCGACCCGCCGATCCCGCGGCGACCGTGCCGTATCACGCGTTCAAGGGCCCCGGGCTGCGCTCGACGACGCTCGGGCTGCTCGGCCTCGGAGCGATCGGCGCACGCGTCGCGGGGCTCGCGAACGCGCTCGGGATGACGGTGATCGGCCACGACCCCCACCTGGTCGACCCGCTTCCCGGCGTCGAGCTCGTCTCACTCGACGATCTCCTGCGCGGCTGCGACGTCCTCTCGCTCCACGCCCGCGGGTCGGGCGCTCCCCTCGTCGGCGCCGCGGAGCTCGCCCGGCTGCGCCCCGGGGCACTGCTGATCAACACCGCGCGTGCGGCGATCCTCGATTACGAGGCGCTTGTTCAGGCGCTGCAGTCGGGCCGGCTCGGCGGCGCCGCCCTGGATGTCTACCCGGACGAGCCGCTGACGCCGGATGACCCGCTGCTCGACCTCGGCAACGTGATCCTCACGCCGCACATCGCCGGCGCGTCGCTCGACGTGGTGCGCCGGCAGTGGGAGATCCTCGAGGCCGGCCTGCGCACGCTGCTCCTCGACGGCCGCGCCGCCGACGCCCCGATCCGCAACCCCGAGGCCATCCCTGCATTCGCCGCCCAGGGAGCGACGCGGTGAGCACGCGACAGTCGCAGCACGACGCCCTGCTCGGCAAGGTCGCGAGGCTCCACTACGAGCACGCCCTGACCCACCAGGAGGTGGCCGAGATCCTGCAGATCTCGCGCGTCAAGGTGACACGCCTGCTCGCCGAAGCGCGCCGCACGGGGATCGTGGAGATCCGCATCCACTCGGATGCCTCGCCCTATGCGGACCTCGAGCTCGACGTCGCGCGGCGGTTCGGCCTCGACGAGGCCATCATCGTCCCGGCGATGAAGGCGCCCGAGCAGCAGCGCGACTCGCTCGCGATCGCCGCAGCCGGCTACCTCGAGCGCGTGCTGCGCGACGGGATGGTGGTGGCGATCGGAATCAGCCGCACGATCGGGCTGATCGCCGACCACATCGTCGACCCCCGTCCGGTCGGCTGCACGTTCGTCTCCGTCACCGGCAGTCGATCGCGATCCGCAGATGGCATCAATGCCCACGAGGCGACCGATCGTCTCGCCCGTCTCTTCGGTGCCGCCGCACGCAACATCCCGGGCCCCGTCTACGCGGCGACGCGCGAGTTGCGCGACGCCTTCGTCTGCGACCCTGCGATCGCGCGCCCGCTCGAGCAGGCCGCCGGCGCCGACCTCATCCTCGTCGGGGCCGGTGGTCTCGGCAGCCAGCTGCTGGTGACCGGCGGCGAGATCCAGGAGGAGCAGGTCAAGGAGCTCGTCGTCGCGGGCGCGGTCGGCGACATCGCCGCCCGCTTCTTCGACGCCTCGGGCCATGCCGTCGACCATGTGCTCGATCAGCGATTGATCGGACTCACGCTGGCTCAGATCGCCGCCATCCGATCGCGGGTGGTGGTCGCCGGCGGGCCCGACAAGGTCGCCGCCTTGCAGGTGCTGCTCGGGGCCGGCCTCGCGACGGTGCTCGTGACCGACGCCGCGACGGCGGCCTCCGTGATCCATTCGGGTGCGCGTCGGGAGCGGCCGGCGGCGACCCCGTCCGGCTGAGCATCGACCTCGGTCGATTCCTGGGCGGAGCGCCGGGTTAGGAATCCGTCGCGCCTGGGCAGTACGAGGGCATGGCGACGCTCGTTGGACGGATCATCCGGATGGCCCGCAGTCCGCAGGCCCGCAAGGCACTCGCGCAGGCTCAGAAGGCGGCACGCAGCCCGCAGGCCCGCAAGGCATTCGCGCAGGCTCAGAAGGCGGCGCGCAGCCCGCAGG
>CAZYYP010000010.1:0-2687 GCA_964651695.1 uncultured Gaiellales bacterium | reverse complement strand
CCGCAGGCCCGCAAGGCATTCGCGCAGGCTCAGAAGGCGGCGCGCAGCCCGCAGGGCCGCAAGGTCGTTGCCAGGGCTCAGGCCGTCGCGCGTGATCCGAAGCACCGCTCGCGACTCGCGGCCTACGCGCGCGCCCGGATCAGCCGGCGATAAGCCGCGGAATGCTCTCGGCGCCTGCCTGGCGTACGCCGCAAGCACTGGTGCTGTCCCCGCGAGGACTCGAGTCGGCAACGAGCGGCCTTCTTGCGGCCGGCGACGAGCCCACTGCTCCCGGTGGGCCGTGAAGCGGTATCTCGCCATGACGCTCGGCGTGGTCACGGCGATCGGCGGCTTCCTCGACATCGGCGAGTTCGTGTCCCTGCCCCAGGCGGGTGCGACGTTCGGATTGGCGCTGCTGCCGGTCGTCGTGATCGGAACTGTCGGCGCGATGGTGTACGCGGAGATGGCAGGCCGCATCGAGCTCGCCTCGCGTCGCACGGTGTTCGATCTGATCCGGAAGCGACTGGGCCTGCGGGTCGGCCTCGCCGCCTTGGGCGCCGCGCTCGCACTCAACGTGCTGACGCTCGTGGCGGAGGTGGGAGGGATGGCGTTCGTGGCGGAGTTGGTGCTGGGACCGCGCTTCCTCTGGTACGTCGTGCCGCTCGCCATCGTCCTGGCGCTGTTCGTCTGGCGCGGCTCCTGGTCATGGCAGGAGAATCTGCCGAGCATCCTGGGGCTGGCCACGCTGGTCGTGCCGTTGGCCCTGATCTTCGGCGGCGTCCCCGTGTCATGGAGCGTCGTCGCCCGCAGTCTCGTCGCGCCGAGCCTGCCTTCCGCGGATCACACGTTGCTGGCGACCGCTGCGATCGCGGTGCTGGGGGCCGGCATGTCGCCGTACGAGTGGTACTTCTACTCGAGTGGCGCGCGCGAGGAAGGCTGGACGCGGAGCGACCAGACGGTCAACCGGGTCACCGCGATCGGAGGGTTCGCACTCGGGTCGCTGCTTTCGATCGCGCTGCTGGTGCTGGCCGCCACGCTCTTCCTGCCGGCGGGCCTCAACCCCGGCCACCTGTCGCAGACCGGCCTCCTCGTGGGCGGCAGCTTCGGCTCGTGGGGACTCGCGATCTTCCTCGTCGGCGTCTTCGGCTGCGTGCTGGGCGCATCGATCGAGACGTCGGTCTCGAGCGCCCAGACCGTCTCCGAGTTCTTCGGGTGGCGCTGGGGCTCATCGCGACCGGCGCGGGAGGTTCCCGGATTCACGGTCGTCTACCTCGCGGCCATCTTCGTCGCCGTCCTGATCCTCCTCGCCGGGTTCGATCCGATCAAGGTCACGATCGTCGCGCTCGTGTTCAGCGTCGGTGCGCTCCCGTTCACGTTCCTGCCCATGATGATCGTGGCCAACGACCCCGCCTCCATGGGCGACGATACGAACGGGCCGCTCGCGAACACGCTCGGGTGCGTCTTCCTCGCACTGCTCTCGGTCGCAGGCATTGCGGCGTTGCCGCTCATCATCATCACGGGCGGCGCGATCTGATGCAGCTCGTTCGCGACCTCCTGGATCAACTTCTCATCGACCCGGCCGGCGAGCCGAATGGACGCGCAGACGACGTGTCGCTCACCGTCGCGAGCGATGGCGTCTTCGTCGACTCGATCCTCAGCGGCGGCGGCATCCTCGCCGACGACCTGGGGCTCCTCGGGCCCGTCTGCGAAGGCATCGCGCGCGTTCTGCGTCGCGGCGCGCTGCGGCGCAGGTCGATCCCGTGGACATCGGTCAGCGAGATCGCCGAGCACGCCCTGACGGTCAGAGCGACGGGCATGCCGACTGCCACCCCGAGCACGACGCCGGGTCACGTGCTGCGCCTGCGAGCGGTGCGCCGCCTGCCGCTGCGCACCGCCGCTGGGACGCGGCTCCACCTCGTCGACCTGCAGGTGACCGACGCGGAACCCGCGGTTCGCATGCGGGTGACCGGGTTCATCGTCCGGCCGCGCCACCGCTTCTCGTGGCCGGTCAGCCTCCGACCGCGCTCACGCGGGCCGGCGCAGAACTGGCGCTTCGTGCCGGCGACGAGCGTGCAGGTGACAGCGGCCGACATCGTCGTCGAATTGGACTACGACGCCCTTGCGCCGATGAGGGCCTCGGACGTCGCTCCACCGCCCAAGCGCGTACCGCGGACACCAGCGTGACGCCCGGCGAGCGCCCGCGTGTTCGAGGGCTCGTGGTCGTGCTCGGACTCGTCGCGCTGCTCGGCGCGGCCTGCCGCGCGCCCGGAGAGCCCCCTGCCCATCCGGGCGTGGGCGTGTATCGCGACATCATCCGCCGTGAGACGGACTCGACGCACACCGCTCTCGCCACCGCTCGCATCCTCGTCTCCGCCGCCGAGAAGCAGGGCGTGCCGGCGACCTATGCGCGCGTCACTCTGCGAAGCGCCGTCGGCGACCTGCAGCACGTGGTGGTCGACCTCGACCAGATCGCCGCGCCGGCGAGGGCGAGAGTGCCGCAGGCCCGCCTGAGGGCGATCGCCCACGGAGACGCGCTCCTGCTCGCACGCCTGCAACACCACTGGGGAGAGCGCGCGTTGCAGAAGCAGGTGCTCAATCGAGTGACGCACGACGCCGACGAGATCGACAACACGCTCGCCACTCGCCTCCAGATCTAGTGGTGTGACCGGCAACGTCTGCCGGGTTGGAGCGGCTCCTCGGGTGTCTCG
>CAZYYP010000009.1:0-34313 GCA_964651695.1 uncultured Gaiellales bacterium | reverse complement strand
AGATGTTCCAGTCGTCGTGGACGTCGTGGTCGTCGAAGATCATCGTGCTCGGCACCGTCGCGAGCAGCCAGCGGATCTCCGGATCGCTCCAGGCCTCGCGGTAGAGCCTGGTGTACTCCTCGAAGTCGGCGACCTGCTCGCCGGGCGGGAGATCCGTGTCGCGGCGGCTGCGGATGAACGCGCGCGTCGCCGCCGAGGCCTCGTCGGCATAGACCTGGTCGCCGAGCAGCAGCAGGCAGTCCGGCCACTCCTCGGTGCCTGCCTGGAGGCGCCGCGAGAGCGCCCAGAGCGCGTCGATGCCGAAGCCCAGCTCGTGCTCGTCGGGCGACAGCGTGTACGGCTCGCGGGCCGGGTCGCCGACCCTGCAGGAGCCGAAGACGAGCCGGGCCCGGCGCTCGTGCTCGCGGGTGTGGATCGTCGAGGGCGGTCGGCCGTCGTCCTGCGGCCATGCCCGTTCGCCGTCGAGGTGCACCTCGTACGGGCGGACCGCGCCCTGCTCGAGGTCGCTCAGGACGACGAGCGCGTAGTGGTGGCCCTCGACGCAGAAGGTTCGCGCGCGGGCGTCGAGCACAGCGACCTCGCAGGGGCCATCGGTCTCGACCCAGACGGTGGCCTGCGTGCTGCCGGTGTAGCGGAGCAGCGGACCGAGAACGAGGCCGGGCACGCCGCGAGCCTATCTGCGGAGCTCCGCCCGCGTCGAGCCGGTAGCCTCCGCGCGTGCAGATCGCCCGCGTCGACGTCTACGGCTACGACCTGACGTATGTCCACGGCACGTACGTCATGTCCGGCGGGCGCGAGATCGTCAGCCTTCCGAGCACCGTCGTGCGCGTCACCGCGGACGATGGGACGCAGGGCTTCGGCGAGACCTGCCCGCTCGGGCCGGCCTACCTCGCGGCGCACGGAGCCGGCGCGCGGGCGGCGCTGGGCGAGCTCGGCCCGGCACTGCTCGGCCTCGATCCCTGTGCGACCGGGGTTGTGAACGACGCGCTCGACGCCGCGCTGCTCGGCCACGCGTACGCCAAGAGCGCGGTCGACGTGGCCTGCTGGGATCTGCTCGGCAAGGCCACCGGGCAGTCCGTCACCACCCTGCTCGGCGGGCGCAGGCAGGACGCCTATCCGCTCTACATCGCCGTGCCGCTCGGGCCCGCGGCCGAGATGGCCGCCTACGCCGAGGCGCGCCGCGCGGAGGGCATTCATCACTTCCAGCTCAAGCTCGGCGCCGACCCGCACGACGACGCGGCACGCGTGCGCGCCGTGCTCGACGCCACGACCGACGAGGACATCGTGATCGCGGACGCCAACGGCGGCTGGCGGATGCAGGAGGCGGTGGTCGCCGCGCGCCTGCTCGAAGGGCTCGACCGCGTGTACTTCGAGCAGCCGTGCCCGACGCTCGAGGAGTGCCTCTACGTGCGGCAGAGGACGACGCTGCCGATGGTGCTCGACGAGGTCATCACGGACACCGGCGCGTTCCTGCGCGCCTTCCACTCCGGCGGCATGGAGGCGATCAACCTCAAGATCTCGAAGGTCGGCGGGCTCACCCGCGCCCGCCAGATCCGCGAGCTCGCCGAGACGCTCGGGGTCCGCCTCACGATCGAGGACACCTGGGGCGGTGACCTCGTCACCGCGGCCGTGAGCCATCTGGCGGCGAGCACGCGCCCGGAGGCCCTGTTCACGGTCTCGTTCATGAACGACTGGACGAACGAGCACATCGCCGGCTACGAGCCCCGCTCGCGCAACGGCATCGGAGCGGCCCCGCCGGGGCCGGGGCTGGGAGTCGAGGTGGACGCCGAGATGCTCGGTGAGCCGCTCATGAGCTTCACGGGCTGAGTACGGCCACGAGGTGATCCCGGCGCGGCGCGTCGACTAGGGCGTCCGGGCAGGAATGCGCGGGCGCGCGCGCTCGTACTGCGGCGGCCACTCGCCGCTCGCCTCGCCGAGCTCGGCGGCCGCCCGCAGCGGCCACGAGGGATCGCGCAGTGACTCGCGGCCGAGCAGCACCACATCGGCCTCGCCTGCCTGGAGGATGGCCTCGGCCTGGTGCGGCTCGGTGATCAGCCCGACAGCCGCCGTCGCGATGCCGGCAGCGCGCCGGATTGCAGCGGCGAACGGCACCTGGTAGCCCGGCCCGAGCGCGATCTGCTGCGCGGGGGAGAGGCCGCCCGACGAGCAGTCGACGAGGTCGGCGCCGAGCCGGCCGAGCAGCTTCGCGAGCTCGATCGAATCCTCGAGCGTCCAGCCACCGTCGACCCAGTCGCTCGCCGACAGGCGCACGGACAGCGGCAGCTCTGCGGGCCACGCAGCGCGCACCGCCTCGACGACCTCGAGCGTGAGCCGCGTGCGCCCGGCGAAGTCGCCGCCGTAGCCGTCGGCGCGGAGGTTGGAGAGCGGCGAGAGGAATTCGTGCAACAGGTAGCCGTGCGCGGCGTGCACCTCGAGCAGGCGGAAGCCCGCGGCGTGCGCGCGCCGCGCGGCGGCGGCGAACGCCTCCACCACAGCGCCGATCTCGGCCTCGGTCAGCGCGCGCGGGACATGCCAGCCGTCGTCGTAGGCCACGGCGCTCGGCCCGACGGGCTGCCACCCGCGCTCTGCGGGCCCGAGCGTCGCGCCTCCGAGCCAGGGCGCGGCATTGGACGCCTTGCGGCCGGCGTGTGCGATCTGGATGCCGGGCACGGCGCCGTGCTCGCTCAGGAACGACGTGATGGGCCGGAACGCCTCGCCGTGCGCATCCGACCAGATGCCCGAGTCGTCGGGGCTGATGCGGCCCTCGGGGGTGACAGCGCTTGCCTCGACGATCACGGCGCCGGCGCCACCGGTCGCGCGTGCGCCGAGATGCACCAGGTGCCAGTCGGTCGGCAGGCCCTCGTCCGAGGAGTACTGGCACATCGGCGAGACCCACGCGCGGTTGCGGAACTCGACGTCCCTGAAGGTGATCGGGGTGTGCAGCAGGGACATGGCTCGCTCCGCTCGGATGGTTCGGCGCCGGACCTCGTGCTCAACGCTCGCGCACGCATGGGAATTCCCGCGAGGTGGCAAGATGCTGCCATGCCGACCGATCAGTACCACGAGCCACCCGGCGAGCTCTCTGCGGAGGTGCGCACGTTCGCGCGGCTCTGCACGTCACTGACCGAGGAAGCCGAGGCGATCGGCTGGTATCAGCAGCGCCTGGCGCTCGAGACCGATCGCGACGCGCGCGCCATCATGGCCGACGCGCAGGGCGAGGAGTTCAAGCACTTCTGCATGGATCTGGAGTTCCTGCTGCGGCGTGTGCCGCTCTGGCGCGAGATCGCGCAGGGGATCCTCTTCCAGGAGGGCGACATCGTCGAGCACGGCGAAGCGGCCGAGGAAGCCGCCGTCGAGGGCGCCGCGGAGCGCGGCGCGACGGAGTCGGGTACGTCGCTCGGCATCGGCAGCCTGAAGGGAGCGGGATCGTGAGCCATCTCCTGCGCGAGCACGCGCCGATCACCGAGGAGTCGTGGGGGCGCATCGACCAGGAGGCGCGCGAGCGCCTGGCGCCCGCGCTCGCCGCCCGCAAGCTCGTCGACTTCGCCGGCCCGCGCGGATGGCGGCACTCCGCCACCAGCCTCGGGCGCATCGCGGCGATCGACGCACCGTTCGCAGGCGTCTCGGCGGCCCAGCGGCGCGTCCTCCCGCTCGTCGAGTTGCGGGCGCCGTTCGCCGTCACGCGCGCCGAGCTCGCCGACTCGGATCGCGGCGCCGAAGACACCGACTTCGACGATCTCGACCGCGCCGCCCACGCGCTCGCCGTGGCCGAGAACGCGTCGGTCTTCCACGGGTTCGCGGCGTCTGGCATCACCGGCATCGCCGAGGCGTCGACCCACAAGGCGATTGCCCTCGGCAAGGACTGCAACCGCTATGCGCGCCACGTCGCGAAGGCGATCGAGCTGTTGCTCGCCGCCGGCGTCGACGGGCCCTACGGCATGGCGCTCGGCCCCGCCGCGCACGAGCTCGTGCTCGAGAGCAGCGAGAGCGGCGGCTGGCTGCTGCTCGACCACCTGCGCACGATCCTCGGCGGCCCGCTCGTGTGGGCGCCGGGCGTCGAGGGCGCGGTCGTCCTGAGCATGCGCGGCGGCGACTTCCTGTTCGAGTCGGGTGAGGACATCTCGGTCGGCTACCGCAGCCACGAAGGCGACGACGTGAGTCTCTACCTCGAGGAGAGCTTTAGCTTCCGCGTGGCGACGCCCGAGGCCGCGGTCGCGCTCACGCCGTAGCGCGTCGCCCGCGGGCAGAGGCGAAGTTGAGAGGCGTCGAGGCGCCGGGGCAGCGCCGAGATCTGCCGGCCGGCGGCGCGTGGTTTCGGAATCGGCATTCGGGCATACCTCTTCCATGCCTCACACCGATACACCCGATCCGCCGCCCGACGGAGGCGAGCCCCAAGGCTCGAAGGACTCGGGCCGCCCGGCGATGCTCGGGCGGCGCTTCGGGCTCGTCGAGGCGAGCGGCATGGGCATCGGACTCGCCATCGCGCTGATCGCGCATGCGCTCTTCATCCACGGCGCCAATGGCTGGAGCTGGCTGCTGGCGGCGATCGGCGGCATTGCGGTCGGCGGGGCCTGCACGCTCTTCCTCTACGGCGCGGCGACCGACCGGAGCGACACCGGCGGCGACCAGCCGCACGGCCGGGCCGACGTCGGCGAACGCGGCGAGTGGCGCCGTACGCTCGACCGCCGCCGCCGGCGCGGCGGCTCTGAGCCCCGATCGCGCTGAACGGCGCCTCCCTCGCCCGAGGCGCGGCCAGGCGCCGCCGCGCCCGGGTGCCCGCTGAGTCGTGGCGCGATCGGCTGAGCGCGGCGACGGCGAGCGGCGACTCGCCGCTGGACCTACGTGCCCGAGACGCGGCTCGCGGGTCTGGTACGTTGCGGACTGGACTGAGTCGGTAGACAAAGGGGAGTTAAGGTGCCTCCGGTCGCCTGAGGCCGCCTGTCAAGATTGCGGCCATGACGCTGCCCGACGGCCCCCGCGTGCGCCTGAGGCCGCGCGCGACCGGCGACCTGGGCGCGCTCGCCGCGATCCTGGCCGAGCCGTCGGTACGCTGTTGGTGGGGCGAGACCAGGCCGGGTGACCTCGATCCGCCGGACGATGGCGACCTCCTCGTCGTGGATGTGGCGGGGACGGTCGCCGGCCTCATCCAGTACACCGAGGTCGATGACCCGCAGTACCGCAGCGCCGGCATCGACATCGCGCTCGGCGCCGACTGGCAGGGCCGTGGCGTCGGGCGCGAGGCCGTCGGCCTGCTGGTCCGCCACCTGATCGAGGTGCGCGGCCACCACCGGCTCACGATCGACCCCGCGGCGGCGAATCAGCGCGCGATCCGCTGCTACGCGGCGGTCGGGTTCGCTGCTGTCGGCGTCATGCGGCAGTACGAGCGGGGGGAGGACGGGACCTGGCACGACGGGCTGCTGATGGATCTTCTGGCCGATGACTGGCGGGCGGCGCAGATCGCGGGATGATGCCCGGGACGCGTGCGACGTACGCATCACGGCACGGTGCCGGCGGCGTCCGGGAACGCGCCGGTCGGCTCGTCTCCCGGCGCTTCCTCTACCCGGCCGGGCCGTGCGCGTACCCGGTCGCCGACAGGCGCTGCGCACACGTCATCGTGTACAACGGCTGACGAGCGGCCGGATACGCACCGGTTACCCGAGGGCCCTGCCGGCCCTCAGCGCGTCACGCGCTCGGATCCTTGACGATCCGGATGTACGGCTTCGGGGACTTCCAGCCGTCCGGGTACTGCTCCCTCGCGGCGTCGTCGGAGACGGAGCCGGCGATGATCACGTCGTCGCCCTTCTGCCAGTTGACCGGCGTCGCGACCTTGTGCTTGGCGGTGAGCTGCAGCGAGTCGACGACGCGCAGCACCTCGTCGAAGTTGCGTCCGGTCGTCATGGGGTAGACGAGGATGAGCTTGACCTTCTTGTCGGGACCGATCACGAACACGTTGCGAACCGTCTGGTTGTCGGCCGGCGTGCGCGAGGTCGGATCGCCGGAGACGTCGCTCGGGAGCATCCCGTAGAGCTTCGAGACGTTGAAGTCGGAATCGGCGATGAGCGGGTAGTTGGGGGCCGTGCCCTGCGTCTCCTCGATGTCCTTCGACCACTGCTCGTGGTTCTCGATGGGGTCGACCGAGAGGCCGATGATCTTGACGCCGCGCTTGGCGAACTCCGGCTCGATGCTGGCCATGTAGCCGAGCTCGGTCGTGCACACGGGCGTGAAGTTGCGCGGGTGCGAGAACAGCACTGCCCAAGAGTCCCCGAGCCAGTCGTGGAACTTGATGCGGCCTTCAGTGGTCTCGGCCTCGAAATCCGGGGCCGTGTCACCGAGATACAGAGCCATGGTGTCCTTCCTATGATCTTCGACTGAACCTGTGGAGAATGAACGATTGCAGCCCGCCGTGCATTCCCTCTGCGGGCTTGGCACCCATCGCCCCGACCGTGATCACAGAGATCGCCACCGGCAGCGTCGCAAGCACGCTGCTCGCCTTCAGGAGGCCGCCGCCGGCTTGAAGATCATGTCGAGGAGGACGAGTACGAAGAGCACGACGGTCGCGAGATGCAGAGCACGAGAGCCGAGGCGACGGCGAAGGCGGCGATCAGGTGGAGGGCGAGGACCCAGTCGACGAAATGCACGGCGCGAGGCTAGCGAAGCGACGCGCAGATTTGAAGGGTGCGCGAGAGGATTCCCCGCGCGGATCAGCGCTGGTGCCAGACGGGCGCCTGGTAGTGCCCGGCGATCTCGCGACCCATCCGCTCCACCCACGCCGCCGCCTCGGGCGTCCGCCGCGCGACGGCCGCCGCGGCCGCTGCGGCCACCTCGGCCATGAGCGCGTCGCGGTCGAGGTGCTGGAGCTCGCGGCCGCGCATCAGCACGCGCCCGTCCACGATCACGGTGTCGACGTGGGAGGCCTTGCCGCGGGTGAGCAGCAGTTCCCAGACGCCTGCATCGCTCACGCTGTAGGGAGCGGCGAGTGCCCCGAGGTCGACGACGACGACGTCGCCGCGCCGGCCCGGCTCGAGGCGCCCGATCGTGCATCCCGCGCCCATGACGCCGGCGCCGCCCGACCACATGAGGCCGTAGACGGCAGCCGCGGTCAGGCGCGGGTGCGCCTCCCGGCCGCGCACCCGCTGCATGAGATGCGCCATGCGCACCTCGGCGAACATGTCGTCGTCGTCGGCCGCGCCCATGTCGTCGAGGCCGAGCGCGACGGGAACGCCCGCGGCCACGAGGTGGCGGAGCGGGGCGATGCCGGCCGCGAGGCGCAGGTTCGACGAGCAGTTGTGGACGACGGCCGACCCGCAGCGCGCGAGGATCTCGATGTCGGCGTCGCTCAGCCAGACGCCGTGCGCGAGTGCGCTCCGCTCGCCGAGGATCCGGGCTCGCTCGAGCCGCTCGAGCTCACGCCCGCCGGCGAAGGCCTCGTCCCAGGCGCGCTGGAGGGGGCTCTCGAGTGCGTGGAGGTGGATGTTGGCCGCGAGCTCGGCGGCCGCGGCGCCCACGCTCTCCACGAGCTCGTCGCTCGCCCACTGCGGCGCCATGATCGCGAACTGCGCGCTCAGGAGCGGGTCGTCGCGGAGCTCGCGGTGGAGCTCGCGGATCGTCGCGATGTATGCCCCGCCGGGCATGCGCGGGCACGCCGCGCTGTGCGCCCGCCCCTGGAGATCGGGTGGCAGCGCGGCGATGAACGCCGCGTCGCCGTCGTAGACGAGCTTGGAGCGGTCGCTCCAGTGCGGCGCGAGCGCAACGCGCTGACCGGAGTCGCGGTGCGCCCGGAGGGCGGCGTGCAGCTCGGCGGCATATGCATCCTCGGCGGCGCCCGCGCCGGCGCCGGACGGGAAGTGCATGTGCAGGTGCGCGGTCACGCCCGACTCGATCAGGAGGACGTCCTTGGCGAGCGTGCCGAGATACGGGTCGACCGCATCGAGAGCGAGCATGGTCGCCATCCACGACTCGAAAGCGGTGTCGCGCAGGCCGGCCTCGGGCGGGCCTGGATCGGGATAGCCGAGCTGGACCGACGAGATCGCCATGCCGTGGTGATGGGCGTTGATGAGGCCTGGCAGCACGAGCATGCCATCGCCACCGGCCTCGGCGACGCCCGGATGGGCACGCAGCAACTCGTCGCGGCCGCCGACCGTCGTGACCGCGCCATCACGCACCAGCACGGCTGCATCGAGCAGCGGAGGCGCGTCGGCGGCGGTCAGCACGATGTCGCCGTGGACGAGGAGGTCGCTCACGCCCCGGACGGTAGCGGCAGGGCAGCTAGATTCCGGGGATGGAAGCTCCCGGCACCGCCCCAGAGATCGCGATCTGGTCGGATTTCATCTGACCGTTCTGCCGCATCGCGGAACCTCGCGCGATGTGGCTCGAGCGCCAGTTCGGCGCTCAGATCACGTGGCTCCCGTTCCAGCTCCACCCCGAGTACCCGCCGGACGGCCTTCCGCGCGCCGAGCTCGAGGCGCGCTACGGGCCTGCATCGCGTGACCGCATTCGCAGCTGGTTCGAGGAGGAGGGTCTGGTCTACGCACCGCCGCCGACCGTCGTCTCCAACACCCGCCTCGCGCTCGAGCTGGGGGAGGGGGCGCGCGAGGAGGGCCTTCACCGCGTCTACCACGACCGCGTGATGGACGCCTACTGGGCCGAGGGGCGCGACCTCTCCCTGCGGCCCGTGCTCGAGGAGCTCGCGCTCGAGGTCGGCATGTCCGGCGACGGCGTCGCCCGCGCGCTCGACGACCGCGCATGGGCGCCAGTCGTCGATGCCTCGACCGCCCGTGCGCAATCGGTCGGCGTGACCGGGGTGCCGGCCTTCGTCTTCGACTGGCGCGTGCTGGTCGTCGGGGCACAGCCCCGCGAGGTGCTCGCCCAGGCCCTCGCGCAGGCCCGCGAGATCCCCGACGCGCCGGCCTGAGCCCTGTCCGGCCGCCGGGCGAAAGCGACCGAGGGCCGCACACGCGGCCGCGGCCGCCGGAGGCGCCGATTCGGTCCGCACGCTCCGGGGTCAGACCCCGAATGTGCATGCCTCGATGCGAGCGCGAGCGTTGCACGAATCGGGGTCACACGAATCGGGGTCAGACCCCGGAGCGTGCATGCCTCGATGCGAGCGCGAGCGTTGCACGCACCGGTGCCAGGTCCGCACGCTCCGGGGTCAGACCCCGAAGCGTGCAGGACCCGAAACCGCGCACGAGCCGGATACAGGCCTCGGCAGGCGAAAACGACCGAAGGCCGCACCATGGAGCACGGCCTTCGGAGATATCCGATTCGAGGTCGAAGAGGACCTAGAACACCTTGCGAACGACGGTCACACAACCGATCACTGCAAGGACGATGATGAGGATGAGCAGCCAGCCTACGAGAGTTTCACCTCCCAACACGGGGCCGGGTACGCGCCGGCCAGTGGCGTTACATCCCCGCGAACCCGGCGCCCAAACCTCTAGGCCGCAGCCTCACCCGCACGCGTCGTGAAGCGCGTGATCCATGCGCTCAGATCGCCGGGCGGGAGCGGATAGCTCAGCCAGTAGCCCTGCACGGTGTCGCAGCCGAGGCGCGCGAGCTCCTCGTAGATCGCCTTCGTCTCGACGCCCTCGGCGACGACCTCGAGACCGAGGTCGTGCCCGAGCGTGATGATCGAGCGCACGATCGCGGCATCGTCGGCACCCGCGTCCATGTTGAGCACGAACGAGCGGTCGATCTTGAGCTGCGTGATCGCGAGCCGCGCGAGGTATGCGAGCGAGGTGTAGCCGGTGCCGAAATCGTCGATCGAGACACCGACGCCGAGCTCCTCGAGCCGCCGGATCACCCCGGTCGTCCTGGCGGGATCCGACACGATCGCGCTCTCGGTGATCTCGACCGTCAGCCGGTCGCCTGCGAGGTTCCACTTCTTGAGCAGGTGCGCGATGTCAACGGGCAGCCCGACGTCGTGAAGGTTGCGCATGGACAGGTTGACGGCGACGGCGACGCGATGCCCCTCCTGCTCCCAGCGCGTCACCTGGCCGAGCGCCTCGTCCAGCACGTAGCGGGTGAACGGGAGGATCAGCCCGGTCTTCTCGGCGGCGGGGACGAACTCGCCCGGCGCGATCAGGCCGCGCGTCGGGTGCTGCCAGCTCGTGAGTGCTTCGATTCCGGCCAGCTCGCCGGTGCGGACGTCCACCTTGGGCTGGTAGTTGAGTACGAGCTCGCGGTCGCGCAGCGCGCGCGGGAGCTCGGAGAGCAGCGTCAGGCTCGCCGTGTCGTGGCGATCGAGATCGGCGGCGTAGACCGCGTGTGCGAGGCCGGTCTCCTTGGCGACGTACATGGCGACGTCGGCCCGCTTGAGCAGGGCGTCGACGTCTCGCCCGTGCTCGGGATAGCGCGCCACGCCGATGCTGGCCTCGACGTGGAGCGGGAGGCCGTCGACGGGGAACGGCTGCTCGAGGGCGGCGAGGATGCGCGCCAGTGCGTGCTCGAGATCGGCGTCCGATTCGCTCAGCTGGCACACCAGGATCCCGAACTCGTCGCCGCCGAGGCGCGCTACCGTGTCGCCCCGGCGGGTGACCGATTCGAGCCGTCGTGCGAGCTCCACGAGCAGCAGGTCGCCGAAGCGGTGCCCGAGCGTGTCGTTGATCTCCTTGAACCGGTCGAGATCCATCAGCAGGATGGCGAGCTGCGTGCCGTCGCGGCCGGCCCTGCGGATCGCCTCGTCCACGCCCTGGCCGAAGAACGCGCGGTTGGGGAGACCTGTGAGGTCGTCGTGCAGGGCCTGGTGGCGGTTCAGGTCGGAGAGCCGCCGCAGCTCGGCATCGGCCTGCTTACGGGCGGTGACGTCGCGGCAGATGCCCTGCACGCCGACCGGCCGGCCGTTCTGCTCGATCACGCGGCTCGACACCTCGAGGATCACCGACGACCCGTCCTTGGCGATGAACTCCTGCTCGAAGGTGGTGCCCGCCACGTCGCCCGAGAGCTTGCGCGCCGTGGCGTCCTGCGATGTCTCGAGCGCAAGGGGCGTCATGTACGTGGCCAGGTTCGTGCCGATCAGCTCCTCGCGGGTGTAGCCGAGCACGCGCTCGAACGCCCGGTTCACCTCCGTGATGTGCTCGTCCATCGTGACCGTCGCGATCGGCTCGTTGGCGTTCTCGAAGAGGTCGCGGTAGCGCTCCTCGCTCTCCTCGGCCGCCTCCTCGGAACGCGCGCGCTCGATCGCGATCCCCGCGACGTGGGTCGCGACCTCGACGAGTTCCACGTCGCGCGGGCCACGCTCGCGGGGCTCCCGGTAGTAGAGCGCGAACGTGCCCATGAGCGTGTCGTCGGTCGCGAAGATGGGGGTCGACCAGCATGCCTGGAGACCGGCCTCCAGGGCCACCGCGCGGAAGTCGCGCCACAGCGGATCGGTGGCGATGTCGCTGACACACACCGCCTCGCGGCGGTAGGCGGCCGTGCCGCACGATCCGGCGTTCGGCCCGATGGGAGTGCCGTCGATCGCCTCGCAGTAGGCGGCGGGCAGGCTCGGCGCGGCTCCGTGGCGGAGGTGCACGCCGTCGCGGTCGAGCAGCAGGATGGAAGCGAGCACGTCCTCGCCGTGCTCCTCGACGAAGCCGGTCAGCCGCCGGAGCACGTGCTGCAACTCGGCGCCTCCCGCGACGAGTCCGAGCAGCTCGGCCTGTCCCGCCGCCAGTGCCTGCGCATGCTTGCGCTCGGTGATGTCGCGCGTGATCGACGAGGAGCCGATGATGTCGCCGGACTCGCCGAAGATCGGCGAGACGGTCGATTCGACCTCGATCCGCTTGCCGTCCTTGCGCACGCACACGGCCTCGAGTGGCTCGACGAGCTCGCCCCGGCCGAGGCGCTCGTCCACGTACTCGAGCACCCTGCTCTCGTCCGGCAGGAGCAGGTCGGCGGGATGTCCGACCACCTCGGCGGCGCTGTAGCCGAAGAGCCGTTCCGCGGCACCGTTCCAGCCGGTGATGACCCCGTCCATCGTCCGGCTCACGATCGCGTCGAAGGAGGACTCCACGATCGCGTCGCTGGCCAGGATCGCCGTCTCACGCTGCTTCTGCTCGGTGATGTCGAGGATGTAGCCGTGGATCCACAACGGCGACCCGGCCTCGTCACGCACGAGCACCCCCTCGTCGCGCACCCACGCCACGCTGCCGTCGCGCCGCAGCAGCCGGTACTCGCTCTCGAGGGGCTCGCCGGTCTCGATGATGTGCACGGTCTCGGCCACGACCCGCTCGCGGTCGTCCGGGTGCAGGATCGAGAGGAAGAAGTCGGGGGTCGATCGCCAATCCTCTGGGGTGTAGCCGAGCACGCGCGTGGTCTGTGGACTGGTGTAGAGACTCGGCGACGTCGGGTCCGCGGCGTCGATGTAGACGATCAGCGGCAGGCGCTCGATGAGATCGCGGAAGTCGCGCGTGACGTCGAACAGCGGTCCCGCAGGGCGGTCGTCCGCCCCGAGTTCGCGCGGCGTTTCATCTCGGGCGGTCATCCATGTCTGCATCGGCACAAACCGGGCAATGCCACAGCGCGCATTCTCCGCCGCCCTCGGATGCGCGACTCGGGCCGTGCGCGCCGCTGCGGCGATGGGCGCGGCGAGACCGGGCTGGGCTTCGATCACGTTCTGCATCACCCACGGCGGCCGGTCGCGCAACTCGCGGCGGGCCGGCGTGTGCCGGCTGCGATCGAAGGGGGGGAGGAGGCGGGGTCATGACGAGTGCGTAGACTCGCAGTAGTCCATGAGAAAGCATCATTTCGTTGACATTTGACTGGACCACTTCGGGGCCAGACCTGCATCTCGCGCTCGCGTCGTCCGGCGCCCGTCATGCGGCGCTCGAGGACGCCCTCCGCGCGGCGATCCGGGAGCGCCGCCTGGAGGCGGGCACCCGGCTGCCCTCCACACGAGCCCTCGCGGGCGATCTCGGGCTGTCGCGCGGGACGGTCGTCGAGGCCTTCGCGCAACTGACGGCGGAGGGGTACCTCGAGGCGCGGCGCGGGGCCGGGACCTGGGTCGCGGACGTCTCGGCCGCCGACGTCGCCCGCACGCCCCCCGTCGAGCACCTGCGGCGCCCGGCGCGCTTCAGCTTCAGCCCGGGCCTGCCCGATCTCACGTCCTTCCCCCGGGCGGCCTGGATGGCGGCGCTCAGGCAGGGGGTGCGCGGCGCGTCCGCTGCGTCGCTCGGATATGGCGACCCGCGCGGAAGGCGCGACCTGCGCGAGCAGATGGCCTCGTACCTCGCACGGGCGCGCGGCGTTCGTGCCGACCCCGAGCTCGTGCTCGTCTGCGGCGGGTTCCGCCACGGCCTCTCGCTCGTCGCGCGCGCCCTGCGCGCGAGCGGCGCGGAGACGCTGGCGATGGAGGATCCCTGTGCGGAGCAGCACCGCGCGGCCGTCGCAGGTGCGGGGCTCGCGCTCGAGGCCCTGCCCGTCGACGACCGCGGTGCGCGCACGGATCTGCTCGGAGGGGTCTCGGGCGCCGTGCTCTCGCCTGCGCACCAGTTCCCGACCGGTGTGGTGCTGCAGCGCGACCGGCGCGCCGCGGCCGTCGCATGGGCGGCCGCGACGGGCGGCGTGATCGTCGAGGACGACTTCGACGGTGAGTTCCGCTACGACCGCCAGCCGGTGGGTGCCCTGCAAGCGCTCGCGCCCGACTCGGTCGTCTATGGCGGCACGGCGTCGAAGACGCTCGCGCCGGGTCTGCGGCTCGGCTGGCTCGTCGTTCCTCCGCGCCTGCTCGAGCCCATCGTGAGCATCCGCAGCGGCGAGGACGTGCACGTTCCGGCGCTCGAGCAGATCGCGCTCTGCGAGCTGCTCGGGTCGGGCGGCTACGAGCGGCACGTGCGGCGTATGCGCGCCCGCTATCGCCACCGGCGCGATCGCCTGCTCGCACTGCTCGCCGGCTGTGCACGCGGTCTCGTCCCGGTCGGGATCTCCGCCGGGCTCGGCGTCCTGCTGTACCTGCCTGCCGAGGGGCCGAGCTCCGGGGCGCTCATGGAGGAAGCCGCCCGCAGGTCGATCGAGCTCTTTCCCCTCGCTCCGCACTATGCGTCCGGCACGGCGCCCCGGGATGGTGTCGTGATCGGCTTCGGCGCGGTGCCGGAGCACGACTTCGACGCCGCTCTGCGTGCGCTCGGCGAGCTCCTCGCCGCGACGATCGGGGCCTGACCGCCGCCGGCGGGATCGGGCGGCGGCGCCGGAATGGCCCCGCGAGTAGGTTGCAGAGGTAACGACGGCTTTGGAGGCGGGACGCCACATGATCGAGTTCTTCCAGATCACCGGCAGCGCGTCGTTCGCGGTGCGCATGGCCCTCGAGGAGGCCGGCGCGGCGTACGAGGAGGTCAACATCCACCCGCGCCGCCGCGACGAGCCCGCGAGCTTCGGCGAGGTCAATCCGCTCAAGCGGGTACCGGCGCTCCGCGAGGGCGACGTCACCGTCTACGAGACGGGTGCCGTGCTGCTGCACCTCGTCGACCGGTTTCCCGAGCGCGAGCTCGGCCCCGCCGTCGGCGAGGCGACACGCCCGGAGCTGTACCGCTGGATCCTCTGGCTCGCAGACACGCTGCACCCCGGCTGGTGGCCGATGATGCGCGCCTCCGCCAGTGATCCCGAAGCGGCTGCACCGGCCGAGATCCGGAAGAGCGGTCGCGCGCGGATGGACGCGCACGGGGCGTACCTCGAGCGCGAGCTCGCCACGGGCCCGTGGTGCCTCGGCGAGCGATTCTCGGTCGCCGACCTCTATCTCTACATGCTGACGGGCTGGCAGTCGTACGTTCCCGGCTATCGCCTCGGCGGCGAGCACCTGCGCGCGCACTACGAACGCGTCGGGGCGCGGCCCGCGGTCGTGCGGTCGCGGGAGCTCGACGACCTCGCCCCCAACCAGCTCCGCTACCACCCCGAGTTGCGGGCGGGCCAGTCCACCTGACGCGCACCGGCGGGATGCGGCCGGGCGCTATCGTCGCCACATGGCGATCCCGCGCGCGACGGCCCACCCGCTCGAACCCCTGGCGCTCGCCGAGCTCGAGCAGGCGGCCGAGCTCGCGCGGGGGGCCGTGCCCGGCGCGCGCTTCGTGTCGATCGGCCTCGCCGAGCCGGCGAAGGCCGGGTATCTGGCCTGGCGCGGCGGTGGCCCGCTCCCCGGCCGCTGCGCTCTCGCGATCGTCGTCGATCGCGATCACCGTGTGCAGGAGGTCGTGTGCGATCTCGGCACGGGTGCGGTCGTCTCGCTCGTCGAGGTGGCGGGCGCGCGCTCGCCGATCACCCCCGAGGACTACGAGGCGGCCGCAGAAGCGGTGCGTGCCGACCCCGGCTGGCGTGCCGCCCTGGGGCGCCGGGGCGTCGACGACGTGTCGCTCGTGCAGATCGACGTCCTCGCCTCCGGTGGATTCGGGCTCGAGCTGGAGCGCGGCCGGCGCGTCGCGAGGGCGGTCGCCTACCGGCGCGACCACGCCACCGACAACGGCTACGCCCACCCGATCGAGAGCCTGATCGCCTACGTGGACGTCGACGCGTGCCGCGTGCTCGAGATCGAGGAGCTCGACATCAAGCCGATCCCCGAGGCGGACGGTGCCTACGGGACGGGCACCGTCGCCGAGCGCGACGATCTGCGGCCGATCGAGATCTCGCAGCCCGACGGCGTGAGCTTCGCTGTAGAAGGCAACGAGGTGCGCTGGTACCGCTGGTCCCTGCGCGTCGCGCTCGACCCGCAGGAGGGCCTCGTCCTGCACGACGTGCGCTTCGACGGCCGCGCGGTGCTGCACCGCGCCTCCTGTGCCGAGATGATCGTGCCCTACGGCGAGCCGCACCCGATGCACGCGTGGCGGACGTACTTCGATGCGGGCGAGTACGGGCTCGGCGCATGCACGAACTCGCTCGCGCTCGGCTGCGACTGCGTCGGGGAGATCCGCTACCTCGATGCGCACCTCGTCGATCGCGCCGGCCGGCCTCGCACGGTGGAGAACGCCATCTGCCTCCACGAGGAGGACGCGGGCCTGCTCTGGAAGCACAGCGACG
This sequence comes from uncultured Gaiellales bacterium, assembly GCA_964651695.1. Classification (GTDB taxonomy): domain Bacteria; phylum Actinomycetota; class Thermoleophilia; order Gaiellales; family JALYLC01; genus JALYLC01. Next base: position 18,335 of record CAZYYP010000009.1, on the reverse strand, counting down.
AGCTCGCGGGCCGTGTCGAGGTGCGGAGGGCGCGGCGGTTCGTCGTCAACTCCATGGTGACGGTCGGCAATTACGACTACGCGTTCCGCTGGTACTTCGGCCTCGACGGCTCGATCGAGTGCGAGGTGCAGTTGCACGGGATCGTCTCGACGATGGCGCTCGCTCCGGGCGAGCAGCCGGCGGGCAGCTCGATCGTCGACCGGGGGCTCGCGGCGCCCAACCATCAGCACTTCTTCTGCTTCCGCCTCGATGTCGACGCCGACGGGCCGGAGAACAGCGTGCGCGAGGTCGAGTCGGAGTCGCTGCCGACCGGCCGGGAGAATCCCCTGGGCAACGCCTTCCGCGCCCGCGTCACGCCGCTGAGAAGCGAGTCGGAGGCCCGTCGCGAGAGCGACGATCGCGCGGCACGCGTCTGGCACGTGGTCAACCCCGGGCGCAGAAACGCCGTCGGCGGCGAGGTCGGCTACCGGCTCGTGCCGCTCTACGGCGTGGCGACGATGCTCGCCCAGGACGACGCGCGCGTCGCGCGCCGCGCCGGCTTCGCGCGCCACACGCTGTGGGTCACGCGCCATGACGACGCCGAGCGCCACCCGTCGGGCCGCTATCCCTACGGCGATCCGGAGACCGTCGGTCTACCGCAGTGGAGCGAGGCGGATCGCCCGCTCGAGGGGACCGACGTGGTGCTGTGGTACACGGTGGGCACCACCCACTTCGTGCGCCCCGAGGACTGGCCCGTCATGCCGGCGGCCCGTGCCGGCTTCCGGCTGGAGCCCGTGGGGTTCTTCGACCGCAACCCGAGTCTCGACATCCCACCGCCGCACACCTGCCACGGCGGTCGCGCGACCGGTTAGATGTCGGCGGTGATCTTCGTCAGCCCGCCCTTGATGCTCCCGCTCAGCAATCCGAATGCCCCGATGATGGCGATCGTGATGACGGCCAGCACGATCGCGTACTCGGCCATCGTCTGACCGCGTTCCCGCTCGATGAGCAGATACAGTCGTACCGATACGTGGTGGAGCAATTGGGGCCTCCCCCCGATGGCTGGCCTCGTGCGGCAGTGCGCGGAATTGCGTACTACGTGGAAACGGCTCGAAAAGCGGTTTTCCACATCCCCCGATCAGGGGAGTCACGCCAGACGGCCGACCCGCGGGAAGCGCTCGAGCGGGAACGTCTCGACCTCCGGCGAGCGCTGCTGGTGGAGCACGCCGCCGTCCACGTAGATGCATGAACCCGTGAGGTAACTCGCGTCCTCGCCGGCGAGGAAGACCGCTGCCCCGGCGATGTCGGCACCGGTTCCCTGACGCCCGAGCGGCACCGTCAGGGCCGTCGCGCGGGCACGCGCCTCGGCTGCAGCGCCGGTGTCCGAGGTCTCCATCAGGCCCGGGACGATGCACACGACCCGCACGCCGTAGGGCGCGAGATCGAGTGCCGCGGCGCGCGTGAAGGCTTCGACGCCGCCCTTGGCCGAGTCGTACGACACCATGCCGCGGTGCGCGCGCGAGGCGCCTCCGCTCGAGGTGTTGATGATCACGCCGGCGCCCTGCTCCACCATGTGGCGCGCAGCGCGCGAGCTGCAGAGGAAGTGGCCCTTGAGGTTCGCGTCCAGCACGAGGTCCCACGTCTGCTCGTCGATCTCCAGGAAGTGCCGGACGGAAGGTCCGACCACGGCGGCGTTGTTGACGAGGATGTCGATGCGCCCGAACCGCTCGAGACAGGCATCGAACGCCCGCTCGACATGGTCGGCGCGCGCGACGTCGCACTGCAGCCCGAGGCCGCTCTCGCCGAGGAGCGACGCCGTCTCGCTCGCCAGGTCGCCGTCGATGTCGGCGACTGCAACACGGGCCCCCTCGCGCACGAAGCGCTCCGCCACTGCACGACCCAGGCCGCGCCCGCCTCCGGTGACCAACGCGACACGCCCCGTCAATCGTCCGCTCTCGGTCATCTGCTCCCTCTCGCTTCGCCGTTGCCCCAGGACTGTACGAAGCCGGGCGCCCGTGCGGGCCAAGTGGCACTCGCCGCGGGTGTCACTTGGCGCGCGGGGCTGCGATGATCCACCGCATGCCAGGCGCCCGTCCCCCGCGGTCCCGCTCGCCGTGGTCGAGCGACGAGCACGAGTTGTTCCGCGAGACGGCCCGTGCCTGGGTAGCGCGCGAGATCCTGCCCAACGACGCGCGCTGGCAGGAGCGCGGGTACGTCGATGCCGGGCTCTGGCGCAGCGCGGGGGAGGCGGGTCTCCTCGGCACCGACATTCCGGCGGAGCACGGTGGGCCGGGCGGCGACTTCGGCTTCGAGTGCGTGGTCTACGAGGAGCTGCTCGGCGCGGGCTTCGCGTGCTTCGGCAAGGGCGTCCACGAGATCGCGACGCACTACGTGCTGGCCTACGGTACGGACGAGCAGCGGAGCTCCTGGCTTGCCCGGCTCGTGCGGGGCGAGCTCGTGGGCGCGATCGCGATGTCCGAGCCGGGTGCCGGTTCGGATCTGCGCGGGATCACGACCTCCGCGGTGCGCGACGGCGATCACTACGTCGTCAACGGCACCAAGACGTTCATCACGAATGGCCTGCACGCGAACCTCATCTGCCTGGTCGTGCGCACCGATGCCGACGCGGGTTCAGGTGGGTTCACCCTGCTGATGGTCGAGACCGACGGTCTCGAGGGGTTCACGCGCGGACGGCCCCTGCACAAGCTCGGCCAGCATGCACAGGACACCTGCGAGCTTGCGTTCGAGGACTGTCGCGTGCCGGTCTGCTCGAGCCTCGGCGAGGGGAAGGGGCTCTACCAGCTGATGGAGCAACTGCCCTACGAGCGCACGGTCGTCGCCGTCATGGCGATCGCGGCGCTCGAGCGCGTCGTCGCCGACACGGTCGCCTACGCGCGCGAGCGCCAGGCGTTCGGGAAGCCGCTGATGGCGCTCCAGAACACCCGCTTCAAGCTCGCCGAGGCGCACACCGCCGCGACGATCGGGCGCGTCTTCGTCGACCACTGCGTGGTGCGCGTGATCGACGGCACGCTCGACACGGTCACGGCCTCGATGGCCAAGTGGTGGATGACCGAGCAGCAGTGGCGCCAGATCGACGAGTGCCTGCAGCTCTTCGGCGGCTACGGCTACATGCTCGAGTACCCGATCGCGCGCGCGTTCCTCGACGCCCGCATCCAGCCGATCTACGCGGGCGCGAACGAGATCATGAAGGAGATCGTCGCGCGCTCGCTCGAGCGCGAGTAGCGTGCCCGGCGCGTGGGCGACCTCCCGATCACGATCGACGATGTCCGGCGGGCAGCCGCCGTCATCGACGGCCGCGTACGGCGGACGCCGGTATTCAGCTGCGCGTCCCTCGGCGCGGGCGTCTGGCTGAAGGCCGAGCTGCTGCAGCGCACCGGCGCCTTCAAGGTGCGCGGTGCGTTCTCGCGCGTCGCCGAGTTGACCGGGGACGAGCGCGCGCGCGGCGTCGTCACCTGCTCCGCGGGAAATCACGCGGCCGCGGTCGCGCTCGCCGGCCGCGAGCTCGGGACGAACGCGCTCGTGATGATGCCGAGCTACGCGAGCCAGGCCAAGATCGACGCCACGCGTGCCTACGGCGGCACCGTGGATCTGGAGTCGGCCGACGCCGCCGAGGCGTTCGCGCGCATGGACGACGAGGCCCAGGCCAGCGGCCGCGTGATCGTGCACCCGTTCAACGACCCCGCGGTCATGGCCGGGCAGGGGACGCTCGGGCTCGAGCTCTGCGCGCAGGTCGAGGGGATCACGCAGGTCGTCGTCCCGGTTGGCGGTGGCGGGCTCATCGCCGGCGTCGCGACGGCGGTCAAGGCGCTCGCGCCGGGCGCGCGGGTGATCGGCGTCGAGCCGGCAGCGATCGCGACGCTCGGCCCCTCGATTGCGGCCGGGCGGCCGCTGCCGCGGCCCGCGGGCACGACGATCGCGGACGCGCTCGCGCCGCCGACGATCGGCACCGGGCCCTTCGCCGTGCTGAGCGAGTTGCTCGACGAGGCCGTCACCGTGAGCGAGGCCGAGCTCGCCGACGGCTTCCGCTTCCTCTACGCACGCGCCAAGCTGGCGGGGGAAGCCGCGGCGGCGGCCCCCGTCGCCGCGCTGCTCGCCGGGGTCGTCGAGCCGCTGCCCGGCACCGTGCTCGTGCTCTCGGGCGGGAACGTCGCGCCCGATCTCGCCGCACGGATCCTCGCGCACGAGATCTAACGCTGGGGTCGAGGGTTAGCCTATGCGCTCCGCAGGCGGGTGCGGCGGCGCGGACGCCCAGTCGATCTCGACCATGCGCAACTCGGGCGCGCCGAGCTCGTGTGTCCGCGCGACGAGGATCTGCATCAGCGCGGTCGCGCGCCCGATGGTGTCGGGCAGCGGCGTGCCACCGAGGCGCAGACCTGCCACGAGGGCGGTGAAGACGTCGCCGGCGCCGGACCAGAACTCCGCTACGTGGGCTGCGCGAGCGAGCCACGCGCCCTCGGCGTCGAGCCCGATCACGTGCTGCGCCAGTGCGCCGTCGTGCTCGAAGACGAGCCCCTTGACGACGACCTCGCGCGCGCCCGCCTGGTGCAGCTCGCGGGCGGCCCCGAGCGCCTCGGCGATGCTGCCGACAGGCCGGCCGACGAGCCATTCGAGTTCGAAGCGGTTGGGTACGAGCAGGTCGGCACGTGGTACCGCCTGCTCGCGGAACGTGCGCACGAGCTTGGCCGGGACGTACAACTCGCCCTCGTCGCCGAGCACCGGATCGCAGACGTACCACGCGTCCGGTCGCTGTGCACGCACCGCCTCGAGCGCCTCGAGCACGAACTGCCAGGCCTCGGGCCGCCCGAGGTAGCCGCTGAGCACGGCCTCGCAGCAGTCGAGGCGGCCGAGGGCCTCGAGGCCCGCGAGCAGTTCGCGCAGGACCGAGACCGGTGTCCGGCGACCGCGCACGCCGGGATGGCCGGCGTGGCTCGAGTAGAGGACAGTCGGCAGCGCCCAGACGTCGAACCCCAGCCGCTGCAGCGGAAGCGACGCGGCCGTCGAGCCGACGTGCCCGTAGACGACGGACGACTGGATCGACATGACGGCGCGCACGGGCGCATGGTGCCAGTGCGCCCGCCTACGCGGGGGCGCTGCCGGTGCGCGCCGGTGCGAAGCGCAGGCGGCCCTGGCTGGCGGCGACGCCGAGCAGCACGAGCACGCCCCCGACCGGCTCGTTCCAGGTCAGCGGCTCGCCCATCAACGCGACGCCCGCCACGGTCGCGAACACCGGGATGACGTACCCGACGGTGGAGGCGGCGGTCGCTCCGGCGTCGCGGATGATGGAGTAGTTGAGCAGCCACGCGACGCCGGTGCCGAGAACGCCGAGGACGAGCACGGCCGTGAGCGGCCCCGGCGGCAATGCGGGCGGGATGCCGCCGGCGAACGGCAGGACGAGCGCGAGCTGCAGCGTCCCGATCGCGAGCTGCCCGAATGCCAGCGCGGTCATCGAGAGGCCGCCCAGCGCGAGGTGGCGGCGCGCGTAGGGGAAGCCGAAGCCGTAGAGCAGGGTCGCGGTGAGGCAGGCGGCGTTGCCCACGAGCTCGCCGTGCCCGACGCCGCGCCATGCGCCGAAGACGACGAGCACGCCGCCGAAGCCGAGCACGAGGCCGAGCGCGCGGGCGCGGGTCGGGCGCTCCTCGGGCATCGTCGCGAGCACGACGAGGAGGACGAAGAGCGGCGTGGTGCCGTTCCAGATGCCGGCCAGCAGCGAGGACACGTGCTGCTCGCCGACGGCGAACAGGGTGAACGGCGCGCTGTTGAGGAGCAGCGCCGAGACGCCCAGGTACACCCACGTGCGCAGGTCGCGCGGCAGACGCGAGCGCTGGGCGAGGACCACGGGCACGAGCGCCAGCACGCCGAAGAGCATGCGCCCGAACGCGACCTGCACCGGCGTGAAGGCGCGATCGCCGATCTTGATCAGCAGGAACGACGTGCCCCAGATCGCGGCCAGCGCGACGAGGCGCGCGGGCCAGCCCGTGAGCTGCGCCCTCACCCGCGCGAGCGCTCGAGATCGAGCAGGAACCGCTTCGCCCCGAGACCGCCGCCGTAGCCCGTGAGCGCGCCTCCCGAGCCGATCACCCGGTGACAGGGGATGATGATCGAGATCGGGTTCGCGCCATTGGCAGCGCCCGTCGCTCGCACCGCGGTCGGCCGCCCGATGCGCGCTGCGAGCTCGCGGTACGTCGTCGTCTCGCCGAAGCCGATGCGCAGCAGCTCGTCCCAGACCAGCCGGCGGAAGGCCGTGCCGGCCGGCGCGAGCGGCAGGTCGAACGCCGTCCGCAGGCCGGCGAAGTACTCGCCGAGCTGGCGCCGTGCCGCGGCGAGCAGAGCGTCATCGGGCTCGGCGGACGCCGGCGGCATGACGGCCGGGCGCCGTTGCCCGGGCAGGTAGAGGCCCGTGAGATGGCTGCTCTCGGCTGTCAGCACCAGGTCGCCGACCGGGCTCGGCACGGTCGCGGAGGACTCGCTCACGCGGACACGCCGCTCTCGAGCGCGCCCCACAGGTGCAGCACGCTGTAGGCCCGGAACGGCCGCCAGGCCCGCGACCGGCGCTCGGCCGCGCGGGCGTCGGCATCGGCGCCGAGGGCGCGTAGACCGTGCAGGACACCGAGATCGCCGGCCGGGAACGCATCGGGGTCGCCGAGCGCCCGCATCGCCACGTATTCGACCGTCCACGGCCCGATGCCGGGCAGCGCGAGCAGGTCGCGGCGCGCCCGCTCGCGGTCGGCGCCTGCATCGAGCTCGACGACGCCGTCGCGCAGGGACGCGCAGACGGCGCGCAGGGTGTCGCGGCGCTTCCGTGGCATCGCCAGCACGTCGTCGTCGGCCTCGGCGAGCGCGGCGGTACGCGGGAAGACGTGGGTGAGCGATCCATCGGGCGCGACGAGAGGCTCGCCGTGGCGCTCGACGAGGCGCGCCGCGTGCGTGCGCGCGGCCACGACCGAGACCTGCTGACCGAGCACGGCACGCACCGCGATCTCCGCGCCGTCGACGCAGCCGGGCACGCGCAGGCCCGGCCGGGCCAGGACGAGGGGCGCGAGCAGCGGGTCGTCGCAGAGCACGCCTGCGACGGCCGTCGGATCGGCGTCGAGATCCAGCAGGCGCCGGCAGCGCGCCACCGCGACGCCGAGATCGCGCACGTCGGCGAGCCGCAGGGAGCACTGCACGCAGCCATCTCCGGGGCCGAGCTCCACGACACCCGTGCCGTGCGGGAGACGCAGCGTGCGGCGGTACGTCCCGGCGGCCGTGCGCTCCTCGACACCCGCGATGGCGCGGCGGCCGAGAAACGCGAAGAGCGCGCCGAGATCGATGGGGGCGCGGTAGGGCAGTCGCAGCGCGATCGTCCCGGGCGCTCCGGTGTTCGGGCGGCCGCGCCGCCGGCGCAGCTCGCGCGGCGTGAGCGCGAAGACCTCGCGCACCGTGTCGTTGAACTGCCGCACGCTCGCGAACCCCGCCGCCGACGCGACCTCGGCGAATCCGAGCTCGGTCGTCTCGATCAGCGTGCGCGCCGTCTGCGCCCGCTGTGCGCGGGCGAGCGCGAGCGGCCCGGCGCCGAGCTCGGACGTGATCAGCCGGTTGAGCTGCCGCACGCTGTAGCCGAGGCGCACGGCGAGCCCGTCGACGCCGTCGCGATCGACGACACCGTCGCCGATCAGCCGCATCGCCCGCGCGACGGCATCGGCGCGGGCGTTCCATTCGGGCGAGCCGGGCGAGGCGTCGGGGCGGCAGCGCTTGCAGGCCCGGAAACCGGCGCGCTGAGCGGCCGCGGAGCTGCGGTAGAACCGCATGTTGGCGCGCTTCGGCGAGATCGCCGGACAGCTCGGCCGGCAGTAGACGCCCGTCGATGTGACGCCGAGGTAGATCCAGCCGTCGAAGCGGCCGTCGCGGCTCTCGACGGCCCGGTACCAGTGCTCCTCCGCGACCTCCACGGAGCGCAGCATGCCACCTGGACTAGCGGGAATCGGACAGCACGCTCAGCTGCGCTTGAGCGCGCCGAACGAGCCCTGGGTGCGCTCGGGGGCGCCCGTCTCGCCGGAGGGGAACGCACCCTCCGCGAGGAACCGCTCGTGGCAGCGCGCGAGTGCCGCTGCGTCGAGCGTGACGCCGAGGCCGGGGCCGTCCGGCACCGGCAGGACGCCGCGCCGCGGGCAGAACGGGCCCTCGGCGATGACGTCGTCGGCGTACCAGTGGAAGAGCGCCTGGCTCGGCTCGCGGATCGGCTCGAGCGCAGCCGAGAGGTGGAGGTAGGCCGCACTCGCGACCCCGGTGTCGCCGGAGTGGAACCAGAACCCGATGCCGAAGAGCTCGCAGGCGCGCACGAACTCGACCGTGCGCCGGATGCCGCCGAGCTCGACGATGTTGAGCACGTAGAAGTCGGGCACGCCGAGCGCGACGGCACGCCGCAGGTCGGGCGCGTGCGCCGAGAACGCGATGTCCGTGAACGGCCGCAGGCGCGCGAGCTCCTCGTGCGACCCGACGGGCTCCTCGATGCAGCGGATGTCGTAGGGCGCGAGCCGGCGCAGCACCTCGCGCGCCGTCGGGACGGTCCACGCGTGGTTGGCGTCGAGGCGCAGCGGCCGGTCGCCGATCGCCGCCCGCACCTCGCGCACCATCTCGAGCTCCTCGTCGATGCCGACGGTCGCGAGCTTGCCCTCGAACGTCGGCGAGTCGTACTCCTCGATCATCCGGGCGCAATAGCGGGCGACCTCGAGCGGCGTCGAGGTGCCCGGGTGCGACGGGCCGGGGTGCCGCAGGGCGAAGTACTCGGTGAACGCGATCTCGCGCCGCACGGCGCCGCCGAGCAGGCGGTGGAGCGGCTGCTCCTCGGCCCGTCCGCGCACGTCCCAGAGCGCCATCTCGATCGCCCCGAACGCGCGCCGCAGCGTCGTCACGTTCTCCCACAGCGAGTGCTCGAACGCCGGGACGCAGCGCCGCTCGCACTCGTTGAGGTCGAGCGGGTCGAGGCCGACGAGCCGCTCGCCGAGCCGTGCGATGTCGCCGCTGCGATCGCCGTCGGCGCACTCGCCGATGCCCGTCACGCCCTCGTCGGTCTCGACCTCGACGATCGTCTTCGTGACCGATGCGGTGGAGCCGAGCGAGAAGCGGTACGGCGCGTGGAACGGGATGTTGACGGGCGTCGCCCGCACGGCGGTGATGCGCATCGGCCCGACTCTACGGCCTTCAGCCGGCGAGGTCGGCGACGAGCGGCGCGTGATCCGAGGGCTTCGTGCCCTTGCGGTAGTCGCGCGCGATGTCGCAGGCCTCGAGACGGTCACTGAGGTCGGGCGTGAGCAGGATGTGGTCGATCCGCATGCCGAGGTTCTTGTGGAAGTTGCCGGCGCGGTAGTCCCACCAGGTGTAGCGCTGCCCGCCGGGCGACACGACGCGGTAGGCGTCGCGCAGACCGGCGGCGAGCAGCGCGCGGTGCGCCGCTCGCTCCTCCGGCGTCACGTGCGTCGAGCCGACGAAGGCCGCCGGGTCGTAGACGTCGATGTCCTCCGGCGCGATGTTGAAATCGCCGGCGACGACGAGCGGGCCCGCCGCGGCGAGCACGGCGATGCGCTCGCGGGCAGCGGCCAGGAAGTGCAGCTTGCCCTCGAACCACTCCGTGCCGGGTTCGCGGCCGTTCGGCACGTAGGTCGAGACGACGCGGAGGCCGCCGATGTCGGCCTCGATCCAGCGTGCGTCGTCCGGATCGGCCTCGCCGGGGAGACCGCGGGCGGCCTGCGCGGGCGCGGCGGCGAGCGGTGCCAGCACGGCGACGCCGGCCCAGCGCCCGCCGCTGTGGTCGACCGCGGCATAGCCGGCGTCGCGGAGCTCGCCGTGCGGGAACGCCGCGCTCTCGACCTTCGTCTCTTGCAGGCAGACGACGTCGGGGGTCAGCTCGGCGAGCAGCTCGAGCACGCGCGGCAGGCGCACCTTCAGCGAGTTCACGTTCCAGGTCACGATGCGCACGCCGGTAGCCTTGCAGCATGCGCATCTCTCGCGTCGCCGCCTACCGGCAGCTGCAGCCGTTCCGCGACGGCCCGTACACGTGCCGCGGGCGCTCCGAGGATGGCACGGACTCCACGATCGTCGTGCTCGAGACCGGCGACGGTCTCGCCGGGGTGGGCGAGATGGCGCCACTCGGCGCGTTCTACGCGCCCGCCTTCGCGGCCGCCGTGCGCGCAGGCGTGGCCGAGCTGGCGCCGCTCCTGCTGGGCGCCGATCCACGCGAGCCGAAACGCCTGCGCCGGGCGCTGGACGCCGTGATGCTCGGCCAGCCGGCGGTCAAGTCGGCGCTCGACATGGCGTTGTACGACCTCGCCGCGCGCGCGGCGGGCGTGTCGCTGTGCGCCTATCTCGGCGGCCGCTACGGAACGTCGGTCGAGCTCTACCGCTCGGTCTCGCAGGCCGATCCCGGCACGATGGCGCGCAGCGCCGCCGCCTACGTCGAGGCCGGCTACCGGCGCATCCAGGTCAAGGTCGGCGCCGATCCGGAGGGGGACGTCGAGCGCGTCCACGCGGTCCGAGCGGCCGTGCCGGCGGACGTCGTGCTCTTCTGCGATGCCAACGGTGCGTGGACGACCGGGCAGGCGCGGGCGTTCCTGCGCGCGACACGGGATCTCGCCATCACGGTCGAGCAGCCCTGCATGAGCTACGCCGACTGCCGGGCAGTGCGCGCACACTGCCCGCACCCGCTCGTGCTGGACGAGTGCATCGACTCGCTGCCGGCGCTGCTCGCAGCCCACCGCGACGGCGTGGCCGACGGCGTGACGATCAAGATCGCCCGCGTCGGTGGGGTCGGCCCGGCTGCTCTGCTGCGCGACGTGGCGGTCGGCCTCGGACTTCCCGTTACCGTCGAGGACACCGGAGGCAGCGACATCGATACATCGGCGATGGCACATCTGTCGCTCTCGACGCCCGAGGAGCTGCGCATCCACACGGTCGACTTCAACGCCTGGGTCACGGTGGGCAATGCGACCGGCATGCCCCCGGCCGAAGGCGGGAGACTGCGCGCACCAGTGGGCGCGGGCCTCGGGGTGGATGTCCGTCGCGACGTCCTCGGCGACCCCTTCGGCGAGTGGCGATACGGCGGATGAAACCCACTTGCAGCAAGATCTCTATCTAGATAGACTTATTCCCGTGACGCCACTCGCGAATCCCAGGAGCGCACCGTAGGCGGCTTCTTCGCGCTCGCCCTCGTGATCCTCGTGGTCGCACGGGGCGTCCCTGCCGCGGCGCGTGCTCGGAGCACCCTGCGCGCCGCGACGGCCGCCGACGGCGTTGCCGGACTACTCGTGCTCGCCGTGCGCGGGCTGCCGGCGGATCGCAGGGAGTGGGGGACGGCGATGTGCGCGGAGCTCGCCGGCGTGCGCGGCTCGCGCGCCCGCTGGGTCTTCGGTCTCGGGTGCGCCAGGACGGCGATCGTCCTGCGGCTGCGCTCGCGCGTCCTGGGCCGGGATCGCGGCGGCAACTTCGTGCGGGCGTTCGTCGTCGCGGGTGCCGCCGGCGCGCTCGCGCTGTCGCTCTACGGGCTGGTGCGCTACCCCGCTCTGCGCGCGGGCCCGGGCGCGTGGGCCGGGCTCGCGGCCCTTGCGGTCATCCTGCTCGGCTACGTGGCGCTGGCGCTCTCGCTGACCCGGGGCACGGGCGCCGAAGCGCTCGTTGCGCGCGGCGCCGGTATGGCCGGTGGCGCGTTGGTCGGAGCGGCGTGGCTCGCGGTCATCGTTCCGGGGGCCACCCCGAAGGCGCTCGTCGCCGTGCCGCTCGCCGCCTCCCTGCTCGTCCCCGCCGTCGTCGCAGCGCTCGTCCGGCGCTCGACCGCGTCCGGGCGAGCGGGCACCGACGCTGCGCTCTGGAGCGGCCTGGTGGGCGCACTGCTGGCGTTCGTCGTCTGGGTCTCGGCCACCTACGCGAGTGACGGGCGCCCCTATGACGCCCAGCTGGTACGCGACTTCCATCGCAGCGGCGCCCACGATCTCGCCGCCTACGCGGTCGGCGACACGCTCGCGGGCGCGATCGGCCTGCTCGTCATCATCCCGGTCGTCGCCGTCGCCCTGGGCTCGCTCGGCGTACGGTCCGCGCGCGCGAGCGTTTAGCTGTCCTTCGCCGTCTCCGGCCACCAGGCTCGTGCCGCTGCGCCGATCGCGCCGGCCGCGGCGCCGAGCCCGGCCAGCACGAGCGCGCGCACGAGGTCGGGATCGAGCGTGGTGACGATCACGCCGTGGCGCAAGACCGCGAGCCTTCCGGCGAGCGGCAGCGCGAGCAGGATCGCCGTGACCGCGAGCGCTCCCTGCTCGAGGGCCGCATCGCGGCGCAGCCGGTAGGCGAGTCCGCTCCCCGCGATCGCCACGCCGGCCGCGACGATCACGCCCCAGGGGCGCGCGGAGGTGGCCGCGCTCTCGCCGTGGGCGATCAGCAGCGCGGCGAGCGCGAGCACGGCGACGAGGGGCCATGCGAGCCGGCGGCGGGCCGGAAGCAGCAGCATCGCCGCGGCGCCCCCGACGAGCACGGCCGCGGCGCCGATCGCCCACGTGATGGGAGGCCGTGCGACGCGCTCGACGGCCCCGTCGATGCGCGCGTTCTTGCCGTCGACGCGCACCGGAACGCTCCAGTGGTGCAGTACCTCGCCGTGCGTCCCGGGGTAGTGGAAGCGCAGCGACCGGCCGTCGCCGACACGCAGCCAGTCGGGATTCCGCGGGTCGGGTGCACCGGTCGTGACCGAGAGCACCGTGACGATCGGCGCACCCTTGCGCGCCCAGCCGCCGCGCGTGTCGAGCTTGAGCGCCGGCAGTCCCTGGAGGTCGAGCACCTCGACGACCGCGGCGCCGTCGCGCCGCAGGACGAGGTGGACGCCGTCGGCCGCGATGGAGGCGTGTATCCCCGGCACCTGCTTCGTCACGACGTCGCGAGCGTCGTGGACGAGGCCCTTGATCGTGTGCGCCGGCGCGGCCGCGGGCAGCGCGAGCAGGAGGGCCAGCGCTGCGAGCGCCGATCGCCCGGTCATTCCTCGCCGGCCGCGCGGAACCAGGCGACGCCCGTTGTGGCCGCGAGCGCGAGCCAGATGACCGCGCTCGAGAGGCACCAGGCGCAGTAGGCATGGATCTCGAAGGCCTGCAGGCTCGCGAGGTAGAGCGAGAAGAGCGCGCCCGCGACGGCCAGCACGAAGGCGGCCGTGCGCGCCCGCGGATCGGCGAGCAGCGTCGTCGCGAACATCGTCGCGGCGCCGAACAGCCCGAGCAGCGGCAGCGGGACGCCGGCCAGCTTGCTGTAGCGACTGTGCTGCACCGTCTCGCAGCCGCCGCCGCCGATCGGGCAGGCGACGGAGCGGCCGCGCGCGCGCTCGATCTCCAGATACGCCGCGACGATCAACTCGAGCAACGCCAGCGCGGCGGCCAGGCGGCGGGTGCTCACCCCGCGGTGCCGCTCGCAGTCTGCACGCCGGCCTTGATCGCGTCATACGTGGCCTGCACCGTGGCCGAGCCCGCAGGCCCGGTGATGCGGATCGACGGCGTCCCCGGAAGGTTCAGCGCGGTCGCCGCGGTGTTGACCTGGTTGATGGCGGTCGTGGCGGCGGCGCTCGCCATGTCCTTGTCGAAGCGCTTGATGTCGAGCCCGACGCCGGCGGCCAAGGAGCGGGCGATCGCCTTGGTGAACCAGTTGCTGTTCTCGTCACCCTGGTTGAGATAGGTGAGCGCGGCGTAGGACCAGAGCGCGTTCTGCTGACGTGCCGCGTATGCGGCACGCGCGGCGAAGACCGAGTTCGGCCCGAGGATCGGCCACGTGCGGTAGGTCAGCTTCGCCTTGCCGGTGCGCACGAGGTTGGTGAGCACCTGGGGAATGACGCCGTTGTCGAAGGCCTTGCAGATCGGGCAGCGCAGATCACCGTACTCCTCGATCGTGACCTTCGCGTTCGCGTTGCCCACGGTGCCGGCCGTCTGGGTGAGCCCGTCGAACTCGGCCGACACGGTCTCGATGCCGGTCAGCTTGCTGGGGTCGGGCGCGCTCGATCCGCTGCTCGTGAGCTGCTGGACCGCGATCAGCGCGATCACGACGACGACTGCGGCGCCGGTTGCGATCAGCATCCGGCGCGTACGCGCCTTGCGTCGTTCCTGCTCTCGTGTCTGGCGTGTGCGCCGGGCTTTGCCCATCGCTGAAATCTAGCCGGGCCGTACGTTGACCTCGCGTTACGGTGCGTCAGGGCAGGAGTTGCTGCGTCACGCCGCTCTCGAGCCCCTGATCGAGGCGAGCCGTCCAGCGCTCCTCGATGCGCCCGAGGCGCCAGACGGCGAGGGCGATCGCCCACGTGACGACGAACAGCCCGACGATGAAGTACCCGACGACGTTGAGGTCGAGGTGCGAGGCGAAGTCCCAGATGCCGCCCGACAGGCTGAACTTGTCGGCGAAGACGGCGAGCAGCTCCACGCTGCCGATGATCAGCGCGACGGCCACCGAGAGCGCCGTGATCGTGATGTTGTAGAAGACCTTGCGCACCGGCTTGGAGAAGGCCCAGCCGTAGGCGAAGTTCATGAACGCCCCGTCGATCGTGTCGAGCAGCGACATCCCGGCCGCGAAGAGGATCGGCAGGCAGAGGATCGCCGAGATCGGGAGGCCGCCCGCGGCCGCCGTGCCGGCGGTCGCAAGCAGGGCGATCTCCGTCGCGGTGTCGAAGCCGAGACCGAAGAGCAGGCCCAGCGGGTACATCTGCCACGGCTTCTTCACGGACTGCGTGGCACGGCCGTAGATGCGGTTCATGAAGCCGCGCGCGTTGAGCTGCTGCTCGAGTTGCCGCTCGTCGAACTCGCCCTGCCGCATGCGCCAGAAGACCCGGACGATGCCGATCAGCACGGCGAGGTTCAGGAGCCCGATCAGGAGCAGGAACGTCCCCGAGACCGTCGGGCCGATCAGGCCGGTCGCCTGATGCAGCGTCGAGCCGTCGCTCGAGACATCCCCGCTGAGCCCGCGAATGCCGACCGCGAGCCCGACAGCGAGCAGGAAGACGATCGTCGAGTGGCCGAGCGAGAAGAAGAACCCGACGCTGAGCGGCCGCTGTCCGTCGGACATCAGCTTGCGCGTCGTGTTGTCGATCGCGCCGATGTGATCGGCGTCGAAGGCATGGCGCATGCCGAGCGTGTAGGCCGTGATGCCGACGCCGATGCCGAAGATCCCGCTGCCGACCTTGAGGTGCTGGGGCGCGACGAGCCCGAGCAGGAGCCCGAACCCGATCACGTGCAGCGCCACGACGACCGCGGCGAGCAGCCCGGCGCGCTTCCACTCGGCCGGGGTCAGCGAGCGCGAGATGCGCGTCCATCTCGAAACGCGTTGCGGCAGAGGCGCTGCGGCCATCGGACTCGTTCCCCCCGGGTCATGCCCTCCTCGCCGATCCGGCGTGGAGAAGCGATGCTACTTCCCTCGAGCCCCTTATTGCAAGCGATTCGCAGCAACGAATCGGTCGCAAGAGACGGCTCCCTCGGGGAGCGATTCGCAGGCCCGGGCGAAGCGGTTCGGCGCGCTCGGGGGTGGGCCTCAGGTCACCTCACGGAGGTGCGGAAAAGTGCCTGCGTACGGGCGTGTCGCTGACGGAACGTGCTCAGCAGCAGCCGTCGCACCAGCAGCCTGTCGGCGAGCCGCCCGAGCGCGCCGGCGGGCAGGGCGTAGGTGAGGTGATCGGTCAGCCGCGTGCGGTCGCCGGGGAGCTCGGCGAAGCGATGCTCGTGCAGCCAGAGCGCGAAGGGACCCTCCAGCATCTCGTCCTCGATCAGCGTCGGCTCCTCGAGGCGGGCGATGCGGACGCGCCAGGTCTGCGCGAACGGCAGCGGCCGCTGGCGCGTGCGGAGGCGCACCTCGCTCCCGAGCTGCAGCGGGAACGTCCCCTCGACCGAGACCACGCGCTGGCTCGGCGGCGAGATGCGTGCCGCGTTGCGCGTGTCGAGGTGGAATGCGAAGACCTCGGCGATCGGCGCGTCGAGCGTGCAGCCGAGCTCGACGACGCTCGCGTTCGAGGGCGGGATGCTCAAGGCCCGGCATTGTGTCAGAGGCCGTTGTCGCTCAGACTCCCGCCGTGGACGACGCACCCCTGGCAGCCGACCGCGTGCGGGCGAGCTTCGCGCGCCAGCGCTTCATGCAGTACCTCGGAGCCGAGCTGGATGAGGTGGGGGAGGGCGTCTGCACGATCTCGTGCCGCCCGCGGCCCGAGCTCGGTCAGCAGCACGGCTACGTGCACGCGGGCGCCGTGGCTGCCATCGCCGACAGCGCTGCGGGCTATGCCGCGCTCTCGCTCATGCCCGCCGGCAGTGAGGTGCTGACGGTCGAGTACAAGCTCAATCTGATGGCTCCGGCCACGGGAGATCTCCTGGTCGCGCGCGGTCGCGTGCTGCGCGCGGGGCGCACCCTGACCGTGGCCGAGGCGACGGTCGGAGCGCTCTCCGAGGGCGTCGAGACGCCGTGCGCGGCGCTGCTCTCGACGCTCATGCGTCGCGGGTGAGAGCTTGCGGAGCACGCCGGTGTCGGCCAGACTCGGAGCGTGAAAGCAACCCCAGCCGACCTGCCTGTCGCCTTCGTGGAGATTCCGAAGGGCAGCCGCAACAAGTACGAGTACGACGCGCGGCTCGAGCGCCTGGTGCTCGACCGCACGCTGTATGCGAGCGTCGTCTACCCGTGCGACTACGGCTTCCTGCTCGAGACCCTCGGCGAGGACGGCGACCCGCTCGACGTGCTGCTGCTCGTGACGTCGCCGACCTTCCCCGGCTGCCTCGTCCCGTGCCGGCCGGTGGGCGTCCTCGAAATGCACGACGAGGCAGGCCAGGACGAGAAGATCCTCTGCGTGCCGCACTCCGACCCGACCTGGACGCGGGTCGCCGACGCCTCCGACGTGCGGCCGGAGTTGCTGGCCGAGATCAAGCACTTCTTCGAGGTCTACAAGGACCTCGAGGCCGGCAAGCACGTCACCGTCGGCGAGTGGGAGGGGCACGAGCCGGCGCTCGAGGCCTGGGCGCGCGGCCACGACCGCTGGCGCCAGCAGCGCGGCGTCACGCTGCAGAGCCACTCGCGCTGAGCTGCCGGACTCCTACTCGGCTGCCGGGCGCACACCGCGCGCCGGCCGCCAGCCCTGCATGCAGAGCTCGAGCTGGCCGTGCTCGAGCGGCGGCACCGGGAGCGGCGTCGGGCGGTCGCGACGGGTGCGCAGGCCGTCGAGCACGATCGTGAGGTAGCGGCGCCAGAGCCCGGGGTCGACGTCGCCGGCGATGTTGATGACCTCGGCGAGCATCTTCTGGATCAGCGGGATGTCGTCGGCGCGGATGTCGTCGCGTAGCTGCCCTGAGGCCTGCCCGCGCGCCACGACCTCGGCGATCAGCGGCTCGAGCCGCGCCTTCGCGCGGGCGACGCGCTCGCGTCCGTGCCGGCCGGCGAAGGCGAGCTCGCGCAGGCCGCGGTCGGCCGCCTGGAGCTCGAAGATGCTGACGAAGAACCCCTCGAGACCGAGCCACGGGTCGGCCGCCGCGAGCGCGTCCTCGGCGACGGTCAGGACGGCGTCCATGCGGTCGTCGAAGAGCGCGTCGATCAGCTGCTCCTTGTCGTGGAAGCGCCGGTAGACGGTGCCGACGCCCACGCCCGCGTGGTGGGCGATGTCGTCGAGGGTGACCTCGAGGCCGCGCGTGGCGAAGACCTCGCCGGCGGCTTCGAGGATGCGCTCGCGGTTGCGCGCGGCGTCGCGGCGGAGGGGCCGTCCCTCGTCGATCCCGGGGCTTGCATCGGTGGTCACAAGACCACTCTAGCACTAAACGGCGGGCACTCCTCCGTTTTCCGTGCTACGCTCCGGTCAGAAGTTGAGGGAACATCTCCACTTGGAGTGACGTTCTCCACTTCGACCGCCTCCACCGCCGAAGGGACCGCCCCGATGACCGCCTCCACTCCACTCGACTCCGCCCACCCGAGGAGGTGGGCGATCCTCGCCGTCCTGAGCATCGCCCAGCTCATGGTCGTGCTCGACGCCACCGTCGTGAACATCGCGCTGCCGTCCGCGCAGCACGCGCTGCACTTCTCCGACGGCTCGCGCCAGTGGATCGTCACGGCCTACGCGCTGGCGTTCGGCAGCCTGCTGCTCCTGGGCGGGAAGCTCGGCGACCTCTTCGGGCGCAAGTGGACGTTCGTCACGGGCCTGCTCGGCTTCGCTGCTGCGTCCGCCGTCGGCGGCGCCGCGCAGAGCTTCGAGGTGCTCGTCGGCGCCCGCGCCCTGCAGGGCGTCTTCGGCGCCCTGCTCGCGCCGGCGGCGCTCTCCCTGCTGACGACGACGTTCCCGACCGGTCAGGACCGCGCGCGGGCGTTCGGCATCTTCGGCGCCATCGCCGGTGCCG
>CAZYYP010000008.1:0-36384 GCA_964651695.1 uncultured Gaiellales bacterium | reverse complement strand
CTCCGCACTCCGTCATGACCGGACGCCTTGCCGGGCGTCTCGCGCTCGGCGGGCTGGCGCTGGTCCTGCTGCTGCTGGCTGCCGTGTCGGTCTGGGGCGTGCAGAGGACACAGGACGCGACGCGCGTGGCAGCGCGAGCCGGCAAGGAGGCATCGCTCTTCAACAGTGCCCGATTCGACGTCGCGAGCGAGGAGGCGCTCGAGCGGGGCTACGAGATTTCGCCCGACGCCGGAGTACGCGCCCAGTTCACAGCGACCGCGACCGGACTCGCCTCGCTGCTCCGTCAGATACGGACATCCGGCTCGTCGTCGGATCGATCCATCGCCGGCACCGTGCTTGACGAGCAGGCGCGGTACCTCGTGCTCGCCGGCCAGCTCTTCGCCGCCGTGGACGCCGGCAACGGCGCGCTCACATTCGCGCTCGACGAGGAAGCGCTGCCGCGCGTACACGTCATCGAGGGCCTGATCTTCGGCGTGGCAGCCACGCACGCACACCAGGCGCAAGCCGCCCTGGCGGCTCTGCGGCAGGATGAGTCCTCGGTGCTGCAAGGCAGCCTCGCCGCATTCGCCGTCGGGGTCTGCCTGCTGGTGCTGTGCTGCCTCGTGCTCGTCAACGTGCGGCGGCGGCTCGAGCGACAGGCTGCGCTCACCCGCCACCAGTCGCTCCACGATGCGCTCACCGGACTGCCGAACCGCCTGCTCCTGCGCGACCATGCCGAGCGGGAGATCGCAGCCGCTCGACGCTCTGGCGAATGCGTCGGGATGCTCCTCCTCGACCTCGACCGCTTCAAGGACATCAACGACACGCTCGGCCACCACCAGGGGGACGCGCTGCTGCGCGGCGTTGCCCTGCGTCTGGCCTCGGCGGCGCGCGACGTGGACAGCGTGGTTCGGCTCGGCGGCGACGAGTTCGCCGTGCTGCTGCCGCACCTGCGCGACCCCGAGACGGCGATGGACGTGGCCGAGGCGATGCTGCAGTCACTGCGCCGGCCATTTGCGCTCGACGAGCTCGTCCTCGAAGTGGACGCGAGCATCGGCGTCGCGGTCGCGACCCACGGTGCCGATGTCGACACGCTGCTCCAGCACGCCGACATCGCCATGTACGTCGCGAAGGAGACACATACCGGCGCAATCCTCTACGCGCCCGAGCTCGACAGCAACAGCCCGCGCCGCTTGGCGCTGCTGGCCGATCTGCGGCGCGCGATCGAGGAGCGCGCGCTGGTGCTCCACTACCAGCCCAAGATCGAGCTCGCGACAGGTGAGGTGCACGGCGTCGAGGCGCTCCTGCGCTGGGACCATCCCACGCTCGGAGCGATTGCGCCGTCGGAATTCGTCACGCTCGCCGAGGGCACGGCGCTCATCCATCCGCTCACGACGTTCGTGCTCGAAACCGCCCTGAGTCAGCAGCGCGCGTGGCGCGAGCGCGGTCACGACCTCACGATGGCAATCAATGTCTCTGCGCGAAGCCTGCTCGATCTCGGGTTCCCGCGACAGGTCGCCGCCCTGCTCGCCGAACACGGCGTGACGCCGTCGCGCCTCGTGCTGGAGATCACGGAGTCGACCCTGATGACCGATCCCGCTCGCGCGCAGCGGATACTCCACGAGCTCGACGTTCTCGGCATCCGCATCTCGATCGACGACTTCGGGACCGGCTACTCCTCCCTCGCGCGCCTCAAGGAAATGCCCGTGCACGAGCTCAAGATCGATCGAGCTTTCGTGACCAGCATGCAGAGCGTCCACAGTGACGCCGTGATCGTCCGCTCGACGATCGATCTCGCGCGCAACCTCGGCCTGTCCGTCGTTGCCGAGGGGGTGGAGGACGGAGCCGTCCTGACCGAACTGGGGCAGCTCGGCTGCGACGCGGTCCAGGGGTACCACCTCAGTCATCCCGTGCCCGCGGGCGAGCTCCTCGTCTGGCTCGAAGAGCAGCAGCACGGGCAGCGGCACGCGCCCGCTGCCTGACCGGCCATCGCGCCGTCAGGTGCAGCGCTCGAGGATCTGTCACTCCGTCGTCCTGCCGCCGATGTACGCTCGGCGCCGATGCCGCTGCATCGCACAACCGCGATGCAGCGGACAGCCGAGGGCGCGCTTCGGAATCCGCGGCGCGCGGGGTCGCTGCCGAGCGAGAACCGCCTGGTGCGACCGCAATCAAGGGAAAAGGAGACCCTCCTGTGAAGACACGACTCGGGCGAGTTGCGGTCGGCATCGCCGCCGCGTTCGTCCTGACCGCGGGCCTGGCGCAGTCCGCGGCTGCACGTCCGGTCGCCCATCAGAATCACGGCGGCTCGCCGCGGCACATCTTCGTGATCATGATGGAGAATCACGGCACCTCGGAGATCCTCGGCAACACCGCGGATGCGCCGTTCATCAACAAGCTCGCCGCGCACGCCAACATCGAGACGAACTACTTCGGCGTGACCCATCCGAGCCTGCCGAACTACCTCTCGGCGATCTCGGGCAGCTTCCAGGGCATCTGGGACGACTGCAAGGCCGGGAGCGACGTGCTGTGCGCGCCGGAGGAGTTCATCCCCGGCTCGGGCGACGGCACCGCGGGCGACTACCTCTCCCCCGCGCAGATCGCGAGCGCCTCGGCGACGCCCCACAGCTTCAGTGGCGGCAACATCGTCGATCAACTCGAGGCCAAGGGCCTGACCTGGCGCGCGTACATGCAGACGATGCCCGCCGTCGGCTCGCAGGTCGAGTACTGGCCGGTGCTCAACACCGCGACCGGCCCGACGACCGTCAAGCTGTACGCCCAGAAGCACAACCCGTTCATGTACTTCTCGGACATCAACTACCCGGGTAGCCCGCGACTCGCCAACATCGTGCCGTTCAAGTTCGGGCGCTTCGCGAGCGACATGCGCTCGGGCAATGTCCCGAACTTCGTCTGGATCAGCCCTGACGAGTGCAACGACATGCACGGCATCGCCCCATCGGCCGCAGCGCTCGTCGGCAACCCGACCTGCGGCTTCCCCGACTCGGGACTCGACCACGGCGCGATCCAGCTCGGCGACCGCTTCCTCAAGAAGACCGTCAAGCTGATCACGCACTCGCGCACGTGGCGCACGCAGCCCTCCTCGCTCGTGATCGTCTGGGACGAGGACGACTACGCCGGCATCGACGGCTGCTGCGGCAGCCCGACCGGGAACAACGGGGTCGTGCTCGGCGGCGCGCACGCACCGCTGATCGTCCTCAACTCGAAGGGCGGCGGCCAGTCGACCGCAGTGGCGGCGAATCACTACTCGCTGCTCGCCACGATCGAGCGCATGTGGCACCTCGGGTGCCTGGCCAACACCTGCTCGATCGGTCCGTCCGGGACGCTCGACAGCCTGTTCGGCGCCTGACGGCGCTGTGGCGGCGGCGCTCTGCGCCGCCGCCGCACGTCGCCGCGGGCTCTCCGTCAGGACGGAAGGTGGGGGCGCAGCACGGACTCGTCGGCCGCCGAGAGCCGGTCGGAGGAGTTGCCGGCCTGGTGCCAGAGCGGATACGGCAGCGGAACCCGGCTCACACGCTCCAATGCGTCCGCCTCCTCTGCCGTCAACTGGACGTCGACAGCGCCCAGACTCACGACGAGCTGCTCGTGCGTCCTCGCGCCGATCACGAGCGACGTCACCCCGGGGCGGCCGAGCAGCCAGGCGAGTGCGATGTGCGACGGTGCGACACCGCGTGACGATGCGATCTCCAGGATGGCGTCCACAGTGTCGTAGAGCCGATCCTCGTCGTAGACGGGCGGTTCGTCCCAATCGCCCAGGTGCCGAGCCGTGCCTTCGGGGATCACACCGCGCCGGTACTTGCCCGTGAGCAGACCGCCGGCCAGTGGGCTCCAGACGAGCGTGCCGAGGCCGAGATCGATTGCGGCGGGCATGACCTCGTGCTCGGCGTCGCGCGACTGCAGGGAGAGGTAGATCTGCTGTGCGACGAAGGGCTCGTAGCCACGGCGCTCGGCAACGGCGGCGGCCTTCATCAGATGCCAGCCCGAGAAATTGGACGACCCGATGTAGCGCACCTTGCCCGACTGGATGAGCGCGTCGAGCGCCGCGAGCGTCTCCTCGAGCGGCGTCTGCCCGTCCCACGCATGCACCTGGTAGAGGTCGATGTGGTCGCGGCGGAGACGGCGGAGGCTCGCCTCGCAGGCGGCGATCAGGTGATGGCGGGAAAGGCCCGCATCGTTTGCGCCCGTGCCCGTGGCAAATCGCGCCTTGGTGGCGACAAGGACGTCAGGGTGGCTGCCCTGCAACGCCTCGCCGAGGATCTCCTCCGACAGGCCGCCGGAGTAGGCATCCGCCGTGTCGATGAGATTGACGCCCGCGTCGACGCAGCTGTCGATCAGGCGACGCGCGCCGCCGACGTCCGTATTCCCCCAGCCCGAGAGTCCGCCCGTGCCGCCGAACGTGGCCGTGCCCAACGTCAATGTCGAGACGCGAAGTCCTGAACGCCCCAGCTGCCGGTATTCCACGCTGCCCCTTGGTCTCGCCGGTGAACCGCTACTCGCGCCGTTTCCTGCGCGGTCCGTAGCATTCCGCATCGCTCGGGTCCAGCGCTCGGGGAACCGCTGCACGATCTCGCCCCACGCCAAGCTCGCCCACGGTGCGAAGCGCTGATCGCCGCCTTCAACCGGATGCGCCGAGGCCGGACCGCTTGACTCCCCACGGCACGAGGCGGAGACTCGCAGGCCCATCCTCAACCGTCAGGAGACCAGGATGCGAACGATGCTGCTCGGAGGCGTCCTCGCGGCGCTCGCACTGCTCGCGGTCGTCGCAGTCTCGAGCGCGCTCGCGACGCCCGCGAACCACGGCACGACGTTCCGGGTCGTCGAGCGTGCCACCAGCGACACGGTCATCGACAACGGCGCGACGGGCGACTCGGTCGGCGACACGCTGGGCTTCGGCAACACGATCTACGACGCCGCGAACGTCTCGGCAGTCGGTAGCGACGGCGGCCAGTGCGTGCGCACCGTGCCCGGCGTGTCGTGGGAGTGCGCGTGGACGACGTCGCTGAAGAACGGCCAGATCACCGTCGAGGGGCCGTTCCTCGACGCCGGTGACAGCACGCTCTCGATCACGGGCGGCACGGGCGCATATCGCAAGGCGAGGGGCACGATGGACCTCCACGCGCGCGATGCGAAGGGCTCCGCCTACGACTTCACGTTCCACGTGCTCGGCTGAGGGCAATCGGCCGGCATCCGGCGGACTGCGCCGGATGCCGGCGATGGTCTTGTGGGGCAGGACGGGATTCCCTACGATCCGCGTCGTGTTCACGCACGAGGAGTCGTCTCGTCAGGCAGCCGATGAGGCGATCCGAGCCCGTGCGCAGAGCGAAACCGAGCACCCGCGCGAGCATCTGCTCGCGCTGCAGCGGAACTCCGGCAACGCGGCCGTCTCGAGCCTCGTCCAGCGCGCTCCGAAGGACGGCCCCGCCTCGACCGACGCCCCCGGGCACGCGCCGCACAAGCCCGCTCCCAAGAAGGAGCGGGTCGATATCCACGCGCGCGTCCTCAAGTACGAGGTCGACCAGGACATGGGGCTGATCACGATCGGGAGCGGCCCGGATCAGGGCGTCGAGGTGGGCATGGCCGGATCGCTCCTTCTGAACAACGGCACCGAGTACGCGGATTTCACGATCGAGAAGGCCAGCGGCCGGGTGTCGTCCGCGCACGTCCATGCAATCGCCGATCAGATCAGGGCCAATCCTGACGTGATCATCAAGGCGTCGAAGTTCGAGAGCCAAGAGGGCAAGGAGTTCTAGCGTCGCGGGCGGGCGCGGCGCTCGCCGGCGACCCCTGCGGGGGGCTCGTGGCGGGTCCGGGGTGACACCCCTCGGACTGGCACGCCCGCTTCGCCGCTTGCGGCGGGGCGGCCCCGACTCGCCGGCGAATCCCGTCCGATCCTCACTGCGCAAATGGGGTCAAGGGAGCTCTGGTAGTTGCCGATAGGCGCTCATGGTCTCGTTGGGATCGGCACGCACACGGTGCACGGGGTATGCCTTGGTAGTCGCCTCCCTGCTGGTGACAGGGGTCGCCACCGGGTGTGGCGGAAGCGACGCCGGGTCGGCCGGCAACGCTCCCATCGTGAATGTGAGCGAACGAGATTTCGCCATCAACGCACCGAAGACGCTGCCCGCGGGCGAGGTCGTGCTGCGGGTTCAGAACAACGGGCCGGTGGCGCACGAATTGATCGTGGTGCGCGCATCGAGTGCTGACCTCCCGATGCGGTCGGATGGATTGACGGTCAACGAGAATCGCCTCGCCCGCCGCGAGGCCGGCGCGCTCGAGCCGGCCGATGCCCACGCCGTGCGCGATCTGCGACTCCACCTGACTCCCGGCCGCTACGTCCTGTTCTGCAACATGTCCGGACACTTCATGGGCGGCATGCATCGCGTGCTTGTCGTGAGCTGACGAATGCCGACTCGCCGTACATTCCGGCCGTTCGTGACGCGCTCTCGGCGAACGGTCGCGGCAGTCGTGGTGACGATGGCGCTCGTCTCGGCCGTCAGCGGGTTCCTGTCGATCCGGGCCGCGAGGAGTTCTCAGCACCGTTCGACCGTGATCGAGATCGCCGGGCGGCAGCGGACGCTCGCCGAGCGCTATGTCCAGGAGGTCTTGCTGGTCCGGGCAGGCGAGCAGGCAGACCCCGCCGTCACCGCACGACTACTCGCCACGAGTGCGCACGCCCTGCTCGACGGAGGCGTCGCTCCGGCCGTCAACGGCGACGACGACGGCGCGCACCTCTCGCGCGCGACCGACCCTGTCGTGCGCGGTGAGTTGCAGGCGGTGCAACACCTCGTGGGCGATCTCACGGCCACCGGGAGCGCCCTGCTCGCCAACGGCGACGTCTCGGCCGTGCCGTTGACCGGGCAGGAGCACATCGCGGTGACCGATCCCGTGCAGCGCTTGCGCGTGGTGGCGGCGCTGACCTCGAACGCAGCACTCCACGCCTCCCGCACGATGGTCGCGCGGGATAACTCGAGCATCGCGCATCTCATCACGACCTTGCTGGCGCTGGGAGTTGCCGGGCTGCTCGCATCGTTGCTCCTCGCGTGGGCGCTGGTCGCCGCGACCCGTCGGCAGACAGAGCACTTCCGCAGCCTCGTCCGGCATTCCACCGATCTCGTGATCGTCATCTCGGACGGCTGCCGATACGTCAGCACGTCGGTGACGAGCGCGCTCGGCCGCTCGGAGACGGAGCTTCTCGGCGAGGGGTTCGAGCGCTTCGTGCACGAGGACGACCGCGCATCGTTGAAGGGTGTCGGGGCTGACGGCCGGCCGCCGCAATTCATCCTGCGCGTACGCAACGCGCAGGGAGATTGGCGGCACCTGGAAGCCAACGTCACCGACCTCCGGCACGACCGGCACGTGCGCGGCGTCGTCCTCAACGCTCGGGACATCAGCGAGCGAGTGGCACTCGAACGCGAGCTCACCCAGCAAGCCCAGCGAGACATCTTCAGCACGCAGCTCATCGAGGCGCTCGAAATGGCCGACGAGGAGAGCGCCACGTTCACTGTCGTCGAACGTGCGATGGTCGAGGTCTCGCCCGACTCGGCCATGGAACTGCTGCTCTCGGACTCGAGCAGAGCGCACCTCGAGCGCGTCGCCACGAGTCCCACGGCCGGCGCGCCTGCATGTCCCGTGCAATCGCCGTTTTCGTGCGTCGCCGTGCGACGTGGCAATCCGGTCGTGTTCGACACCAGCGAGAGCCTCAACGCCTGCCCCAAGCTGCGCGATCGACCGGGCGGCGCGTGCTCGGCAGTCTGCGTGCCGGTCTCGTTCATGGGCCGGGCGCTCGGCGTCCTGCATGCCCAGGGTCCCGTCGGTCAGCCCGCCAACGCGCGGCAGGTGGCCCAGCTCACGACCCTCGCGACACAGGCCGGAGCCCGCATCGGCACCGTGCGCGCGTTCCAGCGCACGCAGCTCCAGGCCTCCACCGACGGTCTCACCGGCCTCGTCAACCGGCGTACGCTCGAGAGCCAGTTGCGCGGCCTCATCAAGCACGGACGGCCGTTCGCGCTCGCGATCGCCGACCTCGACCACTTCAAGCAACTCAACGACACGCACGGCCACG
Source organism: uncultured Gaiellales bacterium (assembly GCA_964651695.1). Lineage (GTDB taxonomy): Bacteria > Actinomycetota > Thermoleophilia > Gaiellales > JALYLC01 > JALYLC01. Next base: position 28,328 of record CAZYYP010000008.1, on the reverse strand, counting down.
AAGCCGGCGACCGCGCGCTCCGACGGTTCGCCAAGACCGCCCAGGACGTGCTCCGCGACGACGACGTCATCGCGCGCTGGGGCGGCGAGGAGTTCGTGATCGTCGTCCCCGACCTCGATCGCCACCAAGCCGCCGGCGTGCTCGAGCGAATCCGGGAACGCCTTGCGCAGACCCACGATTCAGGCCAGCCTGTCTTCACGGCCAGCTTCGGCATCACCGACTCGACGCGCGCCACCGGCCTCGAGCAACTCCTCCAGCTCGCCGACACCGCCCTCTATGCAGCCAAGGAAGCCGGGCGCGACCGCATCACGGTCGGCGATGCGCGAGCCGAGAACTCCACTCGACCCGTCGTGCTCGACGATGGGACGAAGGGACGGGTGGGCCACGCCGTCTCTCTGTATACGAGCTACGACGAAGAAGACCCCCAGCCAAGCGGTCTCGAGATCCGCTGACCACCTCGTGGGCATGGCGCCGAGGTGGTCGTCTTCAGAAGCGGGCTCAGTCTCGGCGGTCTCGCGCCAGCGGGCCCCGGATCGACTCCAAGATCGCGCCGTAGCCCGATCCGTCGATCCGCGCGTCGATGAGACACGGCGCAGGCTGGTCGAAGGCCGCGCGGAGCTCGTTCGCATCCTCGACCACCACGCCCGCAATGCCGAACGCCCGGGCACAGGCGGCGTAGTCGACCGGTGCATGCCCGACAGCATCGCGATCGGTCGGCAGGCCGGTCTGCTTGATACGGATCAGGGAGAGGCACGCGTCGTTGAAGACGACCACGCGGACGTTTCGCCGGGTGCGCGCGAGCGTTTCGAGCTCGGCCGCGCACATCCCGAGGCCGCCGTCCCCGATGAAGCAGACGACCGGCACCTCACGTGCGTAGCTCGCGCCGATTGCGGCGGGCAGTGCGAATGCCATCGTCGCCAGGCCGCTCGAGATCAGGCACTGGTGCGGCTCGTCGACGTCCCAGAACGGCATCGCCACGAGCATGTGCGCGCCGGCGTCGACCGTGGCGATCGCGGCCGGCGGCAGTGCCGACCTCGCAGCTCGCACGACATCCTGCGGCGAGAGCCCGCCGACCGGCACATCGATCGCGTCGAGCATGGCCCGGCGCCACGGCGGGGCAGGAACGGACCACCCTCCGTCGTCGAGAACAAGGCGATCGAGGAGCTGATCGAGCGGGCCGACGACCGTTTCGCCGTCCGGCACCTGGGCCCGATCATCCAACTGGATGGCGCACAGCGAGACAACCGGTGCGTCCCAGCACCACGGTGTCGGCAGCAGTTCCACCGGATCCAGGCCGACCGTGACGATGGCGTCCGCCGCGGCGAGCGGAAGTCCTTCGCGGGGGAATCCGGTGAAGAGGCCGGCCGCGTTCGGCCACGATTCCGGGACGACGCCCTTTGCGCGATACGTCGTCAGGACAGGGATGCGCCGGCCGTCGACGGCGCGTCTGAGGGCGCCGGCTACCGCTCGGGCGCCCACACCCGCGACGATCGCCGGGCGATTCCCCGGCACCTCGATTTCGATGGCAAGCGGATGGCTCGCGTCGGCCCTCGCGCGCACGGGCGAGGTGCGATCGCCGCCGAGGTCGAAGATCACCGATCCACGCGGCTCGCTCAGGGCGAGCTCCACCGCGGCAGAACCCTCGACGACGACTCCCTTCGCGACCGTTGCCCCGAGGAGTGCGTGATCGATGCGCTGATGCGGATGCGCCGCCCCCGTGCCGTCGGTCGCCACAACGACCGGCTGGCGATCGAGCACGGCCGACGCGCTGCCGAGCGTCGCTGCGGCAAGTCCCGGACCACGCGTGCACACCGCGAGCCCGGGGGCGTCGGCAACATCTGCGTAGGCCGCAGCCGCCAAGACCGCGGCAGACTCCGAGCGCACGAGGACGAACGCGATGCCGGCATCGGCGCATGCCTGGATCAGGGTCAGGTTCGCGCCGCCTCCCGGGATGCCGAATGCGACACGGGTACCCGCGACGTAGGCCGCGCGCGCCAGCGCGACGGATTCGCCTTCGACACTGCGACGGGACGGCACTAGGAGCAGATCACGATTGGCTGGCGAATCACGGGTGATCAGCATGCCAGCCGGAGTCGCGCCGGGCATGCCGACAGGAAACCCTGCGGACGCGAGGCGAGCCGCTCCGATCTCTCCTTCCCGCGTTTTCGGGATGTGACGAAACACCTGAAAGGGGGCTTCCCCGATCTCTGAGGTCGGGGGTCCTATGGCTTCAGGGCAGCGGACACCACGAGCTGCCAGGAGCGTCCTCTTTGTGCCAGACCGCCACGATGGCGGTCGGCGTCCGCCTGTCCGCAGATTGCGGAGGGGTCCGCGAGCATGAATCATCGAAAGGCTCGACGACCATGCGGACCAAGCTCACAGTTGCGTGCGCCCTTGCGGCGTTCGTCGCCGTCACCGGCGGCACTGCAGAGGCCACCGGCCTCATCCACACGAGCGGCATCGCGAAGGGCGCCATCACGTTCGACCGGCTTTCGCCGGGCGTGCAGAAGCTGGTCTCGGCGAGGACCACGGCCGGAACCACCGGAACCGCCGGCACCACCGGGACGAACGGCCTCAACGGCGCCGATGGCCTCGCCGGAGCAGCCGGCGCGCAGGGCTCGAAGGGGGACAAGGGCGACGCCGGCACGAACGGCACGAACGGCGCACCGGGCCTCAAGGGCGATGCCGGCACCGCCGGCACGAACGGCACGCTGGGCCTCAAGGGCGACACGGGCTCGAAGGGCGACAAGGGCGACAGCGGTCACATGGGCCTGACGGGCCACGTGGGCATGACGGGCGCCAAGGGCGATCAGGGCGCCTCCGGCACCAACGGCGTCGACGCCCCCGGCGTCGTCACGACTCACGTGACCGGCGGCGACTCGTCCGTCTGCGGCCCCGACTGGGCCAACGACACGTACACCCGCACGCTCACGTTCGTCCCGCAGGACGACGGCACGATCAACGTCATCCGCAGCTACGACGGCACGTTCACCACCATCGCCGGCGCGTCCGCTCCGAGCGGCCCGTGCAACGGCGATCAGGTCGGCGGCGTGACCGGCACCTTCACCGGCTACGACGTCGTGGTCGTCACGGGTGGTCACTTCTTCCCGAACGCGACGTGCGCCGCGAACTGCACCTCGGACGCGATGATGGCGGCCTTCTTCCCGGGCGCGAGTCGGACGATCGACAGCGGCTGGGAGTACCACTACGACGCGGGTGCCAACGGCACCTGGATCAACGCCGACGCCGTGTCGCGCGGCGGCAACAGCGGCAACATCGCCGGCTAGCTCGGCGCTCCTCGGACGTACGGCAGCGGCTCCCACGGGAGCCGCTGCCCGTTCTGGATCGTCACGTTCCGAGCCCTGCGACCGCGAGGATCAACGCGGCGACGTTGCCGCCCCAACTACCGCTGCTTCGTCGATCGCAACTCCGAGACCAGGGCCGTCAGGCCGGGTGTAACGACCTTCGGCGACCTGCCAGGACGCGCTCGAGGCGTAGTCGGCAGCGATGCCGACGATCGGTTCCACCCACGTCTGGCCGACGATGTTCGCCGTCGAAAAACCCACCTGAAGCGACGCTGCGAGTGCCAGCGGCCCGTGATTCGACGCGAGCGAAACCCGGATGTGATGTGTCTCGGCGAGGGCTGCGATTCGGCGCGTCTCCGAGATCCCGCCTGCAGCGGCGACGTCGATGTCGATGCCGGCGAGACCGGTCGCGAGGAGCGGCTGCACATCCCAGCGCGAGTAGAGGCGCCGCCCGACGCTCAGTGGAACGTTGCTCCGACGGGCAAGGTCTGACAGCACGTGCGGAGGCGCGCGCCGTACCGGCTCGTTCAGCGCGAACAGCCGATAGCGCTCGAGGAGCGGCAAGAGCTGTCGCGCAGTCGGGAGCGACGCCTGTCCGGCGCAGTCCACCGCGAGGTCACCGTCCGGACCGATTTCCGACCGCGCCGCCTCGACGACCGCGACCAGCCTCGAGTCGGCTCCGGCACGTGCCGCCGGCCGAAGGGTGAATGCGCAGAAGCCCATGGCGGAGCGATCTCGCGCCTCGTCGGCACCGCCAACCGCTGCGAATGCCGCGAGATCGTCACGGACCGGACCGCCGATCAGCTCATGCACCGGAACTCCGCGTGCGCGTCCCGCGATGTCCCACAACGCGCAATCGATGGCAGCAGCCGCGCTCGACGCAATCGACCCTCCTCGGAAGAAGCCGACCTTCCGCAGCGTCTGCCAGTGATGTTCGATCTGGCGCGGCGAGGTTCCGACGAGAAACTCGGACAGCTCGCGAACCGCTGCCGCGACGATCGCGTGGTGTGCCGCCGCGCCGGCTTCTCCCCACCCGGTGATTCCGTCATCGGTTCGTACGCGCACGAAGAGCCATCCAGGCGGGATCGGGAACGGATCGACTGCCGTGATCTTCATCGCTGTCCCCCTTGCCCCGGCCCGGCCGGGTACGGATAGTCATCCGGCCGGAGATCCGGCACAGCTGCGAGCAACTCGCGCGTATAGGCGTCCCGCGGCGAGGCAAAGAGCTCCTCGCGGTCTGCGACCTCTCGCAGCTCCCCACCGTGCATGACGATGACGCGGTCGCTGATGGCGCGAACCACCGCGAGGTCGTGGGTGATGAAGAGGATCCCCATGCCTGTTGCGATCCGCAACTCGGCGAGAAGCTCGAGGATGTTCGCCTGCACGGCGACGTCGAGGGCGGAGGTCACCTCGTCGCAGATGAGCAGGTCGGGCCGGGCTGCAAGCGCGCGAGCGAGCGCGACGCGCTGCTTCTCGCCGCCACTCAGCTCGCGGGGTAGGCGTGACGCCATCGAGGCTGGGAGCCGGATCGTCTCGAGCAACTCGGAGACGCGGGCCGCCTCCTCCCGGCGGCTCATCTGGAAGAACTGCTTGAGCGGTCGCCTGACGAGCGTGCCCACGGTCATGCTCGGGTTGAGCGAGCTGTCGGGATCCTGGAAGACGATCTGGATGCGTCGGCGAATCGCGGGCTCCCGCTCCCGCGCCAGCGACGCAAGCCGAACCCCTCCAAACGAGACCTCGCCCGATTGCGGTGCGTGCAGGCCGGCCAGGCAACGCCCGAGGGTGGTCTTTCCGCTGCCGCTCTCTCCGACGACGGCGAGACACTCTCCGGCACGGACGTCGAAGGCCGCTCCCGAGACGGCGGGCACCCACGATCGGGCACGCCACGGCGATGGGCGCCGGCCGCGATACCCCGCGTGCAGATCTCGCACTTCGAGCAGGCTCCTGCTGCTCTCCGGCAGGGATGGCGGCCGCGCGGGCGCAGTAACGGCTGGACGGTCATCCGCCGGTGCGCCGCGCGCGCCGACGTCGCGCCAGACCCAGCACCGGACGGTGTGACGCGAATCGCCGATTGACTCGACGGGCGGCATCTCCGTGTCACAGCGCTCGAGTCGATAGTCGCAGCGCTGCGCGAACGGGCAGCCCTGGGGTCGATTCCAGGGCTCGACGGCAGTTCCGGGAATGCCGCGCAAGTTCCCGGTCCGGTGATGGATTCGCGGGATCGCCTCGAGCAGGCGTCGCGTGTACGGATGCGCGGGCGCGCGGAAGAGGTCGTCGACTGCGGCTTCTTCCACCACCCGTCCGCCGTACATGACCACCACGCGGTCGACCAGGTTCCGCACGACTGCGAGGTCGTGGCTGACGTAGACGATCGTCGTCTGGCGCTCGGAGCGAAGGGCGCGGATGACGCCGAGCAGCCGCGCCTGCGTGTTCACGTCGAGGCCGGTCGTCGGTTCGTCCATGACGATCACGGAAGGCTCGGAGACGAGCGCCATCGCGATGGCCACGCGCTGCATCTGCCCGCCGCTGAGTTCGTGTGGGTAGCGAGCCGCGTACTCGGGCGAGTAGGTGAGCTGCGCGCCTTCCCAGGCGGCCGCGAGCGAGTCGTCGCCGCGGTCGCCGCGGTGGATCTCGTGCACCTCGGCCACCTGCCGGCCGATGCGCATCGCCGGGCTCAGGGCCTTGGCCGGGTTCTGGGGTACGAACGAGATCAGCTTTCCGCGCTGCGCCCGTAGGCTCGGCTCATCGAGTGCGAGGAGATCGATTCCGTCGACGAAGACCGAGCCCGCCACCACCGAGGTCCCCCGCCGGCTGAACCCAAGGAGCGCCATCGCGACGGTGGTCTTGCCGGAGCCGCTCTCTCCGACCACGCCGATGGCCTCGCCGGGAGCGACCTGAAAGCCGACGTCGGCCACGATGTCGACCTCGGAGTCGGTCGCGTCGACGCGGAGACCCTCGACAACGAGCCCGGCGCGATCAGCGGAGGGTGGCAATCGTCTCTTCCTGCCCGGACGACCGGCCGAGCGACCTCCCGTAGCCGTCGATCACGAGATTGATCCCGATCGTGATGAGACCGAGCGCGATGACGGGCATGAGTACCCCCCACGGCTGGATCGTCAGACCCACCCGGTTCTCGCCGACCATGACCCCCCAGTCGGCCGCGGGCGGCTGCAGCCCGAAGCCGAGGAAGCTCACCGCCGCGACGAGCAGGATGGAGCCGGTGAAGCGGAGGCCGAAGTCCACGAGCAGCGGAGCGCGGATGTTGGGCAGGATCTCGCGCACGACGATGTAGAGCGCACGCTCGCCACGGGCCTTGGCAGCCTGGACGTAGAGGAGGTCGACCACCTCGAGTGACGACGCTCTCACGATGCGGGCGATGCGCGGCGCGTTCGCGACGGCAATCGCCACGACGACGAGCCGCACGTTGCTGCCGAAGGCAGACACGAGCAGCAGGACGAGGACGAGCGAGGGAAACGCGAGCGTCACGTCGGTGGTGCGCATGGTCAGCTCGTCTGCCCAACCCCGGCGGTAGGCAGCGAACAGCCCGATGGTCAGCCCGATCAGATAGCCGAAGAGCGTGCCGAGCAGCGCGAGGAAGAGCGAGGTCCTGCCTCCCCAGAGAAATCGACTGAGGACGTCCCGCCCGACATAGTCCAGGCCGAGCGGATAGGTGCCGGACGCGTGCGCGTAGGGCACGCCGAGGATCGCGTCGGGCGCGTGCGGCGCGAAGTAGGGCCCGAGGAACGCGACCGCCGTGACGAACGTGCCGACGGCAAGACCGATCTTCGCTGAGAGGCTGAAGCGCGCAAATCCGAGACGGATGCGACGCGACGTCCTCGTAGAGGCTGCGCTCACGCGAGCTGCGTGCGGAGACGAGGCGTCGCGAGCACCGTGAAGATGTCGGACAGAAGATTGGCGATCACATACACGGTCGCCACGATCAGGGTCAGCGCCTCGACCGTCGGCGTGTCGCGCGCGGAAACGGCCTGCACGAGGCCAAGTCCCATGCCGGGAAAGCCGAACAGGGACTCGATGATGATGATCCCTCCCGGCATCCAAGCGGCGGTAAGCGCGAACGCCTGCACGGAAGGGACGAGCGCGTTGGGAAGTACGTGGCGACGGATGACGAGGCGCTCCGGCAGGCCCTTCAAGCGCGCCATGTCGACGAATTCCTGCTCCAGCACGCCGACCACGCCGGCCCGCACCATGCGCGCCGTGTAGGCGAACGAGACGACCAGGAGCGTTGCGACCGGCAGGATCAGCGTCCGCACCGAGAGCTCGAACGACACGGCCGGGAGCAGTCGCCAGACGAACGCGAAGACGAGGATGAACGCGATGCCGACGACGAACTCCGGCAGCGCCACGGTCGCCAGGGTCGCGAGCTGGATCGCCGTATCGAGCGGTGAACCGCGCCGCAGCGCCGCCACCGTCCCGACCAGGAGCGAGAGGGGAATCAGCAGCAGGAGCGTGATTCCGACGAGCACGGCGCTATTGCCCACGCGCGCGCCGATCAGCGTACTCACTCGGACATCGTTTGCCGGCGATTTCCCGAGATCGCCGTGCATAACGGACCAGATCCAGTCGGCGTAGCGGGTCGTGATCGGCCGGTCGAGCCCGAACTCGTGGCGGAGTTGCTTGGCGGCGGCCGGTGTGGCGTCGCGTCCGAGGTATGCCGACGCGGCATCGCCAGGCAGGAATTCGACGGTCGCGAAGATCAGCATGGACGCGGCGAGGAGGGTCGCGATGCCTCCGAGCAGGCGGATCGCCATCAGCCTCGGCATCGCCAGGCTCCCCGCCGCGTCTCGTGCTGAGCTCTCCTACCTATGCGAGCCACGCATCCCAGAAGTGGTACCACCCGAGGAACGGGAAGGCGTATGGCTTCAGGCCCTTGACCTTCGGGGAAAGCCCGTCGATCGGCTCCTTGAAGAACGCGACGATGTAGCCGCCGTCGTCCCACAGGATCTTCTGCGCCTGGAAGGCGATCTCCTTGCGCTTCGCCGGATCGAACGTCGCCGCCGCCTTGTAGACCAGCTTCGTCGCCTGCTTGCTCGCGTCGTCACCCCACTTCGTCTCGTACGAGTTGTACGCGGAGAACGAGTTGAGCCACTGGGCGAAGAACGGACGGTACCCGTAGGAGCTGAACGAGAACGGGACGTTGCCGTAGGTCTTGTCCCAGAACGAGTCGGCGGGATCGGTCGTGACCGTGAGATTGACACCCGCGTTCTTGGCTCCCTCGGCCATGACGAGCGCCTGCGGCACGAGCTCGGACTGAACCGCCGAGGTGTGCAGGTTGAACGCGAACTGATCCTGGCCCGCCGCCTTGAGCAGCGCAACCGCCTGCTCCGGGTCGTAGTGCCGCTGGGGGAGAGCCGAGTCGTAGAGCGGATCCCAGCGAGCCATGACGTCGTTTGCGATCAACCCGTAGCCCGAGACCGCGGACGACAGCGCCTTGGGCCGGTCCATCAGGAGCTTCATGGCCTGCCGGACACGCACGTCGTTGTAGGGCGGCGCCGTGGTGTCCATGTAGAGCGGGATGAACCCGCCTGCCTTGCCCGTGAAGATCACCTTGCCGGCGCCCTTGATGGCGGGGATCTGTGCGGCTGGCACGTCGTTGATGGCGTCGACCTGACCGGACACGAGCGCGTTGACGCGGGCCACGGAATCGGGGACGCCGATCATCGTCATGGCATCGACGTAGGGCTTGCCGTGCTCGAAATAGTTGCGGTTCGCCACGAAGCCGAACTTCTGCCCGGGGGTCCATGACTTCAGCTTGAAGGGGCCCGTGCCATTGGTGTTCTTGACGGTGTAGGGCGCCTTCGCCCCGACCTTCACGATGCTGACGAAGCGCTGGCCGACGGCGGAGGGAAGGTCGATCCACGGGATCTTGAGCTTCATCGTCAGCTCGAGATCGTTGATCTTCCTCATGCCGTTGCGGTCGATCATCGGGATGTTCGAAGCGGCCGACGAGTACGCGCCCTTCGGATCCAGGATTCGCCGGAACGTGTAGATGACATCGTCGGCGGTGAGCGGACTGCCGTCATGCCACGTGACGCCCTTCTTCAGCTTGATGTGCCACACGTTGGCTGCATGGTTCGGCGTCATCGACTCGGCCAGTTGCATGCCGTAGGCACCCGAAGGCAGGAGATCGGTCAGCTTCGAGTACGTGTTCTCGCGGAACGCCTGGCCCAGCTCGGGCGAGCTGCTCGACGCGTGCGGGTCGAGGTTGTCGGCACTCTCACTGCCGCCGGTGAGAGCGACCCTGAGGGTGCCTCCCCGCTTCGGCGTCACTGCCGTGGCGGCAGTGCCGGATTCTGCGAACACGCCTCCCGCGCCGATCGCAAGGCCGACCGCGGCGCCTCGCTTCAGCACCTGGCCGCGGGTCAGGCCGCGGGTCTCAGAGTCCCTGTCGTCCACCATGAGCTCCACCTCTCTGCCTTGCGGATAGCTGCCCTCGGGCAAGGTGCGGCGATAGTGCCACGCGCGCTTTGAAATTGCAACCATGATGGAAAATTGCAATGCGCCTACCGCATCGGGCGAGAGATGTCCTGCAAATGGGTGCCTTCGGCGAGAAGGCTGGGCCCGCTAGAACGAGGGCGGACTCATGACCGAGAGGCCCGAAACCGGCTCGCCGCCGAGACTCGTCATGCGGTGCGGGATGCGTCCCTCGTAGGTGATGAAGTCACCCTCGGCGAGCTCGAAGACCTCATCGCCCAGCTCGAATCTCGCATGCCCGCTCAAGATGAGCAACGCCTCTTCGCCGACATGCCCGCGGGCAATCGGCGGATTCGATGCGCCCACCGCGAGCGTCCAGAGCATGACCTCGAACGTGCTCTCGAGCGAGTGGCTCAGGAGCTCGAATTCGATCTGCGCACCGGGCAGCGCAAGCCTCGGCCTCTGATCCATGCGCACCAACCGCGAGCGCGACGCACCGCCGGCGAGCAACTGGAACGGTGTCGTCGCCAGCGCGTCTGCGATGTCGCGAAGCGTGTCGAGGGACGGGTCGGTCTTGCCTCGCTCGACCTGACTGAGAAGACTGACCGACACTCCGGCGGCGGAGGCAACGTCGTTCAGAGTCAGCTTCTGCCCCTGTCGCAGCCCGCGGATCCGGCGGCCGAGCGTCTCGCGATCTCGCTCTCGGTCTCGCTTCGCACCGGTCCCGTTGCGAGTGGCCTGCCCGTCGGCAGCGGCCTCAGAGACCTCCTCCCCAGGGTGCATGCTCGGATCGTATCGCACCCGAGACCTGCTTTATGCCCTCACTGCAACAATCTCGTACCGTTGCAATACGCCTCGCGGCCTGCCATCATGGCCGCCGTGGCCACGACGGGCAACTCGACGAGTGCGAGCGAGACCGCTGCCGCCGAGGCCGCGCGGTCATCCACGGAGGCGCTCTTCAACCGGCTGCGAGAGTCATTCGCGCGCCGGGGACTTCGCCAGGCGCTGCTGTCCCATCCGGAGTCGGTGACTCACCTCTCGGGATTCTCCGACCCGTGCGAGGACTGGCCCGTCGCGAATCCCTTCGTGGGCGGCCCCGCGTTGCTGGCTGTGACGGAGTCGGGAGCGACCCTGCTCCTCGCCGACTTCTATACAGGTCACGCTCGCGACGCCCGCGTGCCACTCCTGAGCTACCGCTCGTATGACATTCATGTCGCCCCCGACCCGGCCGGCGAGTTGGACGCCGCCCTTCTGCATGCGGGTCTCGCGCGCGGCCCCCTCGGCGTCGAGGCCGACACGCTGCCCACACGTGTCGCCGATGCGCTCAGGCAGGCGGGCTTCGAACTCGTTCCGATCGACGACCTCGTGCTCGAGTCACGACGCTGCAAGCTGCCGTGCGAGATCGATGCCATCCGGCGCGCGAGTGAGCTCGCGGACATCGTGCAGACCGCCGTCCGGGAGCACGCGGCAGCCGGCGTCAGCGAACTCGACCTGACCGCGGTCGCACAATCGGCCATGTACCGCCGCGCCGGGCGGAGAGTGCCCGCCGTGCTCTTCGTCACTGCCGGCACCGCAACGCAGAGTGGTGGCGCCGAACCGTCGAATACCGTCCTGCGGCATGGCGACATCGTCCTCACGGACACGTCTCCATGGATCGACGGGGCGTGGTCGGACACGGCGCGCGTCGTGGTCGTCGGCAAGCCGAGCTCGGAGCAGCAGCGCATGTTCGACGCCGTGCGCCGCGCGCTCGAACTCGCGATCTCGCTGTGCCGGCCTGGCGCAATCGCCTGTGAGATCGATCGCACGGTGCGCGAATCGCTGAGCGACTGGGGGCCCACGTACCACCACCACACGGGCCATGGGATCGGCGCTGCATGGTCGGAGGAGCCCCGGATCGTCCCGTACAACAACATGCGGATCGAGGAGGACATGGTGCTCGCAGTCGAGCCCGCCATCTACCGGCCTGGCTTCGGCGGGATGCGTCTCGAAGACGTCTTCGTCGTCCGGGCGAATGGAAGCGAACTGCTGACCCACTCCGAGCACAGGCTCTAGGGCGATGGGCACAATCGTCGCGGTGCGCGCAACCCCGATCAGCATTCCGCTGGAGGGCGCCTACGAGTGGAGCTGCGGTTACGTCGCCGGCTTCTCGCGCACGATCGTCGAAGTCGAGGATTCCGACGGCGTCACCGGGCTCGGCGAGTCCCCGTCGCCGGCCGATGCCGACGCGATCAACGATGTCCTGGGTCCGAACCTGATCGGGGCGAACCCCTACGACCTGGCCGATTGCGAGCGTCGCTGCCTGCCGCTGATACGCGAGCTGCGCACCATCACCGACCTCTCATCGCTGCACGCCTACACCGGCATCGAGATCGCCCTGTGGGACATCATCGGCAAGCTCGAGGGCCGCCCGCTCTACAGCCTCCTCGGAGGACAGGCACGACCCGCCGCTCGCTTCACCGAGTACTTCTGTTTCCGGGACGGGTTCGAGCAGACGCCGCTGGAGGTCGCGCGGTACTGCGCGCAGATGATCGAGCTTCACGGTGCGCGTTGCCTCGAGGGCAAAGTCGGAGCCCGTGACCTCGAAACCGATATTGCGATGGTGCGTGAGATCCGCGCAGCCGTCGGTGATGCCATCCCGATCCGGCTGGACGCCAACATGGCGTGGACGACGGCGCAGGCCCGCCTGGCACTGCGTCGCTTCGAGGAGTTCAACATCCTCTCGATCGAGGAGCCGGTGGCGACGCTCGAGGAGATGGCGCGTATCCGGGCCACGACCACCATCGGCTTCTCGGCGCACGAGGCGAACCTGACAGCGGCGGTCCGGCTCGGCGCCCCTGATGCCTTTGTCGTGCAGTTCGGCATGTTCGGCGGGATTCGACGCACGCTGAGCTTCATGGCGGCGTGCGAGGAGTTCGGAGTCAACGTGTGGTTCAAGAGCCCGGATGCCGGTGTGGCAACGGCCGCACAACTCCACGTGACAGCAGCCGTCGATTCGGTGAGCGAGCCAAGTCAGTCGCTGTTGCGCTGGCACGCCGACGAGGTCATCGCCGAAGGACCCTTCGTGCCGAAGGACGGCGAGGTGCCACCTCCCGATGCTCCGGGCCTCGGTGTCACCCTCGATCCGGTCGCACTTGCACGCTGCGCCGAGCGCTACGCGAACGAGGGATCGCTCGACTTCCGGCCGCGAGGCGCGATCACGGCCGTCGCTCCCGAGTGACGTGCCAGCTCGAGGAAACAAGCGGCGTGCGTAGCATCGCTTCGAGCTGCAGATGAAGATCGTCGACGTCCAGACATTTCGCGTTCGCCCGCGCTGGCTCTTCCTGCGAGTGCAGACCGACGAGGGCATCGTCGGCTGGGGAGAGCCCGGAGCCGAGGCACGCGTCGGCGCGGTCGAAGCTGCGATCGGGCAATTGCGCGACGTGCTCCTCGGCCAGGATCCGCTGGCCGTGGAGCGGATCTGGCAGGCTCTGACCACGGCCAGTGACGATTACGGCGGGCCTATTCTCTCCAGCGCGGTCGCCGGTGTCGACCAGGCACTCTGGGACATTGCCGGAAAGGCACGCGGCGTCCCGGTGTACGAGCTTCTCGGCGGTCCGGTGCGCGACCAGGTTCGGGTCTACTCCTGGATCGGCCCCGAACGCACCGGGGATTGCTCCGCGGAGGACATTGCAGCCGAGGCCGCCGCCGAGGCGGCCAAGGGCTTCACCGCGGTCAAGATGAATGCGAGCTCGGCGCTGCAATCGATCGACCGCCCCGGACGCGTCGACGAGATCGTCGAGCGCGCTGCAGCGGTTCGCCAAGCGCTCGGCCCCGAAGGGGACTTCGCGATCGACTGTCACGGGCGCGTGTCGAGGCCGATGGCCAGAAGGCTCCTGCCGCTTCTGGAGCCGTACCAGCCGCTCTTCGTCGAAGAGCCGATCTTGACCGAGTACAGCGCCGCGTACCCCGAGCTCGTGGGACTGACATCGGTTCCGATCGCCGCCGGCGAGCGCCTCTACGATCGCGCCGCCTTCCAGCCGTTCCTCGAGGCGGGAATCGCGGTCGCACAACCCGACCCCTCACATGCCGGAGGAATCTCCGAGCTGCGCCGGATCGCCTCAGCAGCCGAGACCTACGACGTCCTCGTGGCGCCGCATTCGGCGATCGGGCCGATCGCACTCGCCGCGTGTCTTCAGCTCGATTTCGCCATGCCGAACGCGCTGATCCAGGAACAGGGGATCGGCTACACCGAGTCGGGACTCGACAACGAGGGCTCCGACATCCTCGACTACCTCGTCGACACGTCGGTCTTCGCCATCGAGAACGGACACATCCGTCGACTGCCCGGTCCAGGACTCGGCATCGAGATCGACGAACAGGCCGTCGCACGCGCAGCCGAGCACAGCCACTCATGGAAGTTCAGGCCGTGGTTTCACGAGGACGGATCGTATGCCGAGCGCTGAGCCGGGCGGAGCGTCATGCAAGCACTCACCAGCCAGGTTGCCGTCGTCACGGGTGCGGCTCGAGGGATCGGACGCTCGATTGCGTCCGTGCTGGCGAGCGAGGGTGCACGCGTGGTCATCGCGGATATCGATGCCCCGGCCGCCGCAGAGGCAACAACCGCGCTGATCCGCGAAGGCTACGAGGCGCTCGCGGTTCCCTGCGACGTCACCCGACGTGGATCGGTCGAAGAGCTCGCCTCCGCGGTTCTGACTGCGTTCGGCCGCATCGACATCCTCGCGGCGAACGCCGGCATCTACCCCACCGCCGAGCTCGCAGCGATCGACGATGCACTCTGGGACCGGGTCATGGACATCAACGTCAAAGGCGCGCTGCATGCCATCCAGGCCTGCATGCCGGCGATGCTGGACCGGAGGTACGGCCGCATCGTCCTGACCTCCTCGATCACGGGACCGATTACGGGCCAGACGGGGTATGCCTCGTACGGCACCTCCAAGGCGGCGATGCTCGGCTTGATGCGCTCGGCCGCCGTCGAGCTCGCACGAAGCGGCATCACGGTGAACGCCGTCATGCCCGGGAACATCGAGTCGCCCGGATTGCGGGCGACGAGCGAGGAGAATCAGCGCCTTCAGCTCTCGTCGATCCCCATGGGCCGATTCGGAACGGGGGAGGATGTCGGCTGGGCGGTGCGCTTCCTGGCCTCGCCCGAAGCTGCGTACATCACGGGCCAGACGCTGATCGCCGACGGCGGGCAGGTGCTCCCCGAAGGTCCGCCCACGCAGGGCGACGCGGCGTGACCGTGCTGCGTGTGGCGGTCATCGGTGTCGGCGACGTCGCGCAACGCGACTACCTCCCGGAGTTCAAGCGACTCGCAGGGCGTGCCGAGATCGCGGTTGTCTGCGGGCAGGGCCCGGAGAGGGTCCGGGCTGTCGCGGAGCGTTACGCCGTGCCGCGATGGTCGACCGACTTCCGCTCCGTCGTGGCGGCCGACGACGTCGATGCCGTCATCAACCTGACGCCGATCCCCATGCATCACGAGATCTCGCTCGCTGCGCTGCGCGCCGGCCGTCACGTGTACAGCGAGAAGCCGATCGCTTCCAGCATCCGCCAGGCCCAGGAACTGCGCGCCGTGGCAGGCGAGCGCAACCTCGCATTCGTCTGCGCGCCGTCCGTCATGCTCTTTCCGCAGGTGCGGGCTGTGAGCGCGATCGTCGCCTCGGGCCAACTCGGAGGAATCCTCGCGGCGCGTGCTCACGCGATCGCGGGCCCACCTCCGTGGGCCGGCTACGACTCGGACCCGACGCCGTTCTTCGGCGCGCAGGGTGGGCCGCTCATCGATATGGCGGTCTACCCACTGCACGCGCTGACGGGCCTCCTCGGGCCGGCTGCGAGCGTGTCCGCGCTTGCGAGCCGTGCTCGGGACGGCTTCGATGTGACGGACGGCCCCTATCGAGGAGCGCGGGTGCCGGTCATGAGCGACGACACGTGGCAACTACTCGTCAGGATCGGCGCGTGCCTCGCGTCGGTCGAGGCCAACTTCAGCACCGCCCCGAGCCCTGCGCCGGAGTGCGAGTTGCGCGGTGAGCGCGGTGCCATCGCGTTCACCCTACTCGACGTGTCGGCACCCATCTCCTTGCTCAGCGGACCTGCGGCCGACTGGGTCGAGGTGCCCGTCGAGCACGAGCGCGAATCCGGCCCCGATCACATCCTCGGGATCGAGCACCTCGTCGATTGTGCGACCTCTGGCGAGCGCCCGGTCGCAAGTGCCGACCACGCGATCCATGTCCTGGAGATCATCGAGGCCGCGCGGCGCTCGGTTTCAGAGGAGAAGACCATCACGATGCGCCGATCCGACTGGACTCCGACATCCGGTGCCGAAGGGATTCGCTCATGAGCTCCGCGGCGCCGCCGCTCCGCCTCGGCGTGGTCGGTGTCGGCGCGCTCGTCCTGCGGGCGCTCCTTCCGCATCTGACCCAGGGCGATGTCCGCGAAGAGGTTGTCGTCGAAGCTCTGTGCGATCCCGTTCTGGAGCGTGCACGGGACGCGGCGTGGCGCTACGGGGTGCCGAAAGCGGTGGCGTCGCTCGAGGAGCTACTGGCAGACGATTCCATCGACGCCGTCACGATCGCCTCGCCGATCGGCCTCCACGCACAGCACGGTCGCCTCGCGCTCGAAGCCGGCAAGCACGTGCATTTCAACAAGACGATGTCGACGACGGTCGCCGAGGCCGACGAGCTGATTGCGCTTGCGGCGGCCAACGATCTTCGCATCGTGGCGTCGCCCGGCGAGGTGCTGCGCCCGCAGATCACGCGCACGCGCGAACTGATCGCCCAGGGAGCGATCGGAAGACTGAGCTGGGCAATCTGCGGGTGTGCATTCGGCCGCTACCACGAACAGGAAGAGCCCGAGCGCATGGCGGGGTCGAGTGCGGAGATCGACCCGTCGTGGTACTTCAAGAAGCCAGGCGGCGGGCCGCTCTACGACATGACGGCGTACGCCTTCCATGGCCTGACGAGCGTGCTCGGGCCCGCGACGCGAGTCACGGCACTCTCGGGCATCGTCCTGCCACGGCGGGAGTTCGGCGGCCGGAGCATCGAATCCGAAATGGACGACAACACCATCGCCATGCTGGATTTCGGCGGCGGCGCGTTCGCCGTCGCCCACGGCACTGCGGGCGGAACGATCATCGAGGACTTCGCAGCCGCGTGCTACTTCGGCACCGACGGTGAGATCCGCGGCATCTGCCTCGACGGCGAGCCATTCGACTTCCCGCGTCGCGAATTGACGCTCGACGCCCCGCCTGCCGATTGGGACGTGCAGATGAGGGTTCTTCCGCACGTCGTGGGCGCGCACAGGGAGATCCCCGAGTCACACGTCTTCGAAGACATCATGCAGCTCGTCGACTGGGTGCGCGATGGCACGCCGTCGCCGGTCACGGCAGACCACGCCCGCCACGTCATCGACATCATCGAGAGCTCGTACCGATCCGCCGAGACGGGCGTGACCGAGCGCCTGTCGACCACATTCGAGTGGCCTCCGGTGCTCGCGCAACCCTCCGGCTGAAGCACCCGCCGTCGCTCACAACCGGCAGGCCGCTTCCATCCGCCCGTCGTCCCGCCGGCGAGCCGCTCGACTCGCGGGCCCGCCGGTGCCGTGTGAGGCTCGATCGATCTACTCGGCGCGAGCCGGCGGGGGTGTCAGGCAAGCGGTCGCAGTCTCCAGCGTCGCGAGGAACGCGCGCGCAGCGCCGGCACCGACGACGCTCCCCTTCTGCTCGGCGAGCCGCTTGGCCTCCTCTGCGACCCGCTTCGCGTCGGAGACGCTGCCGACGATCCGCAACGCATGCGCGCTACTCATACGCGTCTGCCAGCGGAGGTGCAGATAGTCCGTCGTATCCGCGAGAGCGACCGACTCGCCGGCGAGCCGCCGCGCTGCGTCCACCTCGCCCCGGCCGGCCAGGATCTTCGCGCGCACGCCGCGCAGCAACGCATGGGAGTACGCGTCCTCGGCCCCGGCCGAGTCCTCGCTCTCGCGCGTGAGGTGCTGCGCCTCGTCCGCACGGCCCTGGGCGTAGACCGACTCGGCCAGGATCGCGGCGACCGTCGAGAGCCATGACCACTCGCCGATTTCATGCAGCTTCTCGTAGCCCCAGCGGAGCTCGCGCTCGGCACCGGCAGGCTCACCTGACAGGAGTTCGATCCAGCCCGCGAACTGCGCGAGGGGCCCGGCCAGCCACACCGTCAGCGCGACTTCCTCGAGCAGCGAACGCGCCTGCGCGATCAGCTCGCGCGCTTGGGGCGCGTGACCTCGCTGCGCCTCGAACGCAGCCTGCGCCATGAGCGCGCTCGAGGTCGCCTTCCTGTCTCCCCCGCTTCGCTCGACGAGCTCCCGGCAGCGCCGTAGCCCCTGCTCCACCGGCGTCGGCCCGGCCCACATCACGAGCGGAATCCAGGCCAGGCTCTCGAGCTCGTCGCGCCGGACGCCGGCTTCGGCGGCGTGTGCGGCGGCTCGCTCCCAGGCCTCCTCAGCGGGTCCGAACTGCCCGTTCATGACGCGCACGAGCCCGAGTACCGACCAGCCGCCGGCGAGACCGCGCTCGTCGCCGAGCGCCTCGAAGACGGAGATCGCCCTCGTCGCCTCCGTCTCGGCCTCCTCCGACCAGCCCTCGGGGTTCGTACCCATGCGGACGCGCAGGGCGAGCAGGAGGGCGTGTGCCTCGAGTCCGACGTCGCCGGACGCGGCGACGGTCTTCGCCGTGCCCTCGACGACATCGTTGAGCGTGCCGAAGTCGCCCGTCTCCAGCAGCGCGAACGCGAGCTGGAGCAGGAGCTCGACCCGTTCGGCGTGCGTCTCATCGAGCAGGACGGCGGCGCGGGTGAGCAGGTTGACCGCGGCCGGCATGTCGCCGCGCGCGTACGCCCGCCGGCCCGTCGCCGCGAGCACGGTGGCCGCGCGCGTACCCAGCGAGTCGATGCGCGGCGTCATCGGCGCGAGCTCGAGCAGCAGGCGGTGGGCCTGCTCGAGGTGATAGCCGACGATTTCCTCGTACTCCGCGGCGCGCTCGGTCGCGTGGGTTGCGATCCAGTCGGCGAGCCGCTCGTGCACGTCGGCACGGACGCGCTTCGGCATGGCGCCATAGGCAGCATCGCGGATCAGGATGTGCGCGAAGCGGAAGGAGTCCTCCTCGGCCGTCTCCGAGAACTCCGGCTGGAGCAACTGCTTGCGGATGAGCGAGTGCAGGCACCCGATCAGGCCGGCATGCTCGTCCGGCGGCGCGAGCTCGGCGACGGCGCGCCACGAGAACACGCGGCCCACGACGGAGGCCGTATCGACGACGGCACGCTCGTCGGAGGGCAGCCGGTCGAGCCTGGCCGTGAGCAACGCGTGGATCGTCGGGGGGATCACGATCCGCGACAGGTCCTCGCTCGGGCTCCAGCCCTCCTCGGAACGCCGCAGGAGGCCGTCGTCGACGAGCATGCGGAGCGTTTCCTCGACGAAGAGCGGGTTGCCCTCCGTCACCTCGGCGATGCGCTCGACCGCCGGCCGGGCGAGCTCGACGCGGCCGAGGAAGTTACGGATGAGGCCGTCGGTCTCGGTTTCCGTCAGCGGCCGCAGGGAGATCGGCGTGGCATTCGGCTTGCCGGCCGCCCAGCCGGGCCGGACGTCGTAGAGCTCGGAGCGTGCGAGGCAGACGATCAGCACCGATCGCCCGCGGATCCAGTCGGCGAGGTACTCGAGCAGGTCGAGGAACGTCGACTCGCCCCACTGGATATCGTCGAAGACGACCACGAGCGGCTTCTCCGCCCCCAGCGCCTCGAAGACCTGACGGATGGCCCAGAACGTCTCCTGGATACCGGGCATCGTCGGCGCCAGGCCGAGCAGGGCCGCGAGCCGATCGCGAACGACGCCACTGTCACGACCGGCGGGCAGCAGGGCGGAGAGCTTCTCCCGTGCCTCCGCCGGCGAGTCCCGATCGCTGATCTGGACGGATTCCTTGAGCGCCGCCACGACGGGCCAGAACGTGATGCCCTCGCCGTAGGGCAGGCAGCGGCCCGCGACGACCGAGCAGCGATCGCCGACGAGCGAGAGGAACTCCCCCGTCAAGCGCGACTTCCCGATGCCGGCGGGGCCGATGATCGTGACGAGTTGCGGCGCCTGCTCGGTCACGGCCCGCTCGAAGAGCCGCTCGAGCGCCGCGAGGTCGCCTTGGCGGCCGACGAGCGGCGAATCGAGGCGCCGTGTCCAGCCGTCCGCCTCGGGGACGACCTCGAGCAGCCTCCAGGCCTCGACGCCTTCGACCCGTCCCTTCAGCGAAAGCGTGCCGACCTGCTCGGCGACGACCGCCGCACGGACGAGGCGATAGGTCGCGTCCGCGATGAGAATGTCGCCCGGCGCGGCCGCCGTCTCGAGACGCGCTGCCACATTGACGGCGTCACCGGAGACGAACGACTGGGCGTGGGCGGCATCGCCCGAGACGACCTCGCCCGTGTTGACCCCGATTCTCGTCACGAGCCTCACGCCCGCCGAGGTGCCGAGCTCCTCGTTGAGGCGGGCCAGCGCCTCGCGCATCTCCGCCGCGGCGCGGACGGCGCGGAGCGCGTCGTCCTCGTGTACGCGCGGCACGCCGAAGACGCACATCACGGCATCGCCGATGAACTTCTCGACGACGCCTCCGTGCCGCTCGAGCACCGCCCGCATCTCCTCGAAGTAGCGCGACATGACGCGCCGCAGCGACTCGGGATCGAGCTCCTCGCCGAGTTGCGTCGAGCTCGCGACGTCCGAGAACAGGATCGTCACGACCTTGCGTGCCTCGCCTTCGGCCGGGCCGCCGAGCGCGGCGCCACACGAGGGACAGAAACGAGCGTCCACACTGGTCTGCGACCCGCATCCGGGACACACCAGCCGCACGCTCATGGATGCGCCCCCCTCCGTCCGCCGCCACGCCGTAGGTCCGGCCCCGCGCGGTCAATGCCTGATTGGCATTCTGCGCGCGGCGCTGCGAGATGACAAGCGCCGCGCGGGGGAGCGCTTGCCTTGACACGAGAACGGTGAAGGAGTACTACGGGGACTCTCGACTGAGAGGGGCATGGCAATGGGCGATCCATCGCAAGGCGATTCCGATGCGCTCAACGAGCTTGCACGGTTCGCGAACCTGATCTCCAGTACGCACCTGCGCAGGGAGTTCGACCGCGATCCGCTCGGGACACTGGCGAGCAACGGCGTGAACGTCGCTGCCCTCCCGGACAGCGTGCGCGACTTCATCGCGGACCTCTCCTACGAGGAGTTGCGACTGCTCGCGCGCCTGCAGGACGTGATGGTCGGTGCGAATCTTTCCGTTCCGACGAGCTACGGCACCATCGCGCACCTGTGATCGCCCGCGCGCCGCGCGCCGAGAGCGACCTCCTCCGCCGCAAGCTCAGCGTCCCGCTGCCGGCGCTCCTCGGCGTGGCGCCGCGGATGATCGAGCACCCGCGAGTTGCGGATGTCTATCCGGATTTTCTCTTCACCTCTCACTGCATCATCCGCGCGAGTGTCCCGTTGATGGAGACCGCCCGCGAGCGAGCGGAGAAGATGGCCGAGGGGGATGCCGTCGCAGCGGCGCTCGCCGGCTATCTCGAAGAGCACATCGCCGAGGAACTGCACCACGACGAATGGCTCCTCGACGATCTCGAGGTGATCGGAGTCCCGCGCGCGCGCGTGCTCGCGCGCCCGCCCGTACCCAGCGTGGCTGCCCTCGTCGGCGCCCAGTACTACTGGGTCCTCCACTACCACCCCGTCGCCGTGCTCGGCTACGTCGCCGTGCTGGAGGGGTATCCGCCGTCGCTGCACCTGATCGACGACCTGATGGCGAGCACCGGGTACGACGCGAGCGCGTTCCGCACGTTGCGCATCCACGCCGAGCTCGACCCCGGCCACGGCGCTGAGCTCGACGAGCTCCTCGACAGCCTGCCCCTGACCCGCGAGCAGTCGGCGGTCATCGGGCTGAGTGGTATCCACACGGTGAGCGCGCTCACGCGCGCGTACGAGGAGATCATCCCCTGATCCAACGGGACGGGCGTCATTTCCGCGAGTAGGCGCCCGTCACGCCGCCGCCCGCGCCGAGGATTCGGCGGCGCTGCCCTGCACGGGCCGACGCCCTGCTTCCCCACGGAGTGACGGGGTGAAATCTCCACCGCGTAGTGGGTTGGCTTTGGGGTGGAAGCCGAACCGGACGCCAGTTTCCGCCGACTCATCGGTACGGTGACCCGGCCGGAGAACGACAGCCGTCGACGGCGGCAACGGAGGCTTTGACATGGCACGTACGTTCTCGTTCGCTGCCGTGATCGCGGCCGTGACAGTCGTGTGTCCCGCAAGCTCGTTTGCGGCGACCGCCGGCAGCGCGCCGACGCTCACGACCACGCCCTACGTCGCTCCCGCGACATTCGTCTGGACGCCCGCGACCGACGGATCGGATCCGCTCGATCCCAACACCTCCCAGCAGGTCTATCGCGGCGACGGCGTCTGCCCGGAGGGCGCGGTCACCGGAGGCGGCCCGATCGGCGCCGCACTTCCCATGACCGCCACGACGCACACCACGTCGGCGACGATCCCCGACGGCATCTACTGCTTCCACATCCGCACGACGAGCCTGCTCACCGGCGTGGCCGACGGGCCAGGTCTGACGGTTGCGATCGACAGGACGAATCCGACCGGCACCGTCACCGTCGCTCCGGTAGCGCCCGGCAACATCGTCAGCGGGACGGTCAACGTGTCCGGCACGAGCGCCGACGCGGTCTCGGGCGTCGCCTCGAGCACGTTCCACGTCGGCGCCGCGAATGCGTGCGCGTCGGGCGCCGTCATCGGTCCAGTCTGGGACACGACCGCGCAGCCGAACGGCAGCTACCAGGTTTGCAACCTCATCACCGACAACGCAGGCCACGTCGCAGTCGTCTCGGCTGCGGTGACCGTTGCGAACCCGGTGACGCCCCCTGGCTCGCCCGTCGCCGCGCCGGTCGACGCGAGCGCCGTGACACCGCTGGCGACCACGCCGCCGGTGATCGCGAGCCCCACTGCGGATCCATCCGCGCCCGAGGCCCCGACGAAGATCACCGTCATCCTGCCGCGCGCGAAGAGCAGCACCGGGATGGTGACCGTGGGGCTGCGGTGGGTCAAGCCCGCGGCCTCCGACCTCGCCCGTATCGTGGTCGTGCTCAATCCCAAGCGCCCGCCGCGCGGCCCCGCCGACGGCACGAAGGTCTACACGGGCCTCGCCACCTCGACGGCGCTGCGGCTACGGGCCGGCAGCACGGTGAACGTCGCGCTGTTCGCCTACGACCGCAGCGGCACCATCTCGGCGCCGGCGCGGAAGGTCGTCTCGCTCGCGCCGCTGATTCCCCTGCGCCCGACCACCGGCAGCTCGGTCGGCACCGCTCCGCGCCTGACGTGGAAGCCGCAGACGGCCACGGCGTACTACAACGTGCAGCTCTTCCACAACGGCTCGCGCGTGCTCATCGGCTGGCCGACGCACGCGGCGTTCAGCATCCCGTCCGGCAAGCTCGAGCCGGGCACGTACGTCTGGTTCGTGTGGCCCGCTGTCAGGCACAGCCGCGTGGCGCCGACGTTCGGGAAGCTGATCGGGCGCGCCACGTTCGTCTACAAGAAGGCCTAGCGGGCCACGCCGCCTGCAGGATCGCCGCTACGATTGCCGAGCGCCATGCGGCACTGCAATCCACCTCACGCACCGTGATGATCCCTGCCCACCACGCGGTTCCCGCGATCGTGCGCGCATGCCGGACCGGCCAGATCAGCGTGCGCCTCGGCGCCCGTGACGGCACCGCCGGCACGACCTACTACGCGATCGTCCTGACGAATCGCGGCACGACGAGCTGCTCGCTGCGAGGCTACCCCGGCGTGTCGTCGGTCGGCGGGAGCGGCGGGCCGCAGATCGGCTCCCCCGCGCGGAGGGTCGCCGCAGCCATCACGACCGTCGTGCTGCGACCCGGCGCCACGGCGAGCGCCGCCTACGGGCAGGTGGACGCGCTCAACTATCCGCGCGCGCGATGTCACCCCGTGACCGCCCTCGGACTGCGCGTCTACCCGCCGAACCAGACACGGCCTCGCTACCTGGCAGTCAAGCATCTGGCGTGCTCGTCGACCGCCGTCGGCGACAGCGTCATCCGCCCCGTGGTGCGCTGAGCGGCTGCTCGGCGTCCAGAGCGCGGGTTTCCCGCAGAGCGGCGTGAGGCCGGACACCGATGAGGCCGGCGATCGTCGCTGCGAGGCTTGACGCGAATCACCACCGCGGATCAAGCAGCGCGCCGAGGGTGCAGCGCCACGGAGGCGATCGCCGCTGCGTCACCCGGCGAGCCGCTCCTGATCGCGCGCCACCACGAGTCCCGCGTGCCAGCCCGGAGCGCGCCCGCCGGCCGGCGGGTGGATCGATTCGGTCGGAAGACCGCAGCGGGCGATCAGCCACGCGATCAGCGAGTTGGAGTTCCACATCTCCCCCGCACCCCATTCGTCGCGGCCCCAGACGAGCGTGGGAACCTGCGGAACGGCGTCGAGCACGCGCTGCGCCGACTCGATGTCCGCCGTCAGTCGCCGCGGGCTCTCGACTGCCTCGCCGACGTCCGGGATGCTGCCGCCGCACCAGCACCGCACCTCGTAGCGGAAGATCCGCAACCATCCCACCCGGCGACTCCCGACCGCGCCGGTGGCGACCACGCCGCGCTGCCGGCCTTCGCCGTCGCGGATCGGCGTCATCTCGATCACGTAGGTGCCCGCCGGCACGCGTACCTCCAGGGCCGAGTGGTAGAGATCGCTGGGCGGCCTCCGCGCGATCCGTGACGCCACCGCCTCGAAGACGCGCCCGTTCATGCGCACCGACCGGCCGCCCGCACCGAGCGGGAGCCAGTAGAGGTCGACCCCGTGTCGAGGCTCGTCCGTCATGCCGCCATCGACAGAGAGTTTGTCGTGCTCTCGCCGAGCACACATGTGCGAGACGTCACATTGTGGTGTACGTTGTGAGCGTGGCCCCAGTCTCACGGCTGCGTGGGCCGACCGATGGGTCGGCTCCTCCAAGCCAGCCCCAACCCACGCGGCCGGCGACGACTTCAATCGTCGAGGTACCGTCGTGGCCAAGATCGAAACCGCGCGCAGGAGGTTTCGGAGCGCGGGACGCGAGGCCAGTCCGGAGTCCGAAGTCCTCGCGGCGCACAAGTCGATGCGGCTCAAGGCCGACCTGGTCGCCACCGTTTCGCACGAGTTGCGCACGCCGCTCGCGAGCGTCCTCGGTTTTGCCGAGTTGCTCCTGCGCCAGGACCTCGACGAGGTCACTCGACGGCGTTACGCCCAGACCATCCACGACGAGGCGAAGCGTCTCGCGAAGCTGATCGACGATTTCCTCGACCTGGAGCGGATCGAGTCAGGCCGCTTCACCCTGGCGCTCGAGCCGTTCACGCTCGTGGACCTCGTGCGGCACGAGGTCGAGCTCTTCTCGGCGCAGTCCGCGAGTCACACCCTCGTGTTCGACGCTCCGCAGGAGCCGCTCACAATG
Organism: uncultured Gaiellales bacterium; assembly: GCA_964651695.1. Taxonomy (GTDB): domain Bacteria; phylum Actinomycetota; class Thermoleophilia; order Gaiellales; family JALYLC01; genus JALYLC01. The sequence goes on along the minus strand of CAZYYP010000008.1, from coordinate 3,116 downwards.
GTCGGAGACCGCGATCGCATCGGGCAAGTGGTCGCCAACCTCCTCTCGAACGCCATCAAGTACTCGCCCGGCGGGGGCGTCGTGACGATCTCGGCAACACAACTCGAGGGCTTCGCGCGCGTCGAGGTCGGCGATACGGGTCTGGGCATCCCGGCCGAACAGCAGGCGCAGGTCTTCAGCAAGTTCTTCCGGGCCGATTCCTCGGACACCCGCGAGATCGGGGGGACGGGCCTCGGGCTCTCGCTCTGCCAGGAGATCATCGCCGCGCACGGCGGCCGCATCGGCTTCCAGAGCAACGAGGGCACCGGGAGCACGTTCTGGTTCGAGCTGCCGAGCGTCTGGCACACGCGCCCTCCGGTCCACGTCGTGCGCGTGCTCATCGCCGAGAGCGACACGGTGCTCGCCGTAGCGTCCGCCCAGTGCCTGTCGCTCGACGACGTCGAGGTCGAGACCGCCGCCACCGGGGTGATCGCGCTGGAGCGAGCGCTGACCGTGCCCCCCACCGTGATCTGCCTGGACATCGACCTTCCCGGGGAGCTCGACGGCTGGCAGGTGATGGTACGCCTGAAGGCCAACAGGGCGACCGCCGAGATTCCCATCATCGCCCTCGGCCACGAGCGCGGACGCCTCACTGCCGCCACGCTCGGAGCGGCCGACTTCCTGCCCAGCCCGCACACGCCCGAAGAGCTACGGGCAGCGGTCGCACGGCAGCTCTCGGGCGAGCGCGCCGTCATCCTCGTCGTCGGCTCCGACGAGTTGCTACGCCGTGTGGTCGTCGAGACGCTCGCCCGCGACGGCGGCGAGCTCCGCGAGGCGGCCGATGGCCTCGAAGCGCTTGCGGTGATCGCCGCGCGCGAGCCCGACGTGCTCGTACTCGATCTCGCCGAGCCGGGTCCGGCCGGGTTCGGGGCAGTCGAACAATTGCTGGAACGCCCCGAGACGCGCGGGCTCCAATGCGTCGTGCTCGCCGGCCGGGAGCTCTCGGACGACGAGCTGCGCTTCCTGACCGATCGCTCCGTCACCCTCATCCGGAAGAGCGAATACTCCGGCGAGCAGCTCCGCCGGCTCATCCACCGCGCGCCATCCACGCTCCTGGCCCACGACGTGGATGCCCCACTCGCGGCGGATCCCCCGCCGGGAACCACCGAAACGAGGCGGAATGTTCACTGACGTCGATCTGGACGACCATGGGAGCGCGGCCGAGCTCTCGCTCCTCGAGGACGTCAGCAGCGCCGTCAAGGAGGTCTACACGGAGCAATTCGGTCGTGAACCCGGACGCGCGCACAGCCACTACGTCGGCCCGGACGCGATCGCCTGCTTTCTCCGCGGCACGCTCACGCGCGCCGAGCGAAGACTCACCACGCTCGATGAGCACCAGCGGCTGCGCGACATGCGCATGCTCTTCCAGTACACCGCCGAGGACGAATTCCGCGCTGCCGTAGAGAAGATCACCGGACGCACGGTGATCGCGTTCATCAGCGGCATCGACACCAAGGCGGACGTCGCGAGCGAGATCTTCCTACTCGAGAGCGCAGGTCCGCCGGACGGTGACGCCGCCGGGGACGGCGAGCCGTCCTCCGACCTGGGCTGAGCAGGGCGCGCTAGTCGTCCGGTCCCTCGCGCGCGTCGTCAACGGCGGACACCCGGGGCGCCGGGGGAGATGTCACGACAAGGGTTGGCGTAGGAGCCGCCGTGGTCGCCGATCCCGGCTGCGGCCGGTCGAGGCGGAGTTGGAGCTGCCCGACGCGATCGTGGGGATGGTTGGCGATGCCGAGCAGTGCGATGTTGGCTGCGACCGCGCCGGCGATCGCGAGGCAGCCGACGAGCGCGGCCAGGACGATGTTGCGCGCGCGAGAGTTCATGCGCCCCCAGCCTACGCCGCCACGGGGATGGCAGCGAGCTCACGGCGGAGCCCGGCGACCGCCCGCGGGCGATTGGCGACCAGGGCCGCGACGAGCCGCCCGCCGGCATCGAGGTAGCGCGCCGCGAAATCCCCGTCTCCGTGCTCGATCTCCACGCGCTCCCAGGACGAGCCCGTGCTGACGTGCTGGAGCCGCAGGCCGAACTGATCCGACCACGCGTACAGCGGGGCATCGCCCGTGGGGCACGGCTCGCCGAGGATCGCTCGCGCGACGATCGCCGCCTGGTGCGCGGCGCTCGTCCAGTTCTCGGCGCGGATGCCGGTGCCGGCGTCGTGACGGTGCCAGCTGGCGACGTCGCCACAGGCGTAGACCCCCGGCACGCTCGTCCGTCCGCACGCATCCGTCGCGATCCCGCCATCTGGAGCGATCTCGAGTTGGTAGGCGACCAGGCGCGTGACCGGGACGGCGCCGATCGAGACCAGAACCTGATCGCAGGCGACCGACGTTCCGTCCTCGAGTGCGAGCGCGGTCACACGCCCGTGGCGGTCGAGTCGCGCTGCGGCGATGCGCGTGCCCGTTCGCAGCACGGCGCCGGCGGCACGCCAGCGCTCCGCCAGCAGCGCCCCGATCTCGCCGCCGAACGCGCGGACGAGGGGCGTTGGCGCAGCCTCGATGAGGGTCGGCGCCACTCCGAGCGAGAGCGCGGTCGATGCGACCTCGGCGCCGATCAGCCCGGCACCCACGATCGCGAGCCGCGAGCTGCGGCCGACGCCGTCGCGGAGACGCGACGCATCGCCGAGCGTGCGGAGGTGGTGAACGCCCGGCAGGTGAGAGAGCACCGGGTGGCGCCGCGGACGGGCGCCGGTCGCGATCACGAGGTCGTCGTAGCGATGGATCGCCCCCGAGCGCGAGAACGCGCGCCGCGCCGCGAGGTCGATGCGCACGATCGGCGAGCCGAGATGCAGCTCGATCCCGGCCGGAGACCAGGCGCGATCGTCCCGAAGTGCCAGCGAGCCGGCGTCTCGAGCGCCGCTCAGGTAGTCCTTCGAAAGGGCCGGGCGCTCGTACGGCGCGTGTGCCTCCGCGCCCGCGAGCGCGAGCCGGCCGGCGAAGCCGCCGGCGCGCAGCGTCTCGGCGCAGCGCGTCGCGGCGAGGCCGCCTCCGATGATGAGAGTGCCGCTCATCTCACGCCGCCTGCTCGCCGCTCTCGGCGAAGTAGACGGCGATCGCGCCCATCGGGCAGGCGTCGGCGGC
>CAZYYP010000007.1:0-38828 GCA_964651695.1 uncultured Gaiellales bacterium | reverse complement strand
AGCGCGTGATCCGGCTGCGGGTGCTGCTCGAGCTCGACTACGACGACGTCGGCCGAGAGCTCGACTGCACACCCGCGACCGCCCGCCAGCGCCTGCTGCGCGCCCTTGGCCAGCTCCGCCGCCGCCTCGCATCGGGGGAGGCATGAGCCTTCCGGTCACGCTCGAGCGGCTTGCGGGCCAGTTGCGCGAGGCGACACGCGCGCAGGCGCGCAGACATGCCCGCCGGCGGCGTCTGCTGGTGCTCGCCGTGTCGCTCGCTGCGGCCGCAGCGCTCGGATCCGTCGCTCTCGCCAGTAGCTGGCTGGGCGGGAAGCCGGCGCCCGACTCGGTCAAGCGGGCGCTGACGATCGAGCTGCGGACCAACCCCGCGCAGATCCGCTCTGTCGTTGCCCGGCAGGCGCTCGCCTCGATCGGCACGCCGATCGCCAGTGAGGCGATCGTCGCCGCCTCGCTCGACGCGCACCACTTCGTGTGGGGCGCCCCGACCACCAGCGGCGGCTACTGCATCGGCATCAGCGGGCCGCAGATGGCGACCGGAGGCGGCGGCTGCTCGGGCGCCGCCTCCGGGACGTTGACCTCGTACTACGACTGCGACGGCTCGGTCATCATCGGCGGGCGCATCGCAGGTGGCGCCCGGGCTGCGGCTCGCACCCTGGCACTGCGGCACGACGGGAAGACCCTGCGCATCCCGATCGACCCCGCGCTCCATGGCTTCTTCATCGCCCGCCTGCCCGCCGGCTTCTTCCGGGACGTCACAGGTGGCGTCCGGCGCGGCTGGCCGCAGGCTGAGGTGCTCGACGCCGAGGGCCGCACGGTTCCCCCGGTACGCTTCAACAGCGGCCGCATGCCCCCGCCGGATCGGGTGCGTTGCGCGAACGCGGCGCACGCGCCCTGAGGCCTACCAGCCGGTGTTGTTGTCGAGCCCGATCACGCGGCCGCTCGGGACCTTCGAGTCCTCGTCGAGCCCGCCGAACTTGCCGCGGTGGAAGACGAGCGGCTCGCCGCCCGAGCCCTCGAACGACACGACTTCGCCCACGACGATGTCGTGATCGCCCGCGCGCACGATGTCGGTCACCTCGCAGCGCAGCAGCGCGAGCGCGTGGCGCACCGCGAAGTAGCCGAAGCGATCCTCGATCGCGTGGCCGTGCGGGAACTCCGCGCCGCGCTTGGCGAAGTCGAGCGCGACGTCCTGCTGCTTGCGGTGCAGGATGTTGACCGCGTAGCGCTTGCTGGCGGTCGCCTTCTCGAGCGTCCGTGATCCGTGCGCGAGCGAGACGAGGACGAGCAGCGGCTCGAGCGAGACCGAGGTGAACGAGTTCAGCGTCATCCCGGCCGGGTGGCCGTGGTGCTCGGTCGTGACCACGCAGACGCCGGTGGCAAACGCGCCGACGACCTCGCGGAACTCCCGATCGACACCCGGCATTCCGCCAAGCATGACGGATCGCGAACGGCCGCGCAGACGCGAGCCGGGCAGCGCCTGCGGCGTCCGGTGGCGGGAGCGCCCGGACGCCTGCAGGTCAGGTGACGATGCCCTCCGCGCGCGCGACGCGCTGCGCGGCCACCTCGATGTGGTGACGCATCTCGGCCGCGACCGCGGCCTCGTCACCCGAGGCCAGGAGCTCGACGAGGTCGACATGCGAACCGGCGTGCAGGCGCAGCTCCTCGGCTGCGAGCGCCGCATTGGCCGCCCGCAGGAAGCTCTCGATACGGCCCCGTAGACCCGCCGCCACCTCGAGCAGCAGCTCGTGGTCGGCGAGCTGCCAGAGCGTCTCGTGGAAGCGCACGTCGAGCTCGCCGACGGTCTTCGTCGAGCCGCGCTCGGCGGCCGCCGTCATCTTGCGCGCGATGCGCCGCAACTCGGCCTCGGCGGAGGGCGTCCAGCGCTCGAGCACGCGCCGGCAGACGAACTGCTCGAGCACCACGCGCATGCTCGAGATCTCCTCCAGGAGGCGCGGCGAGAGCTCGGCGACGCGCGCTCCGCGCCGGGGAAGGCGGACCACGAGGCCTTCCTCGGCCAGCCGGGCGAGCGCCTCGCGCACGGGGATGTGACTCGTCCCGAGCTCCTTGGCGATGGCGCGCTCGACGAGCCGCGCGCCGGGCGCATACGCGCCTGCGCGAATCAGGTCGCGTAGCTGGTCGGCCACGCGACCGGCGGCGCTGACGGGGGCTTGCTCAACTGGGGCTGCCACTCGGGCAGAAGTCAACGCTATAGCGGCATCCACGTCAAGGACGCGCGCTGCGCCGGACGTCGCGGCGACAGGGCCGACTGCCCTCCGGGAGCGCTAGATCGAGCCCCCGAACGTGTCGCACCTGGTCATGTCCCCGCTCTGGTAGCCCGCCGTGAACCAGTTCTTGCGCTGCTTCGACGAGCCGTGCGTCCAGGTCTCCTTGTTGATCGTGCCCTGGGTCTCGGACTGGATGCGATCGTCGCCGACGGCGGCCGCGGCGTCGAGCGCGTCGGCGATCTGCGCCTTGGTGATCGGCTCGAGCAGGCCCGTCTCGGTGGCGTGGGCGGCCCAGACGCCGGCGAAGCAGTCGGCCTGGAGCTCGGTGCGCACGGACTTCCCGGTCGCGCCCTGCTGGCTCGTTCCGGACCCGAGGGTGCCGAGCAGATCCTGGATGTGGTGACCGTACTCGTGCGCGATCACATAGCCCTGCGCGAGCGAGCCACCGGTCGCGCCGAACTTGTCGTGCAGCTCGCCGAGGAAGGCCAGGTCGATGTAGACGCGCTTGTCGGCCGGGCAGTAGAACGGCCCCACGTCGGTGCTGGCGGGACCGCAGCCGGTATTCCACTGGTCGGTCTCGAAGTAGGTCGTCGCGGGCTCGTAGGTGCGCCCGCGGCTCGCGAACTCCTGCTTCCAGAAGGCCTGCACGGAGTTGACGTAGCCGAGGATGCGGCAGTCCTGGCGCGCGTTCGCGTCGGCCCCCGTACGGCACGTGGAGAGGTCGCCGGTCGCGGCGGCCGTGCCCGAGGTCTGATCCTGCAGGTCGCCGAGCTGGCCGAGACTCCCACCGCCGCCGAGGAACTGCAGCAGCAACAGGACGATGATGCCGCCGACGCCGAGGCCACCACCGCCGACGGCGATGCGACCGCCCGAGAAGCCCCCGCGGCCGCGCTGATCGCTGACCTGAGAGGGGTCGAGCTGGGAGTCATCGCGAAACGACATCACGCCACTCGCTTCGGTTCGCTGCCGGGAACACCGGGGTGAGTGTACGGTCCGCCGGCGATGACGCACGACGCCCACCTCCGCACACCGGCCGGAAGGCCCCGCGCCCGGGCGCTCGGCATCCCCTTCGACGGCATCCCCGGCGAGCACAACGCCATCACCGACGTGCCGGGCGTCGAGGTCGGATACGCAACGCTGCTCGCGGGCGACGGGCCGCTCGCGGTCGGCCGCGGGCCGGTGCGCACGGGGGTGACCGCGATCCACCCGCGCGGGCGGGCCGACCCGGGCACGCCGTGCGCCGCCGGCTTCTCCTCGCTCAACGGCAACGGCGAGATGACCGGCACCGTGTGGATCGAGGAGGCGGGCGCGCTCAGCCTGCCGGTCACGATCACGAACACGCATGCCGTCGGCATCGCGCAGGAGGCGACGATCGCCTGGACGGCGGAGCGCCACCCGCAGCTCACCGACGTGTGGGCCCTGCCGGTGGCGGCCGAGACCTGGGACGGCTACCTCAACGACATCAACGGGCGTCACGTGACGAGCGACGTCGTCTTCGCGGCGCTCGACGGCGCGCGCGGCGGGCCGATCGAGGAGGGCTCGGTCGGTGGCGGCACGGGCATGAACTGCTACCACTTCAAGGGCGGCTCGGGCAGTGCCTCGCGCCTCGTCGAGCACGGCTCCGACGGCTATTCCGTGGGCGTCTTCGTGCAGGCGAACTTCGGTGCGCGCAAGGAGCTCGTCGTGGCCGGCGTCCCTGTCGGGCGCGAGCTCCTCGACGACGACCCGATGGCCGACCCGTCCTGGCTCGCGCCGGCCGGCGCGGGCTCGGTGATCGCCATCGTCGCGACCGACGCCCCGCTGCTCCCGGGCCAGTGCAAGGCGCTCGCGCGCCGCGTGCCGCTCGGCCTCGCGCGCACGGGCACGACGGGCTCCCACTTCTCGGGCGACATCTTCCTCGCCTTCTCGACTGCCAACCACGGCGAGCTGACGATGGGCCTCGGGGGCGCCGAGGGCGGCTACGGCTCGCTGCGCTTCGTGCCCTGGACGGGTCTCGACCCGTTCTTCGAGGCCGTCGTGCACGCCACCGAGGAGGCCGTGCTGAACGCCCTGTGCGCGGCCGAGGAGATGACCGGGGTCGCCGGCCGCCGCTCTCCGGGACTGCCGCACGAGCGCGTGATCGACCTGCTCCGCGCGCGCGGTGTCACGGGGTGAGAGCCGAGTTCTCGGCCGAGGAGGCGTGCCGGGCCGCGCTCGAGCGGCTCGAGGCCGAGAATCCGCGCATCGGCGCCGTCGTCGCCTGGGACGGCGAGCGCGCGCTCGCCGAGGCGCGCGAGCGCGACGGCCTGCCGCAGGTCTGGCGCGGCCCGCTGCACGGCGTCCCGTTCACGGCCAAGGATCTCAACGACGCCACGCCGTACCCGACGACATACGGATCGCGCGCGTTCGCCGGCAACGTGCCGGCGGGTGACGGGAGCTGCATCGCGCGCCTGCGCCGTGCCGGTGCGGTGCTGATCGGCAAGACCAACACGCCCGAGATGGGCCTGCGGCCCACCACCGAGAACCTGCTCTTCGGCCCCACGCGCAACCCGCACGACACGACGCGCACGCCCGGCGGCTCGAGCGGCGGTGCTGCGGCCGCGCTCGCGGCGGGCATCGGCACGCTCGCACAGGGCTCCGACGGCGGCGGATCGATCCGCATCCCGGCGGCCTGCTGCGGCATCGTCGGGCACAAGCCGACGCGCGGCCTCGTGAGTGGCGCGCCCTCGACCTATGACGCCTGGGAGGGCTTCGCGACCAACGGCCCGATGGCGCGCACCGTGGCCGATTGCGCGCTCATGCTCGAGGTGATGGCCGGCCCCGAGGTGGGCGACACCTATGCCGCACCGCCCCACGACGCCGCGTTCGCCGCAGCCTGTGTCGAGGACCCGCCCGCGCTGCACGTCGGCGTGATCCGCGAGCCGCCGGCGGGCGTGCTCGCCGCCGACGTCGGAGAGCTCTTCGACGCGGCACTGGAAGTGCTCGCGCACCTGGGCCACCGCCTCGAGGACGCCGAGGCTCCGCTCGCGGCGATCATGCAGCCGTTCCACACGATCGTGCTCGGCCAGTCCGCCGCGTTCCGGCGCATGCTGCCACCCGACCGCTTCGAGCTGCTCGAGCCCACGACACGCGAGGCCGTGGCCGACGGCGAGCAGGTCGGCGTCGGCGAGTACGTGGGCGCCGTGGCGGCGGCGCGGCGGGGCACGGCCGCCGTGCTCGAGGCCCTCGCGGCCTACGAGCTGACGGTCTCCCCGGTGCTCACGCGGCCCGCGCCTGCGCCGGACGAGTTCCCGCTCGACGCGCCGCGCCCTGAGCTCTGGCGCGCGTACTACGACTGGCACTCCTACACCGTGCCGTTCAACGTGACCGGCCAGCCCGCGCTCTCGCTGCCGATCGGCACCACCGGCGCGGGGCTGCCGGTCGCGCTGCAGATCGTCGGGGCGCCGGGCGCCGACGCGCTCGTGCTCGCGCTCGGCGCAGCACTGGAGCGGGCGCTCGCGTGAGCGCCACCGATCCCGCCGATCTCGGGGTCGTCGAGGCCTCCGCCCTGCTCGCCGAGCGGCAGCTCTCCGCAACCGAGCTGACGAGCGCCTGCCTGGCGCGCATCCGGGAGCACGACGGGGCGCACAGCCACGAGGGCGATCCCGGCTCGATCAACGCGTGGGTGCGCGTGTACGAGGAGGACGCACTCGCATCGGCGGCGATGGTCGACCAGGCGCGCAGCGGCCCCGATCCCCTGCCGGCGCTCGCCGGCGTCCCGATCGGCCTCAAGGATCTGTACGCGGTGGCGGGAAAGCCCCTGACCGCCTCGAGCCGGCTGCTCGACGACCGGCCGGAGCGCGACTGCGACGTCTGGGCATTCCTCCAGGGGCGCGGCATGATCCTGCTCGGCCACCTGCACACGCACGAATTCGCGGTCGGAGGGACGACCGATCAGGTCGGTAACCCGTGGGCGCTCGAGCGCTCGGCCGGCGGCTCGAGCGGCGGCTCGGCCGCCGCGCTCGCGGCGCGCATGGTGCCGGCCGCCACCGGGACGGACACGGCGGGCTCGCTCCGCATCCCGTCCGCCCTCTCCGGCACGTCGACGATCAAGCCGACGCGCGGCCTCGTCTCGCTGCGCGGCGTCGTCCCCCTCGCGACGAGCCTCGACCACGCGGGCCCGATGGCGCGCACGCTCGAGGACTGCGCACCGCTCCTGGCGGCCATGCCGACGACCGACATCGGCCGTCCCGCGAGCTCGCTCACGGCCAGGTCACCGGACGCCTTGCCGGCACCGCGCGCCGGCGCCAGGCCCCTCGAAGGTGTCCGCGTGGCCGTCTCGCCGCGCACCGACGGGCTGGACCCGGACGTCGCCGACGGCCTCGATGCCGCGATCGCGCACTGCAAGGCGCTCGGAGCGGAGCTGCTCTCGCCGCCCCCGCCGCCGGTCGAACTCGAGATCGGCGACGACTTCCTCGACGTGCTCAGCCCCGAGCTGCTCGCCTACCATCGCCGCTTCGATGGCCGGCGCGACCGCTACCGCCCCTCGCTGCGCGAGTGGATCGACGGCGCCGAGGCGCGCACCGTCCCGGCCGAGCGCTACGTCGCGGCGCAGGCGCACCGCCGCGAGCTGACCGCGGCCTTCACGCAATGGCTGGTCGAGCACCGGATCTCCGCGCTCATCGAGGCCACCGTGCCGTGCACCGCGCCGCTCCGCGGCGACGGCTACGACCACGCCGGCAGCGACTACGCGCTGATCTCGCTCACGCACACATGGGATTGGACGGGGTCCCCCGTCGTCGCGTTGCCGGCCGGCGTCGGGTCGCGCAGCGGGCTGCCCGTAGGCGTCTCGCTGATCGGGCGGGCCGGCACGGACTGGCACCTGCTCGACGTCGGCATCCAGCTTCAGGCCGCGCTCGGCGTGCCCGCGATTTCCCTCGTTTGAGGGAGTGACGGGCCGCGCCGCGCGGGAATATCCTCGCATCGACCTGAAGGGAGCCACCGATGAGGTGGATACCGACGCACGACGGCGCGGAAACGACGGACGCCGCGACGGAGGACGGCGCGGCGGAGCACGGCGAGGCCGCACGCAGAGAGCCCACGGGCACGCTCGTGCTGCTCGCTCGCGCAGCAGCGCACGACCGCATCAGCGCCGCGTTGCGCGATGCACGCGGGCGCGCCGGGATGGGCGAGCAAGAGGTGGTCGACCTGCTGCGCGACCGCGGTGTCCCGATCACCTCCGCGACCCTCGACTGCTGGGAGCGCACGGGCGGCATCCGCCTCGAGGACGCCGTCGACCTGGCAGCCGTCTACGACATGAGCCTCGACGACCTGGCCGGCCGGCGCAGCGGACACGGCCGCATCCTCGGCACGCTCGAGCGGGCGCTCCTGGAAGTCGCGTAGGGCCGCCGGCCGGCGCGAGCGTTTCGCGTCGCCGGCGCCGGCGCATATCCGGGGGTGGCCTACCTCGTCGAATGTCGTACGAGCGCGCTCGACGCGGCCGTCCTCGCCGAGCGCGTCGCGGAGCAGGTGCTCGAGTCGCTGCAGCGCTCGCAGGTCGTCCGCGAGCCCGCCATCGCCCTCGACCCGCGGACGCGCAGCCTCACGATGACGGCGCGTATCGAAACTGCGCGTACGCCGCAGCTGGCGGCCGTGATGGCGGCGAACGAGCTGCTCTGGCGCACGAACCAGTACTGCGGTGACGACCCGGCGGGGCACGTGAAGATCACGCACCTCTCCTCGCAACTCGACGGTGCGTAGGAGAATGCGGCGGTGCTGCTCTCCGGCCTCGTCGAGACCTCGGCCGCGGTCGCGTCGACCCGGTCGCGGCTCGCGAAGGTCGCCGCGCTCGCCGCGTGCCTGCGCCGCGCGGCGCCGGACGAGGTCGCGCTCGTCACGAGCTACCTCTCCGGCGAGCTCCGCCAGCGCCGCACCGGCATCGGCTGGGCCGCGCTGCGCGACCTGCCCGATCCGGCTCCGGCGCCGAGTCTCGAGGTCGGCGAGATCGACCGCGCCTTCGCGCGCATCGAGGCGCTGAGCGGCTCGGGCTCGGCGGCCGCGCGACGTGATGAGATCGTCGCGCTCTTCGCGCGCGCCACGGCCGCCGAACAGCGGTTCCTGGCGCAGCTCGCGGGCGGCGAGCTGCGCCAGGGCGCGCTCGCCGGCGTCGTCACCGATGCCGTGGCGGCGGCGGCCGGCGTCGCGGCGCCCGCCGTGCGGCGCGCGGCGATGCTCGCGGGCGACCTGCCCGCGGTGGCGCAGGCGGCGCTGGCCGAGGGCGCGGCGGGGCTGGCCGAGTTCCACCTGCAGGTCGGGCGCCCCGTGCAGCCGATGCTCGCCAAGACCGCACCGTCGCTCGAGGCGGCGCTCGCCCAGATCGAGGGCGCAGCGGTCGAGTGGAAGCTCGACGGCGTGCGCATCCAGGTGCACCGCGACGGCGACGACGTCGGCGTGTTCACGCGCACGCTCGACCCCGTCGGTGCGCGCATGCCCGAGGTCGTCGAGGCCGTGCGCGCGCTCCCGCTGCGCACCGTGATCCTCGACGGCGAGGCGATCGCTCTGCGCCCCGACGGACGCCCGCGGCCGTTCCAGGAGACCGCGAGCCGGGCGGCGAGCCGCGGCGATGCCGTTGCGTTGCGCGAGGCCGTGCCGCTGACGCCGTTCTTCTTCGACGTCCTGCATCTCGACGGGCGCGACCTCCTCGATCTCCCGGCACATGAGCGCCTGGCCGCGATCGAGCCCATCCTGCCCGCGGGCGCCTGGGTTCCGCGGCTCGCGACCGCGGGTGCCGGCGACGCGCAGGCGTTCTTCGACGACGCGCTCGCACGCGGGCACGAGGGCGTCGTCGTCAAGTCGCCGGCTGCTCCGTACGAGGCCGGACGGCGCGGCGCGGGCTGGCTCAAGGTCAAGCCCGTGCACACGCTCGACCTCGTGGTGCTGGCGGCCGAGTGGGGTCACGGGCGGCGGCAGGGACTGCTCTCGAACCTCCACCTCGGCGCCCGCAACCCGGAGTCCGGCGGCTACGTGATGCTCGGCAAGACCTTCAAGGGGCTCACCGACGAGCTGCTCGCGTGGCAGACGACGCGCCTGCTCGGGCTCGAGGCCCGCCGCACGTCAACGACGGTCTACGTCCACCCCGCCCTCGTCGTGGAGATCGCGTTCGACGGCATCCAGACGAGCACGCGCTACCCGGGTCGCATGGCGCTGCGCTTCGCGCGCGTCGTGCGCTACCGCGACGACAAACAGCCGGCCGAGGCCGACACGATCGAGACCGTGCGGCTGCTGCACGAGGCGCGCACCGGGTAGCGCCTAGCCTGCAGCCACGAGCAGCACGCCGACCAGCGTCATGATCGAGCCGCCCTGCTGCACGCGCGTCACGCGCTCTCCGAGGTGCACGCGCGCGAGCACGACCGTGACGAACGGGAAGAGCGAGCTCAGCACCGCCGTGATCGCGAGCAGCTGCAGCGTGGTCGACACGCCGTAGGCGAGGTTCGCGAGCATGTCGAGGGTCCCGACGCACGCGATCAGCGCGACGACCCTGCGTTCGGCCCGCACTCGCACGCGCCGCACGAGCACGATCACGACCGTGGTCGCGATCGAGGACACCCGCAGCACGAGCGGCGCCCAGTAGGCGTCGTGGGCCGCGGCGCGCGAGAAGATCACGAGCAGGACGCCCAGGAGCACGGCGGCGAGCGCGCCGAACGCGATCCCGCGGCGGCCGCGCGCATGACCGTCGCCGGTCGTGAGCGAGACGAGGATCACCCCCACGAGCGTCACGACGAGGCCCGTGAGCTGCAGCGCCGACGGCCGCTCGCCGCGGGCGATCCCGTAGACGACCGGGATGCCGGCGCTCGAGGCCAGCAGCGGCGCGACGATCGAGACCGGGCCGTACGACAGCGCGAGGTAGAAGACGACGATCGTGACCGAGCCGAGCACGCCGCCGACCGCGGCCGGCAGCATCGCCTCGGTGCCCGGCCAGCCCACGCCGCGCCCCGCGACGACGCACGTGATCACGACGAGGCCCGCCAGTTGCGAGATCAGCACGACGGAGAACACGTCGCGCGATCGGGTCAGCAGGGCGCCGCCGTAGTCGGCGGCGCCCCACATCAACGAGGCGGAGAGAGCGAGCAGCACCCCGAGCATGGCTTCATGCTCACAGGTCGCGTTCCGGCGGGACGCGCTTCGCGCGCCCTACCGCCGAGCGGCGACGAGCGACTCGATGGCGTCGAGGAATGCGACGTAGTACGCCTCGGCGGCGGACTCCCCCTCGGGGTGCCCGTGGCGCCGGATGGCCGCGACGAGGTGCTCCCGGAACCCGCTCCACGGGATGCCGAGCCGTTCGAGCAGGACGACCCCCATGCCGAGTGCCCGCCCGTGCCAGACCTCCTCGAACACGAGCTCGCCGTTCGCGCGCGGCAGCGGCGCGTAGCCGCCGAGCTGCTCGTCGACCTCCGCGAGCGTCGTGCTCATGCGGCCGCACCGGCCGGCGACTCCACGCGCGCCACGCCGATCATCGAATCGCGCGTGACGAGCGCGGCGAGCTGCTCCTCGCTCAGGCCCTCCGTCCCGGGCGGGCGCTCGGGCAGCACGAGGTAGCGCACCTCGGCGCTGGAGTCCCACACGCGCACGTCGACGTCGGGATCCAGCTCGAGCCCGAACTCGCCGAGCACGTGCCGCGGCTCGGCGACGACGCGGGCGCGGTAGGCGTCGCTCTTGTACCAGGTCGGCGGGAGCCCGAGCACGGGCCACGGGTAGCACGAGCAGAGCGTGCAGACGATCACGTTGTGGACGTCCGGCGTGTTCTCGACGACGACCATGTGCCCGCCCTCGACGCCGCCGTAGCCGAGCTCGGCGATCGCCGAGCTGCCATCGCCGAGCAGGCGCGCGCGGTAGGCGGGATCCACCCAGGCACGAGCGATCACACGCGCGCCGTTCTGCGGCCCGACGTCGTTCTCGTAGTACTCGACGACCGCGTCGATCGCGTCGGTCGAGACGAGGCCGCGCTCGACGAGCAGCGCCTCGAGCGCGCGCGCGCGCAACTCCGACTCGGTCGCCGGGCGCTCGTGGTGGACGTGGTCGTGACCGTGATCGTGGTCGTGGTCGTGCATCAGTCGCCCTCCTCCAAGTAGGACTCCCAGAGGTCGACGAGCACGCGGTAGGGCGGCTCGTCGCCGGGGCCGAAGAGATCGTCCGAACGAAAGCGCACGGCGTACACGGCCTCGACGGGAGCATCGTCGCCGCGCGCGCTCGCGTCGGCCAGCAGATCGTCGCCGTGCACCCGCTCGATCACACCCGTGGCCCCGCGCACGTAGCGCGGGCAGCGGGTGTGACCCCCGGGCCGCATCCGGCGCACGCGCACCCGGTCGCCGGGCCGGAACGCGGGCGCCGCAGCGGCGGGCAGCGGCCCGCCCGCGCGCTGCGCCTCGACCACGTGTTCCGCGAGCTCCGCATCGCGCCGCTCGGGCAGCGCGTCGCCGGCGGCGGCCGCCATCGCACCCGCGACGTCCTCGGGCGTCAGCGTCCCGGCGCGCTCCAGCCGTCGCTCGAGCCCCCAGAGCCAGCGCTCGTAGTACGACGCCGCGAGGTACTCCACCGGCGGCATCGACTCGATCACGTCGCGCGAATGGCCGGCGGTGATGCCCGCGAACCTCGCCACCCGCGTGAGCGCGAACAACCGCCGCTCCCAGGGCTGATGAAAGATCTCTCCGTCCGGCACCACCGGTCCGAAGCCCTGCATCCCGCCCATGTCGTGTACGCCGTCCACCGGTCAATCCTACGGGGCGCGGCCGGGTGGGTTCGCACCGCGCGGATCGCGCGCGTCAAGTGGCACTCGCCGCGAGTGCCACTTGACCGATCAGGTCGGCCGAGGATCGCGTAGCCGCAATCCAGCGGTCCCCGCCGCAGCGTCAGGCCCCGCCGCCGCCCGCGGAGGAGTCGCGCGTCCAGAAGCGCAGCCGCTGCGTCGGATCGGGCTCCGACGGGTCGACGGCGCCCTCGGCGGGTGCCGCGCCCTCGATGCGCTCCAGCGAGTGCTGCAGGAGGTCGGCGAACGCGCCCAGGTCGGCCTCCTTGCGGGCCAGCGAGCGCTCGAGGCCGCTCAGGCGCTCCTCGAGGCGGCGCACCTCCCCCTCGCGGCGGTCGAGCTCGATCTGGCGGTGGTCGAACGTGCTGAGCCGGCCGCGACCGCGATCGCGATCGCGGTCGCGGTCGCGATCGCGGTCGTCCTCGGGCGGCTCGGCCGGGACGGCCTCGAGGCGACGGCGGGCGCGGCGCTCGCGATCGCGCTCGAGATCCGACTCGATCTCGTCCAGCTGCTCCTCGCGGCGGCGCAGATCGGCGACCTTGCGGTCGAGCTCGCGCACGTCGCGATCGAGCGCGCGCTCGCGGTCGGCCTGGTGATCCTCGGATTCGGCGAGCTCGTCGCTGCGGCGCCGCAGGGAGTCGGAGAGCAGGCGCAGCTCGGACTCCCGCGACTCGATCTCACGCGCGCGCTCCTCGGCGTCGCGCACGTCGGCGGCGCGGGTGCGCAGGCTCGCCTCGCCCGCGGCCAGCTCCGCGGCACGCACGGCGAGATCGGCCTGGAGCGTCTCCAGCTCGGCCCGCTCGGCTTCGGTATCGGCGACCTTCTGGCGGCTCTGCTCGACCTCGACGCGCAGGGCCTCGAGCGCCGAGCGCCCGCTGCGCAGGCGCTGCTCGCGGCGCGCGAGCTCGGCGTCGCGCCCATCGAGCTCCTCGGCGCGCCCCACGAGCTCGGCCATGCGCTCGCTGAGCGCGAGCTCCTCGCGCGACAGCTCGGCCTGGCGCCCCGCCTCCCGCTCTGCGAGCTCCGCTGCGCGCAGCTCGAGATCGGCCTCGCGCCCCGAGAGCTCCTGGAGCGCGGCCTCGCGCTGCTCGAGCTCGGCGGCGCGCCGGGCAGCGGCGTCGCGCGAGGCCTCGAGTGCCGCCTCGGCGCCGGCCAGCTCCGTCTCGCGGGCGGCGAGCGCGGCCTCGAGCTCGCGGAGGGTCTGCTCGCGGCTCTCGTTGTCGGCGTCGCTGCGCTCGCCGAGCTCTGCGACCGTGCGCTCGAGCTCGGCGCACGCGGCCTCCAGACGGGCGATCTGCGAGCGCGCCTCGGTCTCCTCGCTGCGGGCTGCGTCGAGCTCGGCGCGCACCTCGCCGTGCGCCGTCTCGCGCTCGCGAACGCGCTCGCGCGCCGTCTCCAGGTCGAGCTCGCGCTGTCGCAGCTGCTCCTGCAGCCGGTCGAACGCCTCGCTGCGCAGCTGCTCGGCCTCGCGACGCCGGTCGAGCTCGGCCTCGCGTGCGCTCACGGCCTGCTCCAGCAGCGTCGTGCGATCCTCGCGTCCCTCGAGCTCCGCGAGCTGCTCGGACGCCGCGGCCAGCTCCTGCTCGAACTCGGCGCGCATCTGATCGCGCTGCCGCACCGCCGCCTCGAGGTCGCTTCCGAGACGGGTGCGCTCGCTCTCGAACGCCGACAGCTGGGCCTCGAGCCCGGCGCGCGCGGCGAGCGCCGCGTCGCTCTCGCTGCGGATGCGCTCCAGCTCGGCGCCACGCTCCTCGAGGGCACTGCGGAGCTGCGCGATCTCCGTCAGCGCGCCGCCTGCGCGGGCCTCCGTGTCGGCCAGCTGCCCGTGGGCGCTGGCGGCCTGCGCCTGCGCGGCGACGAGCGCGCTCTCGCGCTCGGCGACCTCGACCGTCAGCCGGTCGAGGTCGGCGTCGCGCTCCCGCAGCGCCTGCTGCGCGCGCTCCGCCTCGGCGGCGTGCTCGGCGGCCTGGGCCTGCGCCGTCACGAGCGCGCTCTCGCGCTCGCCGATCTCGCGCGTCAGACGGTCGAGGTCTGCCTCGCGTGCGCCGAGCGCCTCCTGCGCGCGCTCGGCCTTCGCGGCCCCCGCGGCAGCCTCCGCGAGCTCGGCCCGCAGCTGCTCGATCTCGCTCGCCCGCTCGGCGAGCTCCGCCGTCAGCTCGGGGACGCGCTCGCCCTTGGCGCGCGCGTCGTCGATCGCTGCCCGCATCTCGGCGAGCGTCGCGCGCGTCTCGGCCAGATCCGCCTCGAGCGCCTCCGCGCGTTGCGTGGCCGCGGCGGCCGCGTCGGCCTGCGCACGGACGGAAGCCAGCTCGGCCTGGAGCTCGTCGGCGGCCTCGCGCGCCCCCACGAGGTCGGCCTGCGCCGTGGCGAGCGCCTCGGTGGCCCCGCGCAACTCGACCGCCTCCTGCTCCAGCCGGTGCGAGGCATCGCGCGCGACGGCAAGCGCCTCGGCCGCCGCGGAGGCCTCGGCGTCGCGCTCGACGAGCTGCGCCTCGAGCGCGGCCACCCGCTGCTCGGCCGCACCTGCCAGCTCGGCGCGATCGCGCACGGCCGCCAGCTCTGCCTCGAGCACTCCCACTCTCGCCCGCGCGACCTCGGCTCCCTCGACCGCCTGCGCCAGCTCGCTCTCGGCCGACGCCAGCGTGGTCCTGCCATCCTCGAGCTGCGTCTCGAGTGCCTCCGCGCGCTCGCGGGCGAGCGCGAGCTCGGCAGCCGCCACGACGGCCATCTCGGTCTGCGCGGCCACGCGCCCGTCCAGCTCGGCGATGCGCAACTCGGCTGCCTCCGTCGCGGCCGCGCGCACCTCGAGCTGCGAGAGCTCGTCTCGCACCGACACGAGCTCGCCTTCCAGCGAGCCGACACGGGCGCGGGCGACCTCCGCCTGCTGGCGCGCCTTCGCGAGGTCGGCGTCGATCGACGCCGCCGCAGCAGCCCGCTCCCCGAGCTGCGTCTCGACCGCCTCGACCTGCTCCTGGGCCTTCTCGAGCTCCGCCGCGAGGCTCGCAGCCGTCTCGGTCTGCTCGGCGAGCTGCACCTCCAGGCCGGCCAGGCGCTGCTCGGCCGCCGCTCCTGCGGCAGCCGCGCCCGCCGCCTTGTCGCTCTCGTCCGCGAACGCGCGCTCCAGCTCGGCGACGCGCGCCTCGGCTGCATCCGCCGCGGCCGCGCGCTCGCGGGCGCCGGGCAGCTCGCGCTCCAGCTCGCCGATGCGCCCGGCTGCCTCGGCGAGCTCCTTCCGGGCAGCCTCGAGCTCGGCGGCGACACCGGCCGCAAGCGCTGTCTGCTCGGCGTGTCCGGCGACCTTGGCCTCGAGCTCGGCAACGCGCTGCTCGGCCGTATCCGCATCCGTCGCCCGCGCACGCGCGTCGGCGAGTTGCCGCTGCACGGCTTCGAGCTGCGCCGCGACGCCGGCCGCGCCCGCGGCCACCTCGGACTGAGCGGAGAGCTCCTGCTCGAGCTCGGCGATGCGCTGCTCGGCGGCATCTGCCGCGGCTGCGCGCACCCGCGCCGCGGGCAGCTCGCGCTCGAGCTCCTCGAGCAGCTCGCGGGCCTCGTCGCGCTGCCGCTCGGCCATTTCGAGCTCGGCCGCGACGGCGACGCCGGCAGCTGCCTGCTCGGAGACCCGCGTGAGCTCTGCGCGCGCGGTCTCGAGCTCGGCGCGCACGCTCTCGAGCTCCGTGGCGACTGCACCGGCCGCCACCTCGGCGCGCTCGGCCTCGGCCTCCAGCTCGGCGCGGGCGGTCGCGAGCTCGGCGCGCGTGCTCTCGAGCTCCTTGGCCACCGCATCGGCCGCCGCCCCGGCCTCGGCCGAGGTGGCGATCTGTGCCCGGGCCTCCTCCAGACTCGCGCGCTCCGCCGTGAGCTCGGCGTCCAGCTTCTCGCCGGCGGCGCGTGCGGCCTCGAGGTCGCGCTCGAGCCCCTCGGCCCGGGCGACCTGCTCCTGCAGCGCCGCGATCTGCTCGCTCAGCGCGGCGCCTTCGGCCGCGCTCGCCTCGAGCGTCCGCACCTGCTCGCGTGCCGCCTCGAGCTCCGCGCGCAGCGGCGCCAGCAGTTCATCGGCACCGGCATCGCTCGCGGAGTGCGCAGCCTCGAGCTCGCGCTCGAGCTCCTCGATGCGGGCGACCTGCTCCTGCAGCGCCGCGATCTGCTCGCTCAGCGCGGCGCTCTCGGCCGCGCTCGCCTCGAGCGTCCGCACCTGCTCGCGTGCCGCCTCGAGCTCCGCGCGCAGCGGCGCCAGCAGTTCATCGGCACCGGCATCGCCGTCCGCCGCGGCCAGCTGCGCAGCGAGTGCCTCGATCTCCGCCTTCAGCTCGCCCTCGCGGAGATCGGCGAACTCGCGGTCGACGACGTTCTCGAGCCGCGCGCGCAACTCGAGCAGCTCGATCTCGTAGACGGCGATGCGGCCCTCGAGCTCGCTCAGCTGCACGGGGTCGGCGCCGCCCGCATCGCCTTCGGCCTCGGCGCGGGCGGCGATGCTCTCGAGCTCGCGCTCGCGGTCGGACAGCTCGGCCCCGAGCCGCTCGATCTCGATGCTGAGCTGGTGCATGAGCTTCGGATCCTCGAGCACGCGCTCCGCGACCTCGCGCCGGTAGCGCTCGCTCTCCACGTTGCGCAGGAGCTCCTCGATGCGCGCTTCCTGCTGCTCCACGGCCTCGCGCAGGTGCACGGTCGTGGCAGCCTGCTCGGCCAGCCCGTCGCGGCCGTCCTCGTCCTCGAGCGCGGCAACGACGCGCTCGCGCTCCTCGAGTACCTTCAGCCGCTCCTCGAACTGGAGCTGCAACTCGTGCAGGATGCGCTGGCGCTCCTCCTGGATGCGCTGCTCGATGGCCTCGTCCTGAGCCCGGCCGAGCGCTCCGCGCAGGCTCCGGCCCGACCCGGCTCGTGTGGCCTGGTCGAGGCGGTCCTGGAGAGTGCGGTCATGGGGTTCGTCTGCGATGGTGCGTCCCTCGCTCGAGGCTTCCTATCGACAGACGTTTGCGGAGCTTGAGAGACGGGTGAGCTGCCGCGGGAGCCGGGTCGCAGCTTGGCTCAACGAACGGGCGAAGGGATCCCCCGACCGGTGGAGCTTGGCGTGCTCCGGAACGATGACGACCGCCGTCTGCGAAGCGAACGCGGGCAGGAGGACGCGGTTGCCGCCCCGCACCCGCAGCGTGGCCCCATCGGGCCCGGTGGCACGCGCGACGCGGAAGGGCGCCACCAGCGACTGCCCGCTCGTGCGGCGCGTGCCGCGCACGCGCACGAGCCAGCCGCGACCCGCGCCGAGCGGCCGGGCGTCGAGCGCGAGCCCCGCGCGCTGCTCCCAGAACGTCCCGAGCGTGTCGAGCGTGCCGCGCCAGACGTCGGGCGGCGTGTCGGCCAGCAGGTCGCGCTCGACCGCATCCGCACAGCCGTGGCGGTCCGGCGTCAGCTCCACCAATGTCGGCGCGCCCCCCGCCCGGTTGCGGCGCAGAGCGATGTACGACGCCGCGAGCGTGGCCGCCGGGCCCTCGCCCGGGACATCGTCGACAGCCACCGGGAAGCGCAGCAGCCGGCGCTCGAGGCCATCGGCCTGCGTCTGCCAGAACGGGAAGGCACCCCCCGCCGTATCGACGGGGAGCGTCGCGTCGATGCCGATGCCGGCCTCCTCGGCGGCCGCCGCGAAGCCGCGTGGCGTCGCGCCCGTGACGCCGCGGAAGGCATCCACGCCGTGCGCGCCGAGCGCGCCGAGCACGTAACGCGACACGCGCAGCTCGCCGCTCAGCGTCTCGCCGTCGACCTCCGTGGACGACGCGAACGCGGCGGCGTAGGTCGGGTACATCTCGCTGCCGTCGCCGTGCGGCGTCGCGCTCAGAGGGCCTCCGGCGACGCCGCCGGCGACCACGTCGCCCGCGGCCGAGCGGATGGCCCGGACGA
Source organism: uncultured Gaiellales bacterium (assembly GCA_964651695.1). Lineage (GTDB taxonomy): Bacteria > Actinomycetota > Thermoleophilia > Gaiellales > JALYLC01 > JALYLC01. The sequence continues at coordinate 20,954 of CAZYYP010000007.1, read as the reverse complement.
GCTTCGAGAGCCGCGGCCCGACGAGTCGCTTCCCGCGCACGTCGGCGAGGTAGCGGGTCTGAACGACGTAGGTCGCGCGGACGCGCGCCGCGCGCTCGCGCCGCACGAGCGCTCCGGCGGCCCCCAGCGCCTCGGCGCCGCGCACGTCGTGCAACAGCACGAGCGCGGAGCGCGCGCCGCCGGGCGCGTCACCGAGGCGGAAGCCGCCGGGCGTCGCGGCCCAGAAGCGCCGCAGGGCCGCGATCTGGCTGTCGCGCAGGTACCCGCCACTGTCGATTCCGCGCTCCGGCACCTGGACGAGGCGGCTGAAGAACGCGGCGCGCGCGGCGCCGAGGCCCGCGCGCACCGCAGTGCTCGGAGCGACGGCGAGGAAGGTGCCGCCGTGGCGCACGTAGCTCAGCACCCGCGCGCGACCGCGCGCGCTCAGGCTCGTCGCGGGCCAGCTGAGCACGAGCGGGTGCCGCAGGGCCTCGTGGAAGCTCTGCACGACGCGCGCGGGGATGCCGGCGGCGCGCAGCAGCGCAACCGGCGCAGCGGGGGAGCGGTCGCCGTGCACCCAGATCGCCGCGCCGTTCGGGCCGCCGTCGGGCAGGCTCGGCGCGAGCGGCTTCAGAGCGTCGCTGCGGACGAGCGGACCGGGTGCCACGAGCGAGCGCGTGTCATGCACGCCCTGGGCGGCCAGCTGGCTGCGCAGGGGCCCGGCGGTGACGACGACGGCCACGATCGCGACGAGCACGACGGCGGGCAGCCGGAGGGAGAGAGCGCGTGGCACAGGGTTTGCATCGGCAGCCGGGCGGTCGCTTGCAATCGAACATACGTTCGCCTACCATCTTCTCCCCCATGCTGGTCGGCGTTCACATCCCCCGGTTCGATCTGGCAGTCGCCGCGCACGAGCACGGGGTGCCGGCGAAGGGCGCCGCGCTGGCGCTCGCGCCGCTCGATGGCGGCGCCGGGCCGATCGGCGAGGTGAGCGCGGCGGCGGCCGCCGCGGGCGTGCGGCCGGGCATGCGCACGGCCCAGGCCCACGCCCTCTGCCCGGCGCTGCGGCTCGTGCCGCCCGATCCGCTCGCGGTGCGCCTGCGCGCCGATCGCCTCTACATCGCGCTGGAGGGCATCGGTGCCGCCGTCGAGCCGATCGCCGACGGCCTCGCGCTGCTCGACGCCCGTCCGCTCGAACGACTCTGGAACGGGCTCGACGGCGTGCTCGCGGCGAGCGCCGAGGCGGCCCTGCGGGAGACGGGCCTGCGCCCCCGCCTGGGCGCCGCGCCGGGGCGGTTCCTGACAGCGCATGCGGCCCGCCGGGCGCGGCCGGGCACACCGCTCGTCATCCCCGCCGCCCAGGCAACCGCATTCCTGGCCGACCTCCCGGTCGCATCGCTCGGCCCCTCCGGCGCGGGCACCGCGGGCATCGACCACGATCTGCTGACGGTGCTCGAAGGGCTGGGCATCCGCCGTCTGCGCGATCTCGCCGCGCTGCCGGCCACGGTGGTGCGCGACCGTTTCGGCTACGAGGGCCAGCGCGCGTGGCTGCTCGCGGCGGGACACGACTCGGAGTCGATCGAGCCGCGCGCCGTGGCACCGGCACTGCGCGAGATGCTCGCCCTCGGCGAGCCGATCGCGACCGAGCAGGAGATGGCGCATGCCGTGCGCCTGCTGCTCGATCGTGTGCTCGCGCGGCCCGAGCGTGCCGGCCGCGAGCCGCGCTCGCTCCGCATCGGCGCGCGCCTGGCCGGCGGGGGGTCGTGGGAGGAGCACGTGCCGCTGCGCGAGCCGAGCGCCGATCGCAAGCTCCTCGAGATGGTCGCGACGCCGCGGCTGATCGCGCTCGGCACCCCGGTCGACCAGATCGCGATCGAACTCGCGGCGCTCACCGACGGCCACCGCCAGGGCGTGCTCCTGCGTGCCGAGGGCGAGGAACGGCGCGAGCGACGGGCCCAGGCCGTGCGGCAGGTGCGCGCCGCGGTGGGGCGCGACGCGGCGCTGCGCGTGGTCGAGGTGGCGCCCGACAGCCGGCTGCCGGAACGGCGTTTCGCGCTTGCGCCGGATGAGCAATAACCAATGGGAACCGAGCGGGAGGTGCACGCGGTGAAGCTGGGATACGTGATCGCCTACGTGGCAGATGTGGATGCGACGATCGAATGGTGGGAGCGGGCGTTCGGCCTCGGGCGGCGATTCGTCGCCGAGGACGGCAGCTACGGCGAACTCGACACGGGTGCGACGACGCTCTCGTTCGCATCGCATGCGATGGGCAAGGCCAACCTGCCCGGCGGCTTCGTCGCGCACGACCCGGCAGGCCCGCCTGCGGCGCTCGAGATCGCGCTCGTCACCGACGACGTGCCGGCGGCGCACGCCCGGGCGATCGAGGCGGGAGCGCGCGAGCTGGCCGGGCCGAAGCAGAAGCCCTGGGGGCAGACCGTCTCGTACGTCCGCGACCCCAACGGCGTCCTGATCGAGCTCTGCACGCCGGTCGCATGAGTGCCACCGCACCACCCACCTTGCGCCGTCTCTCGCTGGTACAGCCCGCGCAGGTCGAGGTCGACCGCACCGGCACCCCGGTCCGGCTCGACGACCGCTCCGTCGAACAGATCCGCGAGCGCTGGGTCGTCGAGGAAGGCTGGTGGACCGACGTGCCGGTGCGCCGGGCCTATGTCGAGCTCGTGCTGGAGGACGGCGGTCTCGCCGTCGTCTTCGAAGACCTGGTCGGCGGTGGCTGGCACCGCCACGCGTCGGCCTCCAAGCCTCGCCGCGGCGCGCAGCGCGATCGCCGCCGCGGCGAGTGAGTCCTTCCGCCGGTCTGGCCCGCTACTCCCCGCGGCGGGCCACGAGCACGCCCGCGAGGATCACGACCCCGCCAACCCACTCGGCCGGCGAGACGTGCTCGCCAAGTACCAGCATCGCGATCACCGCGACGCAGAACGGCTCGAGGTAGAGGAACACCGTCGCACGCGCCGCGCCCACGCGGTGAATCGCATCGAACCACAGCACGTTGGTGACGAGCAGCGAGAACACGAGGCTGTAGCCGAGCGCGAGCCAGGCGTTGCCGGACGGCCGGCCCCAGTCCTGCTCGGCGAGCTGCGGGAGCGAGACGGGGATCAGCATGGCCGAGCCCGTGAGCAGCACCGCGGCCGACAGTCGCTCGGCGCTGTAGCGCGCCATCAGCGGCCGCAGCAGCACGGAGTAGCTCGCCCAGGTCGCTGCGGTCGCGAGGCCGAGAATCCAGCCGAGCAGCGGCGCGCTCCCGACGCCGCCACCGCCGTAGAGGACGAGCAGCGCACCCGTCGCCGCGACGGCGATGCCCACGACGTGTCGCGCACCGATGCGCTCGTGTCCGAGCCGGCGCGCGAGCAGCGCGGCGATGATCGGCGCGCTCGCCATGAGCATGCCGATGTTCGCGGCGCCGGCCTTCTGGACGGCGTAGATGACCGCGACCTGATTGGCGAAGATACCGACCCCGGCGAGGAGGAGGACAGCGCCGACGTCGCGCCGCGCGATGCGCAGCGAGCCCTCCCGCCAGAGCACGACGAGCGCGTAGAGCGCCGCGCCGAGCCCGAAGCGCACCGCCGAGAACGCGAGCGGATGGAAGCTGCCGATGGCGTAGCGCATGGCCGTGAAATTGCCCGACCAGAGCAGCACAACGGCGAGCAGCATCGCATCGGCGGTTCGTGCCGAGCCGGCTCTGGGAACACGCGCTGCGACCGCCACGCCTCGACCGTAGACGATCAGCATCCCGTTAAGGGCCGGTGGTCAGTCCTTTGCGTCGAGCTCGGCGAGCAGCGTGCGCGGCGCGGCGTTGCGCCAGCCGTCGGTCAGCAGCTCGGCGAGCTCCTCGCCGTCGATCGCAGCGAGGCGGACGAGCACGGCGGGATAGCCGTTGTAGTGCGGCTCGGTGAAGAACTTCGCGGGGTCGGCTGCGATCAGCGCCTGCTTCTCCTCCTCGCCGGAGACGCGCACGGCGAACACGTCGAACTGCTCGACGCGGGCGCGCTTCGGCTCGATGCGCTTCTTCCACGTCCACGCGAACGCCTTTCCGCGCTCGACGCGATAGTGGTGATCGCTCCCGTCCCGCACCGCGCTCGGCAGCGACAGCGCGATCCGGCGCACGTCGTCGGCTGTGGTGGCCATGTGCTGATTCTACGCCGACGGAGCACCTTGTAAACGAACGTATGTTCGTCTACCTTATCGGACCCCGATGCCCGTTCGCGGGCACGAAAGGTCCTTCTTGACGGCCGCCTACGCGGAGCTCCACTGCCACTCGGCCTACTCCTTCCTCGACGGCGCGTCGCGTCCGGAGGAGCTGGTCGCCCGGGCGCACGAGCTCGGCTACGGCGCGCTCGCGCTGACCGATCACGACAACCTCTGCGGTGCGCTCGAGTTCGCGCACGCGGCCACGGCGCTGGGCATCCGCCCCATCACCGGGTGCGAGCTGACGGTCGAGGACGCGCACGGGGAGTTCCACGTCACGCTGCTCGTCGAGACGCGCGTTGGCTACTCCAACCTCTCGCAGCTGCTCACCGCCGCGCATGCTCGCGACCGCCTCGTCCCGCGCACGCCACTCGCCGCGCTGTGCGCGAGCGCCGAGGGGCTCGTCTGCCTCACGGGCTGCGCGCGCCACGGCACGCTCGTGCATCCCGACGAGCGGGTGGCGCTGGAGCGGGGCCGAGCGCTCTGCGAGGCGTTCGGCCGGGGCAATCTGCGCGTCGAGCTCCAGCGGCCGCTGTGGCGCGGCGACCGCGCGCGCAACCGCCGGCTGATCGAGTGCGCACGCACGCTCGGGCTGCGCCTCTGCGCCACCAACGACGTGCACGTGCACGATCGGCGGCGGGGCGCGCTGCAGGATGCGATGGTCGCCATCCGCACGCACCAGCCGCTGGAGGCCTGCGAGGCCGAGCGGCGCGGCAACCGCGAGCACGTGCTCAAGAGCCCCCGCGAGCTCGCGCTGCTCTTCGGCGACCTCCCGGAGGCGACCCGCGAGACGGTCGAGCTGGCCGACCGGCTGCGCTTCGACCTCACCCAGGATCTCGGCTACCGCTACCCGGCGGCCGACGACACGGTGGCCGATGCCGAGCTGGCGCAGATCTGCGCGCTCGAGCTGGAGCGGCGCTACCGCGGCCTCCCGCACCGCGGCGAGGCGCGGGCGCGGCTCGACGAGGAGCTCGCCCTGATCCGCTTCCACGGCCTCTCCGGCTTCTTCCTGCTGCACCGCGAGATCCTCGAGATCGCGCGCGAGATCGCGATCGCGGTGCGCGGGCCCCACTCCGCGCGCATGGCGCTGCCCCCCGGCCGCGGGCGCGGCTCGTCGGTGGGCTCGATCGTCTGCTACCTCACCGGCCTCTCGCACGTCGATCCCGTCGCCGCGCGGCTCTCGCTCGGGCGCTTCCTCAACCGCGAGCTGGCCTCGGTGCCCGACATCGACCTCGACTTCCCGCGCGACATCCGCGAGAAGCTGATCCTCGCGGTGCACGACCGCTTCGGGCGCGAGCGCAGCGCGCTGATCGCGGCGTTCTCGACCTACCGCTCGCGCAGCGCCATCCGCGAGCTCGGCAAGGCGCTGGGCCTGCCGCCGCCCGACCTCGACCGCCTGGCGCGCGGCTCCGACGGCTGGCGCGCCGATCGCGTGGGCGAGGAGCTCGCGCAGACCGAGGGCGTGCGCGAGCGCTCCCACGACCGCCGCTTCCGCGCGCTCGCGCACCTCTGCGGCGAGATCGCCGGGCTGCCGCGCCACCTCTCGCAGCACCCCGGCGGCATGATCGTCTCGACCGGCCCGCTGGCCGAGCTCGTGCCGCTCGTGCCCGCCGCCATGGAGGGCCGTCAGATCTGCCAGTGGGACAAGGACTCGTGCGCCGACGCGGGCTTCCTCAAGATCGACCTGCTCGGCCTGGGCATGCTGAGCGCCGTCGAGAGGTGCGTCGATCTCATCGCGCGTGCGCGCGGCGAGACGATCGACCTCTCGCGCGCCCCGCTCGACGACCCCGGCACGTACGCCGAGATCCAGGCCGCCGACACCGTCGGGGTGTTCCAGATCGAGTCGCGCGCCCAGATGCAGATGCTGCTGCGCACGCGCCCCGAGAACCTCGAGGATCTGACGGTCGAGGTCGCGCTCGTGCGGCCGGGGCCGATCCAGGGTGGCGCCGTGCATCCGTACCTCGAGCGCCGCGAGGCCATCCGGAACGACCCGGGCTACCGCATCCCCTACGACCATCCACTGCTGGCCGAGGCGCTCGCCGACACCCTGGGCGTGATCGTGTACCAGGATCAGGTGCTCGACGTGGCCGTCGCGCTCGCGGGCTTCTCGCAGGGCCAGGCCGAGAGCCTGCGCCGCGCGATGAGCCGCCGGCGCTCGCGCGAGGCGATGGTGGCGCACTGGCACTCCTTCCGCGACGGCGCGCTCGGCCGCGGCGTCGCCGAGCCGGTCGCGCGGCTGGTCTTCGAGAAGATCGTCGCGTTCTCGGAGTTCGGCTTCCCCAAGGCGCACGCGGCGGCCTTCGGGCTCCTCGCCTACCAGAGCGCCTGGCTGCGCCGCCACTACCCCGCCGAGTTCCTCTGCGCGCTCCTCAACGAGCAGCCGATGGGCTTCTATCCGCCGGCCTCGCTGGTGCGCGATGCGCAGCGCCGCGGGGTCGAGATCCGCGGACCCGCCGTCAACGACTCGCACGCGCTCTGCAGCATCGAGCCGGACGGAGCGGTGCGGATCGGCCTCAGCTACGTGCGCGGGCTCGGTCAGCCGGCGGCGCTCGGCCTCGTGGAGGCACGTGAGGACGACGGCCCGTATGCCGATGTCGCCGACCTCGTGCGACGCGCCGGGCTGTCGCTGCCCGAGTGCGAGCGGGTGATCGCCTCGGGCGCGTGCGACGCATTCGGACCGCGGCGCGAGCAGCTCTGGCGCGCCGGGCTGATCGCGCGCCCCGAATCGACGCGCGGCGGCGGGCGGCAGCTCGCGCTCGACCTCGAGATCGGCACGACGCCGGCGCTCCCCAGACCCGGCGCCTGGGATGAGCTCGTGGCCGACTACGAGACGACCGGCGTCTCGGTGCGCGACCATGCGCTCGCACAGCTGCGCGCCGGCCTCACGGCGCGCGGCTTCGTCACGACCGCAGCGCTCGAGCAGCTCCCGAGCGGCACTCCCATCCGCATCGCCGGGCTGACCGTCGCCCGCCAGCGCCCGGCCTCGGCCAAGGGCGTCGTCTTCCTGCTGCTCGAGGACGAGCACGGGCTCGTCAACCTCGTGCTCTTCAGCGACGTCTACGAGCAGCACCGCCTGCTGGCGCGCACCGAGCCGCTGCTCGAGGCCTACGGGAAGCTGGAGCGCCGCGATCGCAACATCAACGTGATCGTCGAGCGCCTCCTGCCGCTCGGCACGCCCTCGCGCCGCGTGCTCCCGACTGCGGGCCTGCAGCCGGTCGGGAGCGCGCAGATCTTCGAGGAGCTCCCCGTCGCCGTCGGCGACGACGTGACGAGGCTGCGCGAGAACGCCCCGGGCGCCCACCACTTCGGGCAGGGGCGCGGGCGGCGCTGAACCGGCCGGGCGATGCACGCCGGCACGCCGCGCGGCAGGATGGGTAGGAGAGACGGTTCGCCGGGCGGCGCGCCACTACTGCAACGCAGGGACTTGAAGCCGGCTCGCGTGCAGCGGGCGCCGCTGACAGGTCGGCATCAATCAGGTTGGGGTGCGCGGCGTAGGCTTGGCGGAATGCCGAGCCGTTTGAGGTCGCCGAGCGTGGCGAGCACCCAGCAGACCAGCGGCGTCACCCGACAGCTTTGGCCGGCGGCTGTCTACTGGCTAATCGCGGCCGTCGTCGTCGCCACCATCTACGAGACGCTGTTCGCCTTGCAGGTAATCCGCTTTCCGACCGGGGCGCGGCCTGGCGATGCGCCGCGGTTCGAGGACGCGATCCTCAGGATTACCATCCTTTCGATGCTGATCGGGGCGCTCGGGTTCCTCGTTTCCGCGTTCTCGCGTCGCCTGGGCCGGCGTTTGGCCGGCGTGAAGGGCCTGTGGTTGATACCGATCGCCTCAGCCTCGCTCATCATCGCTCGCTTCTACACGTTCGATCCCTACTACGCGCCGACGCTGCGACGCGCCTCCACGAATGGCGGCCCGGTCTTCTGGTGGATTCCACTCGGACTGGTCGCCGCGGGACTGGTCGCGCTGCTGGCGTCGCGCACGCCTCGCCTGGTGATGGCGATCACCTCACTCGTGCTGTTCTCTGCCACCATCACCACCGCGCTGATCGGAGGATTCCACTAGCGCACAGGTTGCCGGGAGGCGGGAGCGCGGAAGGATTCCGGACATGGGTGCACTCCCACCTACTACCCCGTGCGCGCGTGGACGGGAGGAGGGAAACACCGGTCGCAAACGCCGCTCCCGCCCCTCGGATCCTTCCCATACGAGTCCACGGTGCGCCTCCGCGGGGGATAGGAGATAGCGGTGTTCAGATCTGCCGCACCCAAGAGCCCTGGATCCGAGGATGGGATCACGCGCACTGACGCAGCCCGCGCTCGCGCATTTTCGACATCACGGCATTCATGCGGAATGATCGGGTCCCAACGACGCCCCGCGAGGTTGCGATGACTGCAGACACGCGGATTGTGTGCGATCACTCGCCTTCACCGTCACCACGGCGTAACCGGCTCAGCGTCGCTCGAGCACGACCACCGGGATGGGGCGGTCGGTCTTCTTCTGGTACTCGTCGTAGGCAGGCCATTCCTTGGTCATGATCGGCCACAGCTCGGCCTTCTCCTCCGGCGTCGCCGTGCGTGCGCGGGCGTGGAACTTGTCGCCCTTGACCTGAATCTCAACCTCAGGGTGAGCTTCAAGGTTGAGATACCACGCGGGGTGCTCGGGCGCCCCGCCCTTGGACGCGACGACCAGGTAGTCGTCGCCGTGACGCCCGTAGATCAGCGGGCTCTGCCGCTGCTGGCCCGAGCGGCGGCCCGTCGTCGTCAGGATCAGCGCCTGCGTCCCCTGCCAGTCGTGACCCTCCTCGCCGTCGGTCGCGACGTAGCGGTCGATGTGCTCCTGTCCGAACAGCGTCATGCGCGTCTCCGTTCATCGGTGGCGCCCGCAGGCGGGCGCCCGGGCTTTGCGAATCGGCAGCGCTAGCGGAACAGCGCGCCGGCCAGGGCGGTCCATCCCCGGCGGGGGATCCCGGGCTCCCCGACAACCTGCATGGCGACGTGGTCGGCGCCCGCCGCCAGATGCGCCCGGGCGACGCCGGCGAGCTCATCGGCGGTCCCGTGCGGGACGACGGCGTCGATCAGGCGGTCGGAGCCGCCACCGGCGACGTCCTCGTCGCTGAAGCCGAAGCGGAGCAGGTTGTTCGTGTAGTTGCTCATCCGGAGGTACACGCTCGCGAACTCGCGCGCCGCGCCCCGGGCGCTCTCGGCGTCGTCGTCGACCACGCACGCGACCTCGGGGGCCAGCAGAGGGCCGGCTCCGAGCTGTGCACGAGCGGCACTCGTGTGGTCGAGAGAGATGAAGTACGGGATCGCGCCCAGCGAGCGATCGGCGCTCAGCGAGAGCATCTTCGGCGCCAGTGCCGCGACACAGCGGCGGTCGGGCGGCAGCGGGGGCTCGGCCGCGTCGAGGCCGTCGAGGAACGCGCGCATCGCCGAGAGCGGCTTCGCGTAGTCGCTCGTCGCCTCGGGATGGCCGACGCCGATGCCCACCAGCAGCCGCCCGGGGAACTCGCGCTCGAGCGCCGCGTACTCGCCGGCGAGCTCAGCCGGGTCGTAGGCCCAGATGTTGACGATGCTCGTCGCGACCACGAGGTTCGTCGTCGAGGCGAGCAGCGGTCGCACGCTCGGGAGCCGCGGCGAGCCGCCGAGCCACAGCACGCTGTAGCCGAGCTCCTCGACGAGGGCCGCCGCTGTCCCGGCCTGATCCTCACCGATGCGGCGGTAGGTCGTCCAGATGCCGAACTTCCCCAGATCCACCCCGGCAGACTACCGCTCCGCGGAAGGGCCGAACGCGCTGATCAGCCTCGCAGGACGGCGCGCAGCGAATACAAGAGCGGCAGTGACGGCATCCCCTCCGGCAGCCGGAACGTTCCCCGCTCGCCGATCAGGAACGGCCAGCGCAGGAAGAGCGTGGAATCGTGCTCGTGCAGGAACTCGAGCTCGAATCCGGCCGCGATGATGGCGCTGACCACCGCGCCCAGACCGTGGTTCCACTCGTAGGCGCGGTTGTGCACCGTCTGCGCCGAGGGATCGGCATAGGTACCGGTGTTCGGGAACTCGAAGGGCGCGCTCTGGAAGTACGGGTACTGGACGGTCAGGTCCTCGTCGGCGAAGACGTGCGAGAAGGGGTGGAACTCGGCCAGGTAGAGGTACCCCCCGGGCGCTGAGAGCGACGCCATCACGCGCGCCCAGCGCTCGATGTCGGGGAGCCAGTTGAGCGCGCCGATCCCCGTGTAGACGATGTCGAAACGACGGCCGCCGAGCGCCTCGGCGGCGCCGTAGACATCGGCCTCGACGAACTCTGCCGCAAGCTCGCAGCGAGCGGCCAGCTCGCGCGCCGCCGCGACCGCCGGGCCCGAGAAGTCGAGCCCCGTCACGTGCGCGCCGAGACGCGCCCACGAGAGCGTGTCCTCGCCGAAGTGGCACTGCGGGTGGACGAGCGTGCGACCGCGTACGCCCGGCAGCTCGTCGAGCTCGAAGGCGCGCAGCGACGAGCGGCCGGCGACGAACGCCTCGACGTCGTAGAGCTCGCTCCCCACGTGGATCGGGACGCGCTCGTCCCAGAGCTCGCGATTGACCTCGAGCCAGTCCTCCGCGCCCGGCTCGGGGCTCGCGGATGGATCCGCGTCAGTCATCCTCGGACACCTCCTCGTCGAGCCTGATGCGCACCGCTGCGCCCTGCTCGGTCATCGCGGCGTACGCGGGATACCCGCCCTCCGCCGGCGGGCGATCGACGAACAGCGGCGATCCGCTCAGCAGCCGCCCGAGCGCGGCCGAGTGCATCACGTAGGCGTTGAAGCCGCGCCAGAAGTGGCTCGGCTCGTAGCCCTCGGAGCGCGCAACCGCGTGCCATTCCAGCAGGGCGAAGCGAACCGCCCTGCGCTGCGTGCCCGTGAGCGACTTCAGCGCGTCCAGGCTCTCGCGCGTCATCCACATCGTCGGTTCGCCCATCCGTGTCTCCTCCGGTTCACTCACGGCCTGCAGCCGACCCGGACCGGTCGTCGGCCGTCGCCGGCGAGTGTAGGCTCACTCGATGCCCGGCCGGTACCGCGACACGCACCCGTGGCCGCTCTTCGGGCTGCGCATCACGACGCCTCGCCTCGAGTTGCGGATCCCCGACGACGTGGATCTCGCCGAGCTGTTCGCGGCGGCCCGGGCCGGCATCCACCCTCCCGGCGAGATGCCGTTCGGCATCCCCTGGACAGACGGCATCCACGAGCCCACGGCGGTCACGAGCTTCCTCGCCTTTCACTGGACGGCGCGCGGCAAGCTGTCGCCGCAGAGCTGGTCGCTGCCGTTCGCCGTCGTCCGCGACGGGCGCATCATCGGCACGCAAGAGCTCCTGGCGGAAGACTTCGCCGGCAGTCGCAGCGTGTCCAGCGGGTCGTGGCTGACGGCGTCGGCCCAGGGCAACGGCTTCGGCGTCGAGATGCGCGCGGCGGTGCTGCACCTCGCCTTCGCGGGGCTCGGCGCCCTCGAGGCCCAGACCTCGGCGTGGGTCGACAACCCCGCCTCGCAGCGCGTCTCGCTGCGGCTGGGCTACGAGCACGAAGGCCAGACGCTGCTCGCCCGGCGCGGCGAGCCGACGCCGCACCTGCGCTACCGCCTGACGCGCGAGGCGTGGGAGCAGACGCGCCGCGACGACATCGAGCTGCGCGGGCTCGAGCCGTGCCTGGCGCTGCTCGGCGCTGCATGAACTTGCAGTCGCTCTGTATAATCATGCAAATATGGCGACCCCGACGACAGAGGCCGCGCCCCACGGCGCGCGCTCGCACGCGCTGAGCGCCGGCATCGCGGGCGCCTCCGGCTACGCCGGGCGCGAGCTCGCGCGTCTGATCGCCGGGCACCCGCAGCTCTCGCTGCACACGGCGCAGGCGCGCTCCGAGGGCTACGACGCGCCGGCGCCGGACGAGCTCGCGCGCTGCGACGTCGCGTTCCTCTGCCTTCCGCACGGCGCGAGTCACGACTTCGGCGAGGCCGTCGCACGCGCAGGCACGCCCGTGGTCGACCTCGGGTCGGACTTCCGGCTCGCTCCGGACTGGGCCTACGGGCTCACCGAGCTGTTCCGCCAGGACGTGCGCGACGCGCGCCGGATCGCCAATCCCGGCTGCTACGCGACCGCGGCGATCCTCGCGCTGACCCCGCTCGCCGAGGCGGGGCTGCTCGACGCGCCCGTCGCGATCGACGGCAAGTCGGGCGTCTCGGGCGCCGGACGCGAGCCGAGCGAGCGCACCCACGTGAGCGAGGTCGAGGGCGGCGTGCAGCCCTACAGCCCCACCGGCCACCGGCACATCGCGGAGATCGAGCGGTCGCTCGAGCGGCTCACCGGCACGCCGTTCCCGGTCACGTTCACCCCGCACCTCGCACCCCACTCGCGCGGCCTCGAGGTGACGTGTTACGCACGGCTGCGGCGGCCGCTCTCGCAGGCCGACGCCGAGGGTTTCTTCCACGCGCGGTATGACGCCGAGCCCTTCGTCTCCGTCGAGCAACGCATCCACCCCGGGCGGCTGCACGGCGCCAACAGCTGTCACGTGGCCGTGTGGATCGACGAGCGCACGCAGACCGCGATCTGCGCGGCGGCGATCGACAACCTCGTCAAGGGCGCCGCGGGCCAGGCGATCCAGAACGCCAACGTCATGCTGGGCCTCGACGAAGGCGCGGGCCTGACGGCGCACGGGCTGGGCGTATGAGCGCGGGCGAGCGGGTCGGCGTCTGCTTTCCGCGCGGCTTTCGCGCCGCCGGCGTGACCTGCGGCATCAAGGCCTCGGGAGCGCCCGACCTGGCCCTGCTCGCGTGCGACGGTCCCGCGAGCGCGGCGGGGGCGTTCACGCGCAGTCGCCTGGCCGCCGCGCCCGTGCTGCTCTCGCGCGAGCACCTCGCCGGCGGTCGCGCCCGCGCAGTGGTCGTGAACTCCGGCAACGCCAACGCCTGCACCGGCGCCCAGGGCATGCGGGACGCCCGTTCGATGGCGGAGACCGCCGCCCGGGCGCTCGGCATCGAAGCCGGCGAGGTCGTCGTCTGCTCGACCGGCGTGATCGGAAGACCCCTGCCGATGGACGCGATCGAGCGCGGCATCGCACAGGCCGCAGGCGAGCTGTCCGGCGACGGCGGCGCGTCCGCGGCCGACGCGATCCGCACCACCGACGCCTGGGCCAAGACGAGCACCGCGACCTGCGCGCTGAGCGGCGGGGAGGTGCGCATCGGCGTCATGGGCAAGGGCGCCGGGATGATCCGGCCCGACGTCGCGACGATGATCGTGACCGCGACCACCGACGCGGTCGTCGAGCCCGGCGTGCTGGCCGGACTGCTGCAGGGCGCCGCCGGCGCCTCGCTCAACCTCGTCTCCGTCGACGGCTCGGAGTCGACCAACGACGCGCTCGTCGTACTCGCGAGCGGCGCGAGCGGCGTGACCGCGAGCGGCCCGGACGCGGCCGAGCTCGGCCGCGCGCTGACCTCGGCGCTGCTCGACGTCGCCCGCCAGATGGTCGCCGACGGCGAGGGCGCCTCGCGCTTCGCGCACTACACCGTCACGGGCGCCGCCGACGACGGCGAGGCGCGCACCGCGGTGCGCGCGATCGGCGAGGACATCCTGGTGCGCTGCGCGCTGCACGGGGCCGACCCCAACTGGGGCCGCATGCTCGCTCGTGCCGGTACCTGCGGCGTGGCCCTCGACCCCGAGCGGATCGCCGTCTGGGTGGGCCCGGCGCAGCTCGTGGCAGGCGGCGTCGAGGTGGCCGGCGCGCGCAGCGGGGCGATCGCGGCCCTGCGCGAGCGCGAGGTGGAGATCCGGCTCGACCTCGCGGCGGGCGACGGCAGCGCCGAGCTGTATGCGTCGTCGCTCTCGCCCGAGTACGTGACCTTCAACGCGGAGTACACGACGTGACGCGCACCGTGGTCGTCAAGCTCGGAGGCAATGCGCTCGTCTACGTGCCGGTCGTCGCCGAGATGGCGCGCAAGGCGCGCGTCTGCGTCGTGCACGGCGGCGGCTCCCAGATCAGCGCGCTCGCGCGCGAGCGCGGCGTCGAGCCCCGCTTCGTAGGCGGTCGCCGCGTGACCGACGAGCCGATGCTCGCCTGCGTCCGCGCAGGGCTCGCAGCCGTCTCGGCCGAGCTCTGCGATGCACTCGAGGCGAGCGGCCTCGAGACCACCGCGCTCCGCGACGGCGCGACCGACGTGCGCCAGGTGCGCGAGCTCGGCCTCGTCGGCGAGCCGGTCTCGGCACGTACCGGCGCGATCCTCGCAGCGCTCGCCGCCGGACGCGTGCCCGTCGTCGCACCGCTCGGGCGCGACGCCGGCGGCGCGCTCCTGAACGTCAACGCGGACGACAGCGCGGCCGCCATCGCCGCGGCGCTTTCGGCCGATGAGCTCGTCTTCGTCTCCGACGTGCCCGGGGTGCTCGACGAGCGGGGCGTCGTGCTTGCGCAGATCTCGGCGTCGCGCCCGCCCGCGAGCGCGAGCGGCGGCATGCTGCCCAAGCTCGAGGCCTGCGCGGCTGCACTCCTGGGCGGTGTCGCACGCGTGCGCATCGGCGTCGCGGGTACCGTGGTGACGCCATGAGCCTGCACGATCGAGCCGAGGCGGCGATCCTGCCGACCTACCCCGAGCGGCCGCTCGCGCTCGTACGCGGCGTCGGCTGCACCGTCTGGGACGAGGACGGCAACGCCTACCTCGACCTCGTCGGCGGGCTCGCGGTCAACTCGCTCGGCTACGGCCACCCCGCCGCGGTGCAGGCGCTGGCCGAGCAATCGGCCGTGCTCGGCCACGTCTCGAACCTCTTCTACAGCGAGCCGATGGTGGCGCTGGCGGAGCGGCTGTGCGCGCTCGCAGGCCAGGATCGCGCGTTCTTCTGCAACTCCGGCGCGGAGGCTGTCGAGGCGGGGATCAAGCTCGCACGCAGGGTCGGGCGGGCGCGCGGCGGCCCCGCGAAGCACCGCGTCGTGTGCGTCGAGGGCGCCTTCCACGGACGCACGCTGGCGACGCTCGCAGCAGGCTGGTCGGCTGCCAAGCGCGAGCCGTTCGAGCCCGTACCCGCCGGCTTCGAGCACGTGCCCCGCAACGACCTGGACGCGCTCCGCGCCGCCGTCGGGCCGGAGACCTGCGCCGTGCTCGTCGAGCCGATCCAGGGCGAAGGCGGCGTGTGGTCGATCGACGTCGCCTGGCTCGAGCTTGCGCGCGAGCTCTGCGACCGCCACGGCGCACTGCTCGTCTACGACGAGGTGCAGACCGGCATCGGCCGCTGCGGGGCGTGGTTCTGCGGCGAGCTGACCGGCGTGAAGGCCGATGCGATCGCGGTCGCCAAGGGGCTCGCCGGCGGGCTCCCGATCGGCGCCCTGCTGGCCACGGATCAGCCGGATGCGGGCTTCGAGCGCGGCGACCACGCGACCACCTTCGGCGGCTCGCCCCCGATCGCGGCCGCTGCGCTCGCCGTGCTCGCGGCGATCGAGCGCGAGGGCCTCGTCGACAACGCGCGCAGCGTCGGCGAGCACATCGCCGCTCGGGCGGGCGCGCTCCCGGGGGTCGACCACGTGCGGGGCTCGGGCCTGCTGCTCGGGATCGAGCTCTCGGATGCGCCCGCGGGCGAGGTCTCCGAAGCGCTCCGTGCGCGCGGGATCCTCGTCAACGCGATCACGCCGACGGCGTTGCGGCTCGTGCCGCCACTGTGCCTCTCCCAGGGCGATGCCGACCGCTTCTGTGCCGCGTTCGAGGCGGTGCTGAGCGCACGTTCGAGCCAGCATGCCACCACGGTGGCATAAGGCCGGAATGCGCTAGGATACCTGTCCTGGAGGGTGGCCGGAATACGGCCGTCACCAGCACTTTTTTCACCTACGGCGAAAGGTGCCGATGCCTACGCTCACCGACTACTCCGTCGGCGACCTGGTGGTCCTTGGACACGACGGGGTCGCGCGCATCGAGGACATCAGTTCGGTCGACATCGATGGTGAACAGGCCACGATGCTCAAGCTGACAGTTCTCAGTGCGCGCATGACGGTGACCATCCCGCTCAACCGCGCGCTCGATCGCGGCCTGCGCGCAGTCGCCGACCCGGCGACTGCTCAGGTTGCGCTCGAGAAGCTCGCGACCGAGCCCGGAATGGAGCTCGTCGCCGGCCTGACCTGGGACAAGCAGCTCAAGCGGCTCAAGGAGCGCTTCGGCTCGGGCGATCTCGACGGGATCGTCGACGTGCTCGCAACCCTCGTCGACGCCGACGCGCGCCGTCCGCTCAACCACTCGCAGCGCATGCTGCGCGACAAGGCCGAAGAGGCCTTCATCACCGAGATCGGCGCCGCCCTCGAGCTCTCGCCCGAGGACGCGCAGGAGAAGGTCGGCGGGATCCTCGCGTCGCGGATCGACCGGGAGTGAGCGCGCCGATCGGCGAGAACCTCTTCGCCGATCCCGCTCGCGATCTCGACCCGGCTGAGGCCCGCCGCCGCCAGGCGGCGGGTGAGCTCGACATCGTCGACATCCGCGAGCAGTACGAGTGGGATGCCGGCCGCGCGCCCGGGACGCTTCACGTGGAGATGGAACGCGTGGCGTCCCGCGCACCGGCGCTCGATCGCGCGCGGCCCGTCGCCTTCCTGTGCCGCGGCGGCGTGCGCGCGGGCCTGGTCGCCCAGGCGTACCGCGCGATCGGATTCGACGCCTACAACGTCACGGGCGGATTCACCGCCTGGCACGCACAGGGACTGCCGACGGAGCCGGACGGCGCCGTCGTGGCCGATCACTGATCACGCACCGATCGCGACGCGCGTACCCCTCCGTGCGGCCAGCGCCGTCGCGCACACGATCTCGTAGGCGATCGTCTCGGCGTGCACGGCGAGCTCCTCTGCGGTAACGCGCTCGCCGGCCTGCTCGCCGATCAGCACGACCTCGTCGCCGAGCGCCACCGCGTCGCCGACGACGCACGTGAGCTGATCCATCGAGACCGTCGCCGCGACGCGGCAGCGCCGCCCGCCGACGAGCACGTCGGCGCGGCCGCTCAGGAGCCGCGGATACCCGTCGGCGTAGCCGACCGGGACGGAGGCGATCCGCACGCGCCGGTCGGCGATCAGCCGCCGCCCGTAGCCCGCCGACGCGCCGGGCGCGAGCTCGCGCAGGCCCGCCACGTGGCTCGACCAGCGCAGGGCGGGAGTCAGGCCGTACCTGGCGGCGGCGTCGCCGAACGGCGAGATCCCGTACAGGGCGATGCCGCAGCGCACCGCGTCGTGGCGCGTGCCCGGCAGCGTGAGTGCAGCGGCCGAATTGGCGAGGTGCCGTGGGCACGGGGGGAACGCCCGCGCGAGATCGTCGAAGGCCGCGGTCTGCACGGCGGCGAAGGCGGGGTCGTCATCGGAGGTCGCGAGATGCGACATGAGGCCGGCCAGCCGGAGCGAGCCCGCGCCGGCGGCGAGCTCCCGCCCGGTGGCAAGTGCATCGGCCGGCGTCATGCCCCAGCGGCCCATGCCGGTGTCGGCCTTGACGTGCACGTCGCAGCCGACGCCCGAGGCCCGCAGCCTGCCGTAGTCCTCGAGCGAGGAGACGACGATCTCGAAGCCGCCCGCACCCGCCTCCTCGCCTGGCTCGAGCGGCGAGAGCACGATGACGGCCACGGCCTCTCCAAGGGCTTCGCGCACCTCGCGTGCCTCGGAGAGCGTCGCACAGCACACGCGCTCGGCACCGGCCGCGAGCGCCGCCCGTGCGCAGGCGACGGCTCCGTGGCCGTACCCGTCGGCCTTGACGACCGCCCAGAGCTCGCTCCCGCCGGCGACGTGGACGAGACGCCGCGCGTTGGCGCGCACGGCGGCGAGATCGACCTCGACGACCGAGCGCGTCACGCGAGCAGGCGCGCGAGCGGGAGCAACAGGTCGGTCGCCACGATCGAGCCGACCTCGGAGACTGCCAGGCGCGCGGCCGAGCCGTGCGCCACGGCGGCGACGGCGAGCGCGAGATGCGGCGGCAGACCGCGGGCGCAGAGCGCACCGGTCGCGCCGGCGAGCACATCTCCCGCGCCCGCGGTGGCGAGCTGCGGCACCGAGGTCTCCGCGATGCGCAGCGGCTCCCCCGCAGCGGCGACGATCGTGTCGGGGCCCTTGAGCAGGACGGCGGCGCCCGAGCGCTCCGCTGCCTCGACGACGCTCGCGAGCCGCGCGCGGGCGATCTCGTCGCTGTCTCGGCCGAGCAGGCGGCCGAGCTCGCCGGCGTGCGGGGTCAGCGCCGTCGGCCCTGGACGCGCCCGCAGGGTCTCGAGCCGCCCCGCGAGGGCGAACAGCGCATCGGCGTCCAGGACGAGGGGCGCCGCGACGCCGCGCACGAGCGCATCGACGAGCTCGGAGATCCCCTCGGCCCGTCCGAGACCCGGCCCGAGGACGACCGCATCGGCCCGCTCGGCCAGCGCCAGCACGCGGTCGGGCGCCAGACCGCCGTGCACCATGAGCTCGGGTGCGTGCGCCGCGACCGCCGCATGCTCGCTCTCGGGCACGCATACCCATGCAACGCCGGCACCCGACCGGAACGCCGCGAGGGCGGCCAGCGCGGGGGCGCCGCTCATGCCGGGAGACCCGCCGACGATGAGGACCCCGCCGGCGTCGTACTTCGAGCCCGTCGGTGAGCGCGGCGGCGCGAGCGCGAGATCGGAGGGATCCATGCGCAACGCCCGCTCGGGTCCGGCGAGCGCGACCGGCAGGCCGATCGGCAGCTCGATCACCGCGCCGGAGCATCCGCGCCCGGGCTCGATCGCGGTGCCGATCGTGCGACCGTGAAAGGCGAGGGTCACCGCCGCCTCGATCGCGACGCCGTCGACGCGCCCGGTCGCGCCGTCCACGCCGCTCGGCACGTCGAGCGCGACGGTCGGGGCCGCCAGCGCGTTGACGCGCGCGACGAGCGCCTCGGCGGCGCCCTCCAGCCGGCCGTGGAAGCCGCTGCCGAAGAGCGCATCGACGATCACGTCGGCGTCCTCTGGCCGGCGTTCGGGGACGCCGAAGGCCTCCGCGGCGGCGCGCATCGTGCGCGCATCCGGGGTCGCGCTCTCGCTCGCCGCAGCCGTGCAGACCCCCGCGGCGATGCCGGCGACATGCAGGTGCCGGGCGACGACGAAACCGTCACCGCCGTTGTTTCCCGGGCCGCAGAGCACGCTCACGCGCACGCCCTCGCCGTAGCGCTCGAGCACGGCGTTCGCGGCGGCGGCACCGGCGCACTCCATCAGCGCGATCCCCGGCAGACCGAGCTCGTGCGTGGCCCGGCTGTCGAGCTCGCGCACCTCAGCCGGGTACCAGAGTCGTCGCATCCCTCGACCATGCTAACGATCGGCGCGCGAGGTGCCGATGCCCCCATCGATGCAACTTCGTCGTTCCCGACCGGCGCCGCCCCCGGCCCCGGCCCCGCCTTCGCTGCACACGCTGCTCGTGACGGCCGAGGCCGCCGCACGCGCCGGCACCATCGACGACCTCGCGGATGCCGTCGTCGACGGCGTCGCCGACCTCCTGGGCGCGACGCGCTGCACCCTGCTGAAGGCCGCGCCGGAGCTCCTGATGCCGCTCGGCACGGCCGATGCGGGCCCCTTGCTGGATGCCGAGCTGCAGGTTGCCGGCGCCGTCATGCGCACGCAGGAGGCGCGCTTCGTGACGCAGATCGCACACCGCCTCGCGGGGCCCGGCGAGGAGACGGCGAGTGAGATCGAGGTCTCGACGCTGGCGCTGCCGCTCGTGGCGGGAGTCGACCTCGTCGGCGTCCTCGTGGCCACCTGGGATGGCTGCGAGACGCCGCCCAGCGAGCTGCAGACCGAGGCCGCGCGCGTGATCGCGAGCATCGCCGGTCTCGCCATGGAGCGCACGCTGCTCGGCCAGCAGGCCGCGAAGCTGCACGAGGTCGATCCGCTCACGGGCACCGGGAGCCGCGACAGCCTGATCGCGCTGCTCGACGTGCTGCGCGAGCGCGGCACGCTGCACTCGATCGTCGTCCTCGATGTCGACGGCTTCCGCGACTACAACCGCAAGCATGGCCGTGCCCACGGCGATCGGCTGCTCACGGCGCTGGCGGCGATGATCAGCCGCGAGTGCCGCGACGGCGACGCCCTCGTGCGCTCCGGATCCGACGAGTTCTCGCTCGTCCTCCCCGGCTCGGCGATCGAGGCGGGCACCGCGACGGCGCGCCGCGTCGTCAGCGCGATCGCCGACTGGGGCCACGAGGACGGCGTGACCGTCTCGGCGGGCGTCGCCTCGATGGCCTCGCACACCGACGTCGACGTGCTCTCGGCTGCCATGGACGCGCTCGCCGAGGCCAAGGCGGCCGGCACCGGCCGCATCGCCGTCAACTAGAGCGGCCTCCGCCGCCTCACCTGCACGCTCCGGGGTCTGACCCCTGAGGGTGCGGACCTGGCACCGCGGCGTGCGGACCTGGCACCGGAGCGTGCAGCGGCCTAGCCAGGCGGTCTTGCAGCCCGCGTGCTGACTCCGTGGTGCCCACCACACCGGCCCGAACGCTCGCGGCCGGCCGCCCCGCCTAGCTGGATACCGCGTGCCTACTGGCATCACGTCCGTGCACGCTCCGGTGCCAGGTCCGCACCCTCAAGGGTCAGACCCGCACCGTGCAGGGTCAGACCCCGTCTTGTGCGCAGACGCCCGGCACGGCGATCGAGCGCGGTTCGTGTTACTCGCGGGGTCACCTCGGAGTCGCGCTGCCAGCTCGGGCGCGGGATCCGTGCCGAACGCGACGGTGGACGGCGCCTTTGCGCCGGCGACACGCTCCTGAGACGAACCCTCAGGCGGGCAGCAGCGCGAGCGGGCGGGCGGGCACGCCGGAGCCTC
>CAZYYP010000006.1:23484-38905 GCA_964651695.1 uncultured Gaiellales bacterium | reverse complement strand
CCTGCGCAGCTCGATCATCTACGGCGGCAAGAGCCACGGCATCACGCTCAACCCGTCGAGCACCACCGTCCTGACGAACTCCGTCACGGCACGTGCCTGCCTCCAGCCGGCCTGCGTCACCGTCAGGCCCACGACGACCACGGGTCGCGCCACCGTGCACCTGCCGAAGGCCGTCACGCTCGCCGCGCCCGTCACGGCGACCTACGGCTATCGCTACTCGATCGGCGGCACGGGTCGCTCGGGTGATGCGGTCAGCCTCGAGTCGCTCGCCACCGCCGGGCTCCTGCCGGCGCGCGGCGCCACGATGGTGAAACCGGACGGCACATTCGTGATCCGCGCGACGCTGCGCTCGCTGTTCACCGACGACGGCGACCTCGCCCAGCCGGCGCGCGGCCGCTACGCCGTGGCCTCGGTGGAGGGCAACGCAACCGTCTACGGCATCGCCTCCCAGGACACCCACGTGGTGCTCGCGCAGCCGCGCTTCGTGCTCCAGCGCAAGACCGGCGGCAAGCTCCTGCACTTCTCGGTGCGCATCCCCGGCGCCGACAAGCACGTCCGCGTGGCGATCAAGCTCGGCTCGAAGACGCTCGTTCAGGGCTACGCCACGAGCAGCGGCGTCTACTCGAAGACCATCCTCAAGCCCAGCGAGCGCGGGAACCTGCGCGTCGTCGCCTCGGTGCCCGGCGCCGACACGGCGATCTCCAACCCCACGCCGCTGAGCCGCTGAACCCGGCGGGCACGACGGGGCCGCCCCTCGCGAGGCGGCCCCGGTGCGCGCTCGCTCCGTATGCTCTCGGCGTATGACCGACCTGCAACGCGCGCACGCCGAGATACGCGCGGACGCCGCGCGGCTCGCCGGGGGCCCGGGCGACATGCCGCAGCGCGTCGCACTGCTGCACGCGATCTTCGCCGACTCGGGCGGCAACCACGCCTTCCCCGAGGTCGCGCTGCACGGAGCGCTCTGGGCGTACGGCTTCTACGAGCGCCGCGGCACGATCAGCCGGGCGATCGCCTACCGCTACTTCTACGACGCCGACGAGCGGGCACGGCGCTCGTACATGCTGTTCGAGTTCTCGCAGGGGTTCAAGGAGGCCAACCGCTCGGTCTTCATCGACACCTACGCGAACTACGTGTTCACGAAGCGCCACGGCGAGGCGCCCGAGGCCGGCGAGATCATCGCGCCGGAACTGCTCGAGGCGCTCAACCGCGTGCATCGCGCGGCGCGCGCCGGAAGCCGCCTGAGCACCGCGGAGCGCGCACGGGTCTTCGAGCGCGCATTGCTGTTCGAGCAGGAGCTGACGGTGGGGCCGAAGGTGCGCGAGGAGGTTGCGAAGTTCGACTGCCCCGTGCTCACCGCGATCGTCCTGCGCCCCGTCGTGCGCTTCACGTACTTCCCGCGCACGACGTACTTCGCGTTCCGGAACTTCGGCGACACCGACGAACGGATCGAGAAGGCGGTACGCAGCTATGCGCTCGCCGAGCGCATGGGCTGGCCGCGGGTCGGCGAGACGATCCGCCGCCACGGCGTCCTGCCCCAGCGCTTCTTCGCCGATCCACGCGCCTACGCGGGCGAGCTGGCGACTGCCGCCGGGGTCGCCCCCGCGCTCGCCGGCTAGCCGCGGGTGCGAGTCGAAGGAACCTTCAGCCGGCCGAGATGCGTAGGATCGTCGATGGTGCGCAGCATCCTCATCGCGCTCGTCGTGGTCATCGGGGCCGGAATCGCCGCGGCGGGCGCGCAGGCGGGCGCGCCGCGCTACATCATGGTTTCCGGCCGCGGCGTCGCGGCGCCCATCCTGCTCGCCAACTGGCGCGAGAACGGAAAGCTCGAGGCCGCGCTGTCGTATGCCCCTGAGGCCACTTCCTCCACGGGCCTTGCGCGGCGCCCGCGCTTGAGGCTCTCGCTCTTCTGGGGCTGGGACGAGCATCGGCCGGTGCGGCCCGGCGAGGCGAACCAGCACGGATGGCTCTACCCCGCTTCGGGCGCGCAGCCTGCGCTGGTCGCGCTGAGGGTGGACGGCCGCTCGTCGCTGCGCATCGCGACGGCACCGCTTCTGCACATCCTCGAGCGCCACGCCGTCCCGATCGGCCGGCACGTACGGTCGCCCTGACGCTATCGTCACGCCGTGAGCGAGCCGAGGGTCAGCCACATCGACGAGCTCGGCGACGGCATGGTGCGCAAGGTGCGCAGCGAGCTGGGCGTCGAGGCGTTCGGTATCAACGCGATGGTGTTCGAGCCGGGCGAGGAGGGCCGCCGGCACTCCCATGAGACCCAGGACGAGCTCTACTTCGTGCATGCGGGTACCCCTGAGATCGAGGTCGACGGCGTCGTGCACGCGTTGCGGCCCGGCTCGGTCGCGCACGTCCCGGCGCACGTCGTGCGGCAGTTGCGCAATCGCGGCAGTGAGACGGCGGTGACCCTGGTCATCGGTGCGAGCGGCGGCTACGTTGGACGCGACGGTCGCCTCGCGGAGGCCGGCGAGACCTCCTGAGCGCTCCCGTGGAGCGGCCCGAGCCTGCTCTACGGCAAACCGGGATCGACCATAGTGAGGGGGTGCGCATCCTCCTGGTCACGCCCGGTCTCGGCCTCGGTGGCGCCGAGCGCCTCACGCTCACGTATGCGCGCGGCCTCAACGCACGCGGCCACGAGACGCTGATCGCCCACGGCCCACCGGAGCGGCTCGCAGCGATCGCCGACGAGGCGGGCGTCGCCCACCGGCTGCTCTGCGAACGGCGCCTCGGACTGCGCACGCTCGCCCCGTGGCTCAGGTCGCTGCGGTCGCTCGTGAAGGAGTTCGCGCCCGACGTCATCCACGCCCAGTCCACGCGCACGACACTGCTGTCGGCGATGGTCGCGCCGCGCACGCCGCTGCTCACGACCGTGCACGGCATCGAGCCCGAGGAGGAGGTCCTGGCGGCGCTCCTCCTGCGCGCAAGCCGTGCGCGGGTCACGGCCGTGTCGCAGGCCTCGGCCGACGGAGTCCTGCGCCACCACCTCGCACCGCCGATCGTGGTCCTGCCACCCGGCGTCGACATCGCCGAGCTCGCACGGGCAGCGCAGGGCGCTCCCGCGACACCGATGCCGGCCCGCAGGCCGCTCGTGACCTGCATCGCGCGCCACGACCGCGTCAAGGGCGTCGACGTGCTCGTCGACGCCTTCGCTCGGGTCCTCGAATCCGTGCCGCAGGCCGGACTGCAACTCGTCGGCGGTGGCCGTGGCCTCCAGGCGCTGATGGACCACGCAGCCGAGCTCGGCATCGCCGACGCGATCGATTTCACCGGCTTCCAGCCGAACCCCATGCCGTACATCGCCGCTTCCGACCTCGTGGTGCTTCCGTCGCGGCGGGAAGGGCTCCCGGTTTCCGCCCTCGAGGCGTTCGCGATCTCCAAGCCGATCGTCGCGACGGCCGTCGGCGGCACGCCCGACGTCGTCCGCGACGGCGACACCGGGTGGCTCGTGCCGCCCGAGCAGCCCGACGCGCTCGCCGCGGCCATCGTCTCGGCGCTGGGCGACCCTGCCGAGTGTGCGCGCCGCGCGGAGCGGGGACACGAGCTGGTCGGGCGCACCTACGCGATGGACGTCATGATCGATCGCATCGAGGCGCTCTGCCGCTCGCTCGCACCGGCGCGCGCACCCGTTCCGACCGCGGCCTGACCGCCTACCCGCGCGAGCGCAGCGTGGCCGCGAACTCGCGCAGCTCGGCCCGGTTGGCGAGCACCAGCGAGCGCGCCGGCACGCGGTCGAGACGCGAGATCGTGACGATGCTGGCGACGCCGTAGAACGTATAGGCGCAGACGGACGCGATCGCGCCGCCCACGGCGCCGTGGCTCGGGATCAGCAGGAGGTCGAGCCCGAGCGTGATGATCACCTCGCCGCCGGCGAGCAGCGAGCTGAGGCCGGGACGGCCGCGACCCGAGAGCGTGTCCTGCACGAGCCCGCCGGCCGCGAGGAACCACATGCCCGGCACGAGGATCAGGAACGGCACGAGCGCGGCGTGGAACTCCGGCCCGTAGCCGTAGATGATCGTGGGCGGCCCCACGGTCAGCACGAAGAGGACGCAGAGGGCGACCAGCGTACCGTTGAGGCGCATCGCCGCTCCCGAGATCGAGTCCCCTTTCGTCTCCGAGGCGACCTGCGCACGCAGCACGTAGCCGAGCGAGAGCGGGAAGAGCAGCACGAGCTCGGCCACCAGTTGCGCGATCGCATAGGAGCCGACGGTTGCGAGCGGAGCGAACGCCGACAGCACCAGCACGTCGAAGCGCGCGTTCAGGAAGTGGAGGAGCGCCCCGACCTGGATACGGACGCCGTAGCGCAGGGATGCCGCGTGCACGGTGCGCGAGACACGGATGCCGTTGCGGGCGAGCAGCCGCATGCCGCCCACGGCGGGGACGAGCAGGGCGGGCAGGCTCGCGATCAGGGCGCCCGCGACGCCCCACTTGAGCCAGCCCACGATCGCGAGGATGGCGGCCGTCCCCGAGAGGCGCGCTGTGACGTTGAGCCGGTTGCGCAGCTTGAAGGCGCCCTCGGCGGAGAGCATGCTCGTCACGAGCTCGTAGACGTAGTACGAGGGCACGAGCAGGCCGGCGAGCAGCCAGATCCGCTCGTCGTAGTGCGGCGCGATGTGGCGCTGGAGCTGGCCCATGAGCAGGAACGCGACGACGAGCGACACGACCAGCAGGCCGGCCGCGTGCACCAGCCCGTTGCCGAGCACGTACGGGCGGCGCCGCGCGCGGCGGCTCGCGTAGTAGGTCGCGGCCTCGTCGGTGCCCATCCCTCCGATGCCCGCGAGCACCGCCGTCGCGGTCAGGATGATCGCGACGAGGCCGCGCCCGTCCGCGCCCAGGAAGCGCGCCAGGATGATCGACCCGACATACCCGATGCCGAGCACGATGACGTTCGTCGTGAACACGCCGAGCGTGCGGCGCTGGAGGGATGCGGTTGCAGTGCTCGATGCCATGGGGAAGAACGGTCCGTCGACCGCCGCTCTCTCATCCTAGGCTCGGATCGGACCCACGCTCTGGCGCGGTTTCGCGACGAAGCCGGACGAACGCGAGCAGCCACACTCAAGCCGAGGCGCCAGCGTGCCGATGCCTCACTCGATGGGCGAACAACAGGACTTCGGACGCTTGCTCGCGACGCTGCGCGCGTCGTGGTGGCTCATTCTCGCGCTCGTCGTGATCGCGGGCGCGGGCGCCTACGCGGTGTCCTTGGCCACGCCGTCGCGCTACAGCTCGTCGGAGACGCTGATCTACCTGCCCGCGGGTGATTCAACCAGCCTCACGACCGACTACGCCACGCGGCAGCTCGAGACGGCCGTCGGGCTCGTCCAGGCAGAGCCCGTCCTCGGGCCCGCCGCGACGAAGCTGGGCGTGAGCGAGGCGAAGCTGCGCGGAAGCGTGTCCGGCGTGCTGCCCGCCAATTCCAATCTCCTGCGCATCGACGCGACCGCGGCGACGGCTGTCGGGGCGCAGAATCGCGCGCTCATCGTGGCCCAGGTCTTCCAGCAGTTCCGGCTCGGCCTGCAGCGCCGCGCGATCGACGCGCGCATCAATGCGGTCAAGAAGCAGATCCAGAAGCTGACGCCCCCGACGACCGCCGATGCATCCGCGACCATCCGCAGCCTGCGCGAGTCGCTGTCACTGTCGCAGGCGGATCGAGCGGTCGCGACCGGTGACTTCGCCGTCGGCGACCCCGCACCGCTCCCCACCGCCCCGTACCAGCCCAAGCCCTCGCGCAATGCCGTGCTCGGCGCCGTCGCCGGCCTGCTGATCGGCATCGCCGCAGCGTTCGGCCGGGCGCGCCTCAATCACAAGCTCGTCACGATCGACGACGTGGAGACGGCCTACGGCATGCAGGCGATCGGCGCCATCCCGCCGCCGGGCTTCCACGAGCAGGACTACGAAGGCCGCATCATCGGCGACTTCGAGGCGTCGTCGCCACTCGTCGAGGCGTTCCGATCGACGCGCGCGACCCTCTCGCTCTACAGCGTGGGCAACGGCAAGCCCTACGTCGTGGCCGTGACCTCCGCCAACTCCGGGGAGGGCAAGACGACGGTCGTCGCCAACCTCGCGATGGCCATGGCGACGAGCGGCAAGCGCGTGCTCGCCATCTCCGCCGACCTGCGCAAGCCGACGCTCTACGGCTACTTCCCCGATGCCGCGCGCGCGGGTCTGCTCGATGTGCTGAGCGGCCATCGCAACCTCGACGAGGCGACCGGCTGGGTCAATCTCAACGGCTCGAGCGCCGCGGGCGGACGGCTCGGCGTGCTCGCCACCGATGCCCGCTTCCGCGATCCGGCGCGACTCTTCGAGTCCACGGACATCAGCCGGGTGCTCAACGATGCCCGTCGCGACTACGACGTCATCCTGATCGATTCGCCGCCGCTGCTCCAGACGCCCGAGGCCTCGATCATCGCCGGACTCGCCGATGCCAGCCTGCTCGTCGGCCGGGCCGGCAAGCTCACGCGCGACGATGCGCGCAGGGCACTCGAGCGCCTCGAGACCGCACATGCGAAGACCCTCGGCGTGATCGTCTCGGACGCACGCGAGAAGCGCGCCTCGTACGGCTACGGCAACGAGGGCGACGCATCGTGACCCGCCAGGCGCGATGACCTCGGTCGCCAGCTCCGGCGGCCCGCGCACCGCGAGCTTCGGCCGCGGCCTGTCGCTGATCCTGCTCGTCGCGTTCGCGGCGGCCTGCGGCGCCGCCATGGGTCGCGCACCGCTCCTGCTGGGCGAGAGCAAGGCAACGCTCCTCGTGCCCGCGCTCGCGGTCGGAGCGCTCGGGTTGTGCTTCGGCTATCTGCGGCCCCTGCCGGTGCTCTGCGCGGGGATGGCGCTGCTGTCGTTCGCCCGTATCCAGCCGCTCACGCCGGCCGACGGCGCGATCGCCATCTGCATGCTGCTCACGCTCGTCGGCCCCCTGCGCTTCCGCCCGGCGATGCCGGCAGGGCCCGCGCTGGCGCTCGCGCTGTTCACGCTCGGCACCCTGCTGTCGCTGACCGAATCGGTGCACACCGGGGCCGCGCTCTCCTTCGAGACCCACACGCTCTTCTTCGTCTTCCTCGCCGTCTGGCTGACCTCGGCGCTGCGCACCAACGGGTGGACGCGCGCTGCGGTGCGCTGGTACCTGCTCGGCGCCGTCATCACGGCCGGCCTCGGCGTGCTCGCCTGGGTCGTCCACTATCCGGGCTCCGATCTCTTCGTGTACGCCAACGGCAAGCGCATCCAGGGCCTCTACCTCGATCCGAACGCCTTCGGCCCGTACCTCGTGCCCGCCGCGGTCGTCTGTCTCGAGGATCTGATGCGCCCGCGCCTGCTGCGCTGGCCGCCGATCGTCGTGCTCCTCTCGTTCATCACGCTCCTGCTCGGCGTCGTGCTCTCGTTCTCGCGCGCCGCGACGGCGAACCTCGCACTCGCCTGCCTCGTCGTGGTGCTCGTCTACGCCCTCCGCAGCGGTCGCCGCAAGGCGCTCGTCCGCGGCGTCGCCATCCTTGCCGCGTGCGTTGTCTGCGCCGCCGGCGCCCTCGTGCAGACAGGCGCGATCAGCATCCTGCAGCAGCGCGCCCAGGCCCAGAGCTACGACTCGCAGCGGTTCTCCACGCAGGCGCTCGCACTCGACAAGGGCTCGACTCGGCTGCTCGGCTACGGCCCGGGCGCGGTCGAGACGGAGCTCTCGCTGAACACGCACTCGACCTTCGTGTGGAGCCTGTTCGAGAACGGCATCCTCGGCTTCGCCGCGCTGCTCCTGCTCGTGCTCTCGACGGCATCGACGGCCTGGCGCAGCGCGCGGCTCGACAATGCCCGCGAGGGGCTCGGGGGCGCGACGCTGCTGGGGTGCTGG
This sequence comes from uncultured Gaiellales bacterium, assembly GCA_964651695.1. Taxonomy (GTDB): domain Bacteria; phylum Actinomycetota; class Thermoleophilia; order Gaiellales; family JALYLC01; genus JALYLC01. The sequence continues at coordinate 31,065 of CAZYYP010000006.1, read as the reverse complement.
CTCGGCCTGTCGTTCAACGGGCTCGTGGTGGACACCTACCACTACCGGATCCTCTGGGTGCTCGCGGCTCTGGTCTGGCTCGTGGCGACCGTTCCGACGTCCGGCGATCGTGCTATCGTGGATAGCAGTGGGCGCGACTGCGCGCCCGCGACCAGAGACGCCTGACTATGCGCATGCCGACCGAACAACTGCCAACTACCCCGGCCCCGAGGGCCGGCGTAGCGGTGCGTTCGGTCGCTGCCCGCGCGGCGCTCTAGACACACCAGCTGCGTCTCCCCTCACGGGTCGAGGTACCGGCGAAGGCCGGCGTCTCCGTCCACCCCTGTCCGCAAGGCCGCTTCATGCACAGCACGACTCCATACAAGACCGCAGTCCACCGTCTCGCACTCGGCCGCATGCTCTCCGTGGCCGGCGGCGAGGTCGCGTTCGTGGCGCTCATGGCGCTCGTCTTCGGCCGCACCCATTCGGCGATCTGGGGTTCGGCCGCGCTGCTCGCCGTGGTCGGCACCTACGGCGTGGCCGCGCCGTTCGCCGGCATGCTCGGCGATCGCTACGACCGCCGCATCGTGATGATCTGCTCGGACGCCGCCGGCGCCGTGATCAACGTCGCGCTGGTGTTCGCGCACGCGCCGACCATCCTCATCGGCCTTGCGGCGCTTGGCGCGATCGCGCAGTCGCCGTACCTGTCCTCGTCGCAGGCGGCGATCCCGAATCTCGTCCCGCCGGAGGAGCTCGTGTGGGCGAATTCGGTGCGCTCGCGCGCCAGCAACCTGGGCTTCATGCTCGGCCCGGTGGCCGGCGGCGTGCTCGTCGCCGGCGTCGGCGGGTCGTACGCCTTCGCGTTCAACGCGGTCGCGCTGGCGGCTTCCGCGGCGCTCGCCTGGAGCGTGGTCGGGTCGTTCAGCGCGCGCACGGGCGAGAAGATGCGCGGCGGTCTGGGCGCGGGCTTCGCGTTCCTCTGGAACGACCGCGTCCTGCGCTGGATCACCGGCGCGTGGGTGCTCATCCTGGCCGGCGTCGGCGCGCTGCTCGTGTCCGAGTTCCCGCTCGCCGAGCTGTTCGGTGCAGGCTCGCTCGGCTACGGCCTGCTGATCAGCTCGTGGGGCGCCGGCACGCTGCTCGGATCGGTGTTCGCCGCGCGCGCCGTGCGCCGCTCCACGTACTGGTCGCTCGTCGCGGGCACGCTCGGCCTCTCGCTGATGCTCGGCTCGGTCGCGATCGCGCCGTTCCTCTGGATCGTCTGCATCACGCAGCTCATCGGCGGGGTCTTCGACACGTTCGTCAACGTGGCCGAGGAAACCGTACGGCAGCAGCGCACCCCGGATGAGCTGCGCAGCCGCGTGTTCGCGGCCGGCGAGGCGATCGTCGTGATCGCCATGTCGGCGTCGATCGCAGTCGGCGGCCCGCTCATCCAGGCCGCCGGCCCGCGCGCGGCCTATGCGCTGACCGGAGTGCTCGGCGTACTCGCCACCGTCACGATCTGGTGGGGCGCATGGGAGCTGCATACCCAGAAGGTGGCCGCCGACGCGGCCGCGGGCGAGGGCGAGCAACTCGATCCCGTCAGCCACGCGCCGGGCGATCTGTTCGAGGGCGCCGCGCACCGCGCGACAGACCAGGACTACGCGCGCGCTTAGGGCCCGTCTCAGTAGGGCGTTTGCGTCTGGCGAGTGGCAGGGGTCGTCTGGGGCGGGATCGACCCGCGGCTCGATCAGGACGATCTCGCAAGGGTCGATCGCGTTCCAGACGACCCCTGACGCCGTCAGGCACCACGCCCTACTGAGACGGGCCCTTAGAGGACAGGGCCTGCGGCGCCGAAGGCGTCGCGGGCCATGATCGCCTCGCGGATGCGCACGAGCTTCGGGTAGGCGGTCATGTCCATGCGGGTGTTGGTCGTGCGGTAGAGCACGGGGGCGACCGCGCAATCGGCGATCGTGAAGCTGCCGAGGACGGTGCCGTTGCCGGCCACGATCCGCTCGAGCAGCGCCACCGTTTCCGCGACCTCCGGCTCCTTCGCGCGCGCGGCGTCGAAATCGCCCTCACGCGCGCCCATGCCGCGGCCCGGCACGTAGCCGAGCGCCTCCCGCTCGACCTGGAAGAAGGCCGCGCGGAAGGTGAGCGCGAAGCGGTCGAGGAACTCGTCCACGCGCGCGCGCTCCGCGAGTGCGACCGGGTAGAGGTCGCCACGCGCCTCGCGCTGGGCGAGGTAGCGCAGGATGGCGTTCGACTCCGCCATCACGAGGCCGTCGTCGGCCAGCGCCGGCACGCCGCCGAGCGGATTCTCGGCGAGGTACCAGCCGGGGCGCGGCTGCGTGAGCGGCACCTCGCGGCGGTCGTAGGCGAGCTCGAGCTCGGCCAGCAGGAAGCGCACCTTGAGTGCGTTGGACGAGATGGGACTGTCGTAGAGGAGCATCGGGCGCCGAGCATATCCGCCGCCGCGCTGCCGTCCGCCGCTATGCGGGAAGGCCGGGTACGGCGAGGTCGCTCGCGAGCGCTGCGAGCCGTTCCGCCAGTGGCTCTGCGAGCTCGAGCGGCGCGTCCGCGTCGAGCGGCAGCCTCGGCAGGCCGCTGCCCGGCACGCGCGGAGGCTCCGCGCCGGCCTCGAGCGGCACGTCAATGACGTAGCGCAGCATCGCCTCGAGGCCGGCGGCGAGCTGGTCCGGTGGTCCGAAGCGCGCCGGATCGACGGCGACCAGGAACACGCCCTGATCGTCGGGGCCGGGGTCGGCCGAGACCGCCCCGCTGCCCGTGACGATGCCCGCGAGCGCCTCGACGAGCAGCGCGAGCGCAAAGCCCTTGGCGCCGCCGGCAGGCTGCAGCAATCCGCCGCGCACCCACGCCTCGGGCACGGGCTCGCCGCGATCCTCGAGCACCCGCACCTTGCCGAAGGCGGCCACGCTCGTCGCCATATCGAGCACGAGATGCGGCGGCTGTGCACGCGGGATCCCGGCCGCCAGCGGGTTCGTGGAGAGGCGCGCAGCGAGTGCGCCCGGCGGCGCGACCGTTTGCGCCGCGCCCGAGTCGTTGGCGAAGAGCAGCACGGCAACGCCCTTCCCGCAGACGCGATCGGCGTAGTCGGCGAGCCGCCCGCAGTGCGCGGAGCGGCGCACTGCGACCGCCGCTGCGCCGTGCGCGAGCGCGCGCTCGGCCGCGAGGTCGGCAGCCAGCGTGCAGACGACCTGCCCGAGCGCCCGGTGACCGTCGATCGTGAGCGTCGAGCCACCGTCGCTCACGATCTCGGCCTCCGCCGACGGCACGATCGTGCCCGCGCGCCAGCCTTCGGCGTACGGCGTCAGCCGGCGCAGGCCATGCGACGGATGGCCGCCGACCTCCGAGCGCACGAGCAACTCCGCCACCCGCCGAGCGTCGGCCGGCCGGGCGCCCATGCCCGCGACCACGCCACCGGCGAACCCGAGGCCCTGCTCAACGGTGATCCGCACGCGCGCTCCTCCATTCGCCGGCCGCGACGGACTCTAGACCGCTCGCCCGGATTCACCCCACGACCAAGGGGCGACGCGCTAGATTTGTGCTGGATGCCACCGAGTATCGAACGCCCCTCCCCCGTCAACCGCACCGCCCTCACGCCGAGCGTGGAGGGCTACCTCAGCGCGATCTACGCCTTGGCGCACGACGACGAGGCCGTGGGTACCCAGGCGATCGCCTCGGAGCTGGGCATCGCCGCCCCGTCGGTCACGGAGATGCTGCGGCGCCTCGACGCACACGGGCTCGTGGAGTACCGCAGGGGAAGCGGCGCGCGGCTGACACGCTCGGGCGTACTGGTCGCCCGTCGCCAGGAGCGGCGCCGCGCCGTGATCGAGCGCTTCATCACGACGACGATCGGCTTCCCTCCCGAGGAGGCAGCCGAAGAGGCGCGCACACTCGAGCACCACCTCAGCGACCGCATGGTCGCGCGTATCGGCGAGCTCGTCGGCGAGGCGCCGGGCGCGTGGTGCCGGCGCGTAGGCACCTTGCCCGAGCCCGAGTAACCGGCTCTCGGAACCTCGCAGAGGAACAAGCGCTCGGGGACGACACGCCGCCTGGGGTTGGGCAGCACACGTGCCCGCGCCGCCCGCCCCGAGCACGGCAATCGTAGCAAGATTGCTATAGCGAAGTCGCGTCAGACGAGCGTGATACGGCCTGGCGGACCCGCAATGATCTCGCCGATCACCCAGCCGAACGCGCCTGCATCCCCGGGTCGCACGGCCGCGAGCAGGCCGCCCGAGGTCTGGGCGTCCGCCGCCAGCAGCGCACGCACCGGATCGACGCCGGCCGCGACCTCGGTGTAGGCGTCCGCCGCCGCGCGATTGCGGCGGGATCCGCCCGGGACGAGACCGTCGCGAGCCAGGAACTCGACGCCCGGCAGCAGGGGCAGATCGCCGCTCACGACGCGGGCGTGGACGCCCGAGGCCGCACACATCTCGCGGAGATGCCCGAGCAGCCCGAAGCCCGTCACGTCGGTCACGGCATGCGGGCCGATCTCGCGCAGCGCGTCGGCCGCGGAACCGTTGAGCGTCGTCATGGACGCGACCGCCGCTGCGAGCACCGCCTCATCGACGGCACCCTTGCGCAGGGCGTTTGCGACGATGCCTGTGCCGAGCGCCTTCGTGAGCACCAGGAGATCGCCGACGCGGGCGCCGGCATTGCGCCAGATACCGGCGGGATCGACGAGCCCCGTGACCGCGAGCCCATAGAGCGGCTCGGCGGTCGTGATCGTGTGACCGCCGAGAATGGGCGCGCCGGCGGCATTCGCGACATCGGCGCCCCCGCGCAGGATGTCGCTCACGTCGTCCGCGGGCAGGTCGTCGGGGAAGCCGCCGATCGCGAGTGCGAAGAGCGGCCTGCCCCCCATTGCGAAGACGTCGGAGATGGCGTTCGTCGCGGCGATGCGGCCGTAGTCGTAGGCGTTGTCGACGATCGGCGTGAACACGTCGACCGTCTGCACGATCGCCTGCTCGTCGTTCAGCCGGACGACGGCGGCGTCGTCGAGCGTGTCGTTGCCGACGAGAACGCGGTCGTCACCGGCTGCCGAGCGCGGAACGCCACGGAGCAACTGCGCCAGGCGCTCTGCGGGAACCTTGCAGGCGCACCCCCCGCCCGCAGCGCGCTGCGTCAGCTTCGGCAGTTCGGCCTTCACGCGGGTGATCGTACAAGCGGCCGTTGAACGACGGCTCCTGCGAAAGGCTTGCAACTACGACCGCGTCGCGCGTGTCCCCCCTTCTCTGCCCGGCGGTTGGCGAGGCGAGGCACGCGGGCTCCGGCGTGTCGCGCTGTGATCCGATCCATTACCCTCGGCAGAGGATGACCACTGCGCACACAGGCCCGCGCATGGAGGCCGACACCCTGTCCGAGGCGGTCGCGGGGCTGCGCGCGCGCGGACTGCGGCTCTCGGGCGCCCGCCGCGTGGTGCTCGAGGCGCTCTATTCCACCGACGATCCGCTGAGCGCCGAGCAGATCGCGGAGGGCATCGGCACGCTGCCCGCCTCCGATCTCGCCTCGGTCTACCGCAACCTCGAGACCCTCGAGCGGCTCGGGCTCGTGCAGCACGTTCACCTCGGTCACGGCGCGGGCCGCTACGTGCGCGCCGGCCGCGAGCGCGAATACCTCGTGTGCGAGCGGTGCGGCGCCCACCGCGCGGTGCCGCCCGGGCAACTCGACGGCGTTCGCAGTGCCGTCGAGGAGGCGACCGGATTCCGCGCCCGCTTCAGCCACTTCCCCATCGTCGGTCTCTGCGGCACCTGCTCCGCCGCGGCGGACTGAGCCCCGGCGAGCGACTCCCCCGGAAGACGCTCGCGGCGTCTTCCGGGGTGCGCCCTGGGGAGGAGGAGAGCCCCCGCGGTGCGTGAGATCGTGAGCGGATCAGGCTGCGCCGGGCGCCGGGGCCCAGGACGCAGGTGCTGCAGCCGGCGGGTTCGTCGCGGGCGGCGGGGGAGTCCCGTCCTTGCCCGGGCCGCCCCAGCCGCCGTGGCGACCGCCGAAGCCGTGGCCCATCAGCTTGCCGTTGACGAGGTCGTCGAGACGCGTGGCGAGGCCGGCGAGCACCTTGGTCTCCTGCACGCTCGTCAGCTTGCCCGCGGTCACAGCGGCATCAAGCTGCTTCGTCGCCGCGGTCGTGATGGCCGCCTTGAGACCGTCGACCGTCTTGCCCTGCGCCGTCGCGATGTCGGCGAGCGTCTTGCCGGCACGCAGCTGCGTGACGAGATCCGCCGGCTTGAGGTCGAGGTACGCGGCGACGTCGGTGATGCCGCCCATCAGGCCCATGCCACCGAAGCCGCCGAAGGCGAATCCGGGGCCGCCCCTACCGCGGTGACCGAACATGCCCGGGCCGCCGAAGCCGCGACCGGGGCCGCCGAAGCCGCCGCGCCCGCCGCCGAAGATCGGCTGAGTGCCGTCCTCGATGCGCTTCTTGATGGCGTCGCCCTGGGCCGTCGTCAGCTTGCCCGCCGTGACCTGCGCGTCGACCTGGTTCTCGAGCGCCTTCTTGAGTGCATCGCTCAGCTTGGTCGGATCCACTCCGAGCGTGCCGGCGGCGTCGTTCACGATCGCCTGGCTACGCGCCTGCGGCGAGTCGTCCCGCGATGCCGCATAGGCAGCGCCGCCGCTGACGACGACTGCGACGGCCAATGTACCCAGGATCAGGCGGAATTTGCGATTCGGTCGATGTTGCTCGTCGGTCACTGCTCTCCCTTGGCTGCATGGCCGATACCTCTTCAGTCAACCAGTGTCGTCTGAGTCTACCCCCAGAGATTCCTGTGTCCCCGCTGGGAATGGGGGATTTGCAGCGCGTATCCGTCATGCCTTGCGGACGGTCAGCGGCACCACGTCGACGACGCGCGCGGCGGTTGCGCCGACGACGGTGAGCACGAGCGTGTAGCTCCCCGATGCCAGCGAATGGCGCGCACCGATGCTGCCGCGACCGGCCTTGCGCGTCGTGACGCTGCCGAGCCGCGCGACCGTCTGTCCGCTGCGCTTGCGCACCGTCAGCACAAGCCTGGCGGCCTTGCCGGCCAGGTAGCGGATCAGGAAGCGCTTGCCCCGCGATGTCGTGACGTGCGAGTGCAGGAGCACGGCGGTCGTGACCGCCGTCGCCGCAGCACCGCGCGCCCCGGCGGCGCCCTCGGAACCCGCGACGCCGCCGACCCCGGCGACGCCGTTTGCACCGGTGGAGGCTGGGCCACCCGTGCCTTGCCCGCCGGCGCCTCCTGGGGGACCCGCCGGCCCGACGGCCTGCGGTGCCACCGTGATCGCGCTGCTGAGACCCGAGTAGAGCGCCAGTTGGTGTGCGGGACTCGCGGTCACGCGGCAGCCGAGCTGATGCCCCTCGTCGGCCGCAAGCGAGGTGTACGCGACGTCCGTGGCCCCGGCCACGTCGAGGCCGTCACGCATCCACTGGAAAGCGTACGACCCGATGTCGAGACTCGCCTTCCACGCCCCCTGGTCGCAGAGGGCGCGCTCGCCGACGCGTCCGGCGCCGTAGACCGCCGGGGCACGCACGACGACGTTGACACCCGAGCCGATTCGGGCGACTCGGTCGGCTGCCCCTTCCGTGAACCACAAATTGCCGTCGGGACCGGCGGCAATCCCATT